>JBOFEH010000210.1:0-27569 GCA_051647765.1 Cellulosilyticaceae bacterium | reverse complement strand
TCAAATTTGAGTTTAGTAAAGGCATCAATAGGTTCACGTACATCTACATGATAGCTATTGGTGTAATAACCTTTATCTGTAATATCTTTTATGTCCCCAAACTTAGCCTTATCGATTTTTGCGAAGCGGTAACAAAGTGATTCGGCTGGACTACCGTATAAACCAAACCCAAGTCCCGTTTCTTTTTTCCAACGCTGCGTTGTTGCACTCAATTTTTGCATTAACTCGAGGGCAAATGCTTCACCCTGTGGATCAACATGAGAAACACCAGTCATGAGCTTAGTCGCTTCATAGAGGCCAATATACCCAAGTGAAATGGTTGAATAGCCATCCATCAAG
The DNA here is from genome assembly GCA_051647765.1 of Cellulosilyticaceae bacterium. GTDB lineage: Bacteria > Bacillota > Clostridia > Lachnospirales > Cellulosilyticaceae > JBOFEH01. The sequence goes on along the minus strand of JBOFEH010000210.1, from coordinate 27,230 downwards.
AGTGGATCAATAACCTCTCCTTGTCCGAGTCTTGCAATAGCACCGTGTTGCCAGTGAATTGGAGATTCGTCTGAGAGTGTCCCTTTGAGTGCTCTGTGACGACACATAAGAGCCTCAAAACAAAGGTCTAATCGGTTATCAAGAAGTTCCCAGAATTTCTCAGTGTCTCCGTCTGCAACAATACCGATTTGTGGCAAGTTAAGGCTGACAACACCTTGGTTAAAGCGTCCCTCAAATTTATAATTGCCATCGGTATCCTTCCAAGGGGATAAGAAACTACGGCACCCCATACAAGAAAAGACATTACCTTCATAGATTTTCTTCATTTCTTTTGCTGAAATATAATCAGGATAAAGTCTCTTGGCACTACATTTAACAGCCATCTCTGTGACATAATCATAGTATCCACCCTCTAAACAGTTATGCTCATGTAATACATAAATAAGTTTAGGGAATGCTGGGGTTGTATAGATACCTTTTTCGTTTTTTATGCCTTCTAGGCGTTGTTTGAGGATTTCTTCTACAATGAGTGCCACTTCTTCCACATAGTCATCATCTTCTTCTATATTAAGGAACAAGGTGACAAATGGACTTTGGCCATTTGTTGTCATAAGCGTATTGATTTGGTATTGAATCGTTTGTACTCCCGAAACCAGTTCTTTATGTGTAAGTGTTTGAACTGTTTGCTCAAGGATTGTAGGATCTTGGATCGTTTCTTTAAGCATCTCTCTATACTTATCTTTTGCACGTCTTAAGTACTTCCCTAGATGACGTATATCTACAGATTGTCCACCATACTGGCTACTTGCAACTTGGGCAATAATCTGAGTCATGACTGTACATGCAACTTGAAAACTTTTGGGACTTTCAATCATACGTTTATTAATGACTGTACCATTATCAAGCATATCTTTAATATTAATGAGGCAACAGTTAAAGATCGACTGCATAAAATAGTCTAAGTCATGGAAATGAAGAACCCCTTCATCATGGGCTTGAACAATACGTGAAGGAAGTTTTTTACGTCTCGAAATATCTTTAGAAACTTCTCCGGCAATAAGGTCTCTCTGGGTAGATGCCATCATAGCATTTTTGTTGGAGTTTTCATTCATCACTTCTTCATTTGTAAGATCAATGAGGCCAAGTATACTTGCATCGGTTGTGTTTGTTTCACGTTTAAAAGCTTGAATCGCACGGTAACTTTCATAAGATTTTGCTGTAAGCTCATGACCATTTTCAATAAGTTTCAGATAAACATAAGTTTCAATTTGAAAAATAGTTGGTGTATTCCCAGACTTAGAGAATAGATGATGAATTTCCTCAGAAATTTTTTTAGCAACTCCCTCGTCTACGATACCACTTCCATATTTCATAGCTTTCATAATGGCTTGATAAATTTTGGATTCATCAAATGCAACAACTGTCCCATCTCGTTTGATTACTTTCATAAATTTTCAATCCCCCGCAATTCTATCATAAGATTTATTAATGCATGGACAACATGGAGGATAAATCCACGTGGGCCCTTTATCAGTGTTTTTAGTCTATATTATTATTTTATAATATTTATTCTCGACTGTCTTATGAAATATATCATTTTTAAAGGTATTTGTCAAACAGACTGACATGAATCTATCCGTTGAAGATAACCAGTGAATTTGGACGTGTATGTTAAAAGCAAACCATTGGGAATACTGGTTTTTAGGCCCAATAGGTCATAACTGTTTTAGTGGATTGTTAACTTAAGAAGATGTCATAAACATAGGTAAATGAGGTTCCGTTGAAGCCTTGTCATTTCAAGGGTAAAAACTGCTTTTTGGAGATATTTTCCTCGGTTTAAAATAAAATATTTTATAATTAAAGTCATGTACCTAACGTGGTTTTACATATTTTCCCAGGAAATAATAAAGATGATTAGGGAATATCTTAGGAAATACTTGTGTGCTATACTAGATGAGAAAAGAAGCTAAAGGGAGGTACATATGAAAAGAAAATATTTGGTACTCACTATGTTGATCGTGTTAATGAGCCTAACGCAGTGTATTTTGGCTAAGGGGATTACAATGACCTTTAATGGACAAGTGGTAACTGCTTCTACTGCTCCAGTGCAAGAAAATGGCGTTGTACTTGTTCCACTGCGTATGATCAGTGAGCAGTTAGGTGCAAAAGTTGCTTACGATGCCCCGACAAAACACATTAATATTACCCAAGGAACAGTACATATACAACTTGAGATGAAGGAGTCTCCTGCTCCAGGGGAAGCAAAAATCGTTAATGGAGTAACTATGGTACCTGTTCGCTTTGTAAGTGAGCAGTTGGGGGCAAAAATAATATGGGATGCAAAGTCACAGACGGTGGCGATTACGTATCAAGTGAGGCAGTACCCTATTGCACGTATTATCCTTAAAGACTATGGGACGATAGAGGCTGCTCTTTATCAAGAATATGCCCCACAAACGGTAGAAAACTTCATTAAGTTAGCCAATAGTCACTTCTATGATGGACTATCGCTTCATCGTATTGTCAAAGATTTTGTAGTACAAGGTGGTTGTCCGGAAGGAAATGGAACAGGTGGTCCAGGCTATAGCATAGTGGGAGAATTTGCTGCTAATGGTTATACTGGTAGTAGTATACGTCACACAAAAGGGGTTTTATCTATGGCACGTAGTCAATCACCAAACTCTGCAGGGAGTCAGTTTTTTATTGTGACGGAGGATGCACCACATCTGGATGGTTATTATGCAGCTTTTGGGAAGGTTACAAAAGGCATAGAAATTGTAGAAGTACTGAATAGTGTAGCTGTTGATAGGATGGATAAGCCATTACAACCTATTGTAATTGAATCCATACGTGTAGAATAAATAAGGTAAGTTAATAAAAAAAGTTCAAGTCAGACAGTAAATGTTTGACTTGAACTTTTTTGTTGTTAATGAGGCTGATTCGCTTTGATTTGTTCTAAGCAGTTTAGAAAATCCTGTGCTTGCGTGTGATTGATATAAAGTAGGCAAGAGATGGATTGCCCATCTTCTATGAGCCTAGTCCCAATACGTACATGGTCCTCAAGCTTGGAGCACTCCATTTTAAATGCAAGATCTAAGTGACGCTTTTCTCCGCCTATTAGTAAATAATCTGCATGTGGTGGAATCACCACTTCTACACCTTTCAAAGTATACCCTTCACTAATATGACCAAACTTGGTTTTGGTAAATGCGTGATCTCCTTCTTGATAGCGACTGTACTCCTTTATTTGTTTCAAAATCATCTCGGCATTAGGATTTTGCGACTTGAAACTCTCAATATCATAAAAATAGTATTTACCCAAATAATCTAAGGTAAATGTTTGACCTGCTGTTGGTGTATCCATTGAATCCCTCCTAGTATGCAATCATTCGTAGTATCTGTAGGATAGGGGAAATTTATGTTATAATACATCAATATTGACTTATATGGGGGATAATATCTGGATTTACGTATGCTATTCTTTCACTAGAATGTCCTGCTCCAAAAGAACTACTAGGCGGCAGTATATTGTTAAGTGCAGTATTTTATGCCAGTGTATCGGCTAGGAAGTAAGGTCTGTTGTAGCCTGTAGAATATGAGGATGGACGCCATAGTAGCCTAATTGGGTGACAATGGTGTCCATTTGTTTTTCAAGTGCTGTTGAAAGGACAGTGACAGGAATATGGATAAAGTGCCAACCTAAACGTTGTAACTGTACTTTAGATACTATCATTTTAGTAGCATCTAAACGATAAGACAGGTTATATCCCTCTTCACAAATGAGTGCAACTTGTGTACTAAGTCCCTTTACAATAAGTGAGATGTTTACGGAACCTATTGCTTTTGCAGGATGGACATCATAACCGAGATGAATAAGCCAGGCTAAGAGGTACTGCTCACTTTCTGAAAGCCTACGGGTATCAGAAAGTGAGCAATCAAAACCTTGCCTAAAAGCGTCAAATAATTCTTTTCTAAGATCCCCAGTTTTTAAATGTTTGTTGGGATCAAATGAATGAATAAGCCAGAGTTGTTCTTTGGCACGGCTTAATGCAACATTGTAACGTTTTTTATAAAGATCATCCATCCCTTCAGATAGTAGGCGTAGTGTGCCATGATTTTGGGGCGTCTCAACCATAGAAAGGAACAAAACATCGCGTTCATCACCTTGAAAGTGTGAAGGCACCCCACAAAGAATCTGGTGTGAAAGATATTGGCTAGGAGAAAGTTTTTGATGAAGCTTGGAGGCAATAAGCGCCGCTTGTTTCTCGCCTTTGAGAGAAATCACACCAAAGGATTTATCCATGTATTGAGGCTCTTGAATACAATCAACAATCAGATTAACGATGATATCAGCCTCAAGATCATTAACGCCATCTATTTCCTGAGCACCGGTAACTTGAACCGTACGCCGAGTGTCCCCTACAGTATGGGGGTATTCTGGTCGCAAAGGAACCATGCAGTTATCATAAACCCACCGATTAGGGTAATCTATGATTGACGGGATAGATCTAAAGTGTTGTTTGAGCTGTATAGGTTGATAACCTGCAATGTGTGCTAAGTCATACAGTGAGAATTTGCCAGAATAAAGATGAGCATGCGGTATATCATAGAGATGAGCGTCTATGAGCTGTTGCAGTAACTGCTGATTCTCACCGATTGCTAATGGGCTTACTTGCTGGTCATCCCCTACGATTAATACTTTTTTTCCAAAATAAAGTGCAATAATCCCGAGCATATCCACTTGACTTGCTTCATCAATAATGACCACATCAAATTGGTTTTGATCAGGTGTGAAATAAGATAGCACTTGCTCTAATGGCATCAGCCAAATAGGTATGGCTTGTTGACAACTAGGAAGTAGACGGCGGGCCTCTGCCCTAAGGTTGGAAGCGTTTTTGCTACGTCCAGAACCGATTTGGTGAATCAGTTGTTTCCATGATGCAATGGCTTGGACTTGATCTTGATTGTGCTCAAAGTGTGTGAGGGTATGAGACCAAGTTTTATAAAAGATTAGCTCTGTTGTAACTTCTTCAAGGGTTTCTTCCGTTGCCGTTAACTCATGAATCATTTCATCATAAGCCAGAGGGGTGTCATGCCATACTGTTAGTGTTTCTGTTAAAGTGATAAGTAAATCGAGTTGGTGTAAAAGTTTAGGTAGTACTTCACCTCCAAGGTTTGCCCAATCGGTCCTTTTGTGATCGTCTGACAGTAAATGGAGTGATTCACATTTTCTTAACAGTGGATGTAATGTTGATTTGGTCCAATCAAGCCATTTGCGTATAGGCACACCGTATTCTCTACAGATTTGGGATGTTTTAAGGTGTAGTTCTTCCAAGGGTAAAACATCATGTGGCATAAGAAGCTGTTCCCACTCCCCTCTAAGTTGTTTACGTAACCGAAGAAGCTTGGGATAGTGTGTCATAAAAGCAGTATAGTCGCAGTGTAACTGAGTTTCTAAATAGCGAATATGTTTGAGTGTCTGGCAGAGATGTTTCCAATCACTTAGTTTATGAGCGTTTAGTGCCGCATCAATACAACTTATCTCCCACTTGCTACACAAAGAGAGTATATCTTGAACTGCAGTGAGCTGACACTTAAGTGCTTTAAGATCGCTAGCAGAAACTTGTCCATTATGAAGCCAACTAGCCACTTGATTGGCTTCATAGCGATGATCACCAAGTTGGATGGTCGCAGACTGACTTTCACTTAATTGGTTAATTTTTTCTATAAGATGATTGTGCGTGTGTTGCAAATTATGAGACTTGTTTTCTAGCTGCTGGATTATCTGAGGAAGGTCTATGGTTTCAAGTTGACTTCGTAAGTGGTGAAGATCTAAGAGCTGATGTTCCAGTGTCTCTTGTGTTTGGGTATGAGAAAATAAATGCATACAGAACACATGTAGAGAGGCAGGTATTTGTTGATAGATTACAGATAAGGCTTTTTCGCTAGCACCTGTAATAAGGACACGCTTACCCTCAGATAATAAATGTCCCACGATATTAGCAATGGTATGAGATTTACCTGTACCAGGAGGTCCCTGAACAAGTACAGCATCTTGGTGTTGTAAATGATGGGCCACTAAAAGCTGTTCAAAATTAGTTGGTTTGGCCATAAGAAGTTGTTGGCGTAATGTGTCTAATGTAGGCACAGAAGGATATATGTCAGATGATGAAGTGCCTGTTTTAGGTAAGTCGAACAAATGTTCTATAAAGCTGGGAATGTTAGGATATTGCCCCAAATCTTGCAGCATACGATCAATAGTCACACTAGATGTATGGCGACGCTTATGAAGTATGAGCACTGGCCGACAATAAAACTGTGGTTGTTGGTCGTGCATTTGCAGTAATGTGGCATCTTTAAGGATACAAGGTGACGTGTGATAAGCATAAGCGAGTTGATTGAGTACATTGGGATTTTGTATGAAAGTCAGTGGTGAAAAAGGCGCGTTGTCATAATGATTAAATAAATTCTTTAAACATGTGTGTCTTACGTGACTTGAATTTTGTAATAGTGTCTTGCATAGATAAGGAGAACGCCTGCTAAGGCAAAGTTTGAATTCAGGAATGCTAGGATCAAAATGTAGTGTTACGGCTTGCAGAATCAAAGGATAATGAATGGTCTGGTTGGAAGATGTGTGATAAAGCATCCCATTTCCTAATAGTAATTCTAATCCCTCAGGCTCTTTGTGGAGCTGCTCATAGAGATCATAACTTATTTCAAATAATGAACTGTCCTTAGTAATTGTAAGAAAAGGGCTATCTGTAGCAGACGGCTCTAGATGAGACAGAGAATCTAACCATAGAAACCAAGGTTCTTGTTCTAAGTCTGAAATAAGAGGGCTACGTAATGCACGGTATTGTTTTAAAAAGGTCAATAGATTTGACATATGTATGTGTGAAGAGGATTTCATAGAAACCACCTTTCTTATTTAATTTCCAATTTAATCCATTTTATCACAAATATTACCTTTTATAAAGACAATAAGTCAATAAATTCAAAAAGCTTCCTATTTGAGAAAAAAGGAAGCTTTTTGAATCTATGATTTTGATTTTTGGTTATAAGTATCTAAGAAGTTATGTGTGGTATGGTCATTACGGTATCCAATCACAGTATTAAGATTAACGTTATGCACACTTCTAAAAATATTCATATCGATATGTGGGTTTGTTTGTCTAAATTTCTTTACAAGTGACTTCATTTCTTGACGTTTTGAACCGCCACCATTATCCCCTAGCATGCAATTTTCTGTAAAACGACAAGCACACTGGATAAATCTCAAATCATTTGAGCGTGACCATGCGATAATATCTGCTTCTTTGACAAGATAAAGTGGGCGAATCAATTCCATACCTTCATAATTGGCGCTGTGGAGTTTTGGCATCATTGTTTTGATCTCACCACTATAAAGCATACTCATTAATGTGGTTTCAATAGCATCGTCAAAATGATGACCTAGAGCAATTTTGTTACAACCTAGTTCTTGGGCATGCTTATAGAGATAACCTCTTCTCATACGTGCACATAAATAACATGGAGAGTCCTCGATATCAGCTACAATATCAAAAATCTGTGTGTCAAAGATTTTGATAGGAATATTAAGGAGTGCTGCATTATCAATAATCATTTGACGGTTAAATTCATTATACCCTGGATCCATGACAAGGAATTCAAGTTCAAAATTACGTTTACCATGTCTGTGGAGCTCTTGCATACATTTTGCAAGAATCATAGAGTCTTTTCCGCCAGAGATACAGACAGCGATTTTGTCGCCGTCTTGAATCAATTCGTAATCATTGATCCCTCTGACAAACTTTGTCCAAATCTCTTTACGATATTTTTTAATTAAACTACGTTCTATTTCTTTGTATTTTTCCATAAAGTCATCCTTATTTCTTTAGTTTTTTATAACAGATTTCAAATGCACTGAGAAATGCATTTATTTCTTCTAGAGTTGTATGGTGACTAAGGCTGATTCTCAAAGTGGATAAAGCAAGCTTACGGTCTTTAGTCAACGCATATACAGGTCTAGATGGGGTTGTAGGGGTTGAACAAGCAGTTTTAGTTGCAACATAAATCTCAAGGGCCTCTAATTCTTTTTGGAAGTCCTTAGCTGACAGTCCTCTTAGGCTAAGGTTAAGAATATAAGGGGAACAATGACTACTGCTATTGATGACCACTTCTTTGTAGGCACTTAACCCTTGCCTAAGCTGATGGTTTAATTTTTGGACATGACTTAAATGCTGACTGAGTTGACTAATAGCCAACTCAAGAGCCGTTTCGGTGGCTACAATGAATGCAAGTGCTGGAGAGCCGCTACGATAAGCAGTGGTACTGAGGCCACCATGTATTTGAGGCTCTAGTAAAATCCCCTCTTTTTTGATTAATACCCCTGAGCCGTTTAGACCATAAAACTTATGGGGGGCAAAAGTTAAGAGATCTATAGCATCTAAGTCTATTGGGATTTTACCAACGGCTTGTGTAGCATCTACATGGAAGATACAATGTGGATAAAGGTCAATAAGCTCACGGATTGTTTGAATGGGTTGTATTGTACCGATTTCGCTATCAATATAGCTGATTGAAACAAGTATCGTGTCTTCTCGTAAAAGTTCCTTCAGGTGTTCAAGGTCCACTCTACCCTGCTCATCTAAATCAACAAAATCAACGTCATACCCCTGCTGCTGAAGCGTCATGATAGGACTGGTAACGGAGGCATGCTCCAAGTAAGTGGTAATGATATGATTCCCTTTACGCTTATAGCTTTGGGCAATACCTTTAATCGCTAGATTGTTGGCTTCTGTTGCACCAGAAGTATGGATAATCTCTGTACTTTTGATGCCAAGCCTATGTGCAATTTGCTGATTTGCACGTTCGATACGTTCTTTTGCTAAACGGCCTAAGTGATGAGAGGCATTAGGGTTGGCTAAGTACGTAGAGGCTGATTCTGTAAATGAAGCTAATACAACTTGGTCAACAGGTGTATTAGCGGCATAATCTAAATAAATCATGAAATGCCCTCTCTTTATTGTTTGAAGTATATAATAATCACTATTATGAATAAATAATACGTTTATGCGTAAGGTTTGTCAATATTAGATCTCTTCCATTTGGGGTGTTTTAGGGAGAATGAGTTTGCGCCAACACCGTGTTAAGCAGTGCCCACATCCAATACACGCTTCTTCACGAATATAATAAGGGCTCCCTTTACTAATGCAGTGGGTTGGGCAAACAACTTTACAGGCTCCGCAGCCTACACAGCTAGTGTCGATTTTGTATTTTATTTTCATGTAAGCTACTCCTTCGTGTATGCCATTTTAGACTAAGGGCCTATAAATATCTAAAAGAGACATTCATAGGCCCAGATTTAATGACATTTATAATGATAGTAGGTTTTTAATAACAGACATTTGTTCGGGTGTAATGTGATAGATCTGTGCGACTACCCCATTAATTTGTTCTAAAATCTCAATGCGTTGTGTGGTGTTTTCAGTAGCATGACCTGCTTGACACAGGGCAGCAATTTGTAAATGTTTTTCGTCTGTAGGGTCAAAGGTAGCGATCTGCAATTTTTCAAGAACATGAGCAGAAATACTTGTAGGGTTCATATAGCTTTTTACAGTAAAGGCTATAGGGTCAGAGCTTAGTATCCCGCATAGGTAATAGGCTTCATTTTCATCATCTGTACTCACATACATCACTTTTTCATTAGGAATAAGCATTTTATTGCCTAAGAATGGGTCTGAGTGCTGGGTAATGACTGCTGTAATAAATTCTGATGCAATGTAGCGCCATGCCACTTTATATTTTGAAAAAGTATATTCCCCTACACGTAAAATAGCATGGAAATTTTCTTTTTGGATTTCTTTTTCCCAGCCTGCAAAGCCTTTACGCTCATCCAGTTCTTGCTTGAAGGATAAAAGGTATTCAAATGTGAGTGGGTACTTCTCCTCCATCACTTTTTTATCAATGGGCTGCATTTTTGTTTCATGTGTATGAGGACAAAGGATATAGGCTTTTGTATTCACTTGCCACTTCTGCACATCACTACCTTGAACTAAAGGATAGATTAAGGTAGGCTCAATCTCTTGGGTAACAGATTGCACTTTCCTCTTAGCACGTTCAGTAATATTGGAAATCATCACCGCGCTGCTGCTTGTTTGGCTATGAACATTCATCCAATACACTGCATTTGCCCCACCCGTAAAAATACCAGTTCGGGCACGGTAATCATTGGAACCTAAAACACCTTGGACAGCATCTAGGGCTGTAGCATCAGCGGTAATCCATAAAGATGTAGGGTCTTCTTTGATAGCTGGCATAGCAACCATAGAATAAATGATAATTTGATCTTGTATATCTTCTAGTTCGGCATAAGATCCAAAAGAGGCTCTCTTAAGGTTAGGATTCTTCTTCCATACATTATAACAAACAGGATATTCTGTCAGATGATTTTTTTGGAAATACATAATAGCTGTGCTATTTGTAGCATTTTCAAAAGCTTTGATATGAGACAGGTCATCTACTTTAAGGGCCTTGATAGGATAGCCATCCTCTTTGACCTTGAATTTTCTAAATCCGACACCATTTTGTGCAGACTTAAAGATAGCTTGTCTAATCACAAAAGCTAAGTAACCGTTTTGCTTCAAGTATTTGTCAATCACCACGTACGTTAAAAGAACAGAGATATCTTCTTTAGAAAAGCTCAAATCTCTTCCCGTAGCAGAAAAAATACCATATTCTTTCCATAAATACTGAGACTTGGTACGGTATTCTAAAGGGAGGTACTCCCAGTTCACCCATGGGGGATTCCCTATAATAATATCTACAGGGGCTTCTAAATACCCCTGTATGCGATTCACAATGGTATTGAGTATGATATGGCCTACAAACTGACTGTACGCATTTAACTGTGAGTACAATACATAGGCAGGATTCTGCTCATATGTGTCGACTTCAAATAGGCATTGCTGAGTACCTTGGGTTAACTGTCTTCTAACTTCCATTATAAAGTGTTTATAGTTATCAGAGGTTATAAGATGTAGAGGGAGCTTATATGTCTCGCCATGATTTAAATCAATAATGAGGTGATCATTTTCTACAGTTGGTGCATTAATCACATCAAACTGATAGACTGGTAAATGCACAGAAGTCTGTTGATGAATGATGTCTATATTAGAAATAATGTAGTTTGTTTTTGAGGTCAATACAGCCAGAGGATTAATGTCATAACCCACAACACGTTGGGTAATTGCTTGAATATCATGAACGTCTCTTCGTATCAACTGAAGTGTTTTAAATAAGAAAGTTCCTGAACCGCATGTGGGGTCTAAAAAACGCGTATGGGCAATCGTATCAGCTGGTGCAATACTTTGTATAGTATGCAGTGCCATCCAGTCAGGAGTATAGTACTCCCCTAATGCATGTCTGAGCTGTTTAGGAATAATCGTTTCATAAATTTGTTTGATGTAGTCATTGTTGTGTAACGCAATAAAGTCAGAGATATGGGGTATGGTATCATAGTCATCAAGAGCCACAACAAGTTGTCCTACTGCTTCTTCAAGCTGCGTGTCCCAGGATTGTTCAAACCAACAATACCAATCTTCATAGCAGTAGTTATCGATACCATATGCTCTAAAGTATGTACCATTTGTAATCATGGTAATAAAGTCATATAAATGATCTGATTGGGAGTCATGACGCTTAATGGAACTTATTAATTTGTACGTAATCAGTCTCACCAGTAGACTGAAGTAAGTTTGGATTGCCAAAAATAAAAGTGTAACCTTTTCATCTGTAAAGTTGTTTGTATCTAAACCATAGATTTCGGCAAGTTCTGTAGGTTTAACTTTTTTATTGCTAGAAATATTGTTTGCAATATCCCCATAAATAAAACGAAACTCAGTTTTCCACGAAGCAAGAATCTCTTCAAGTTCATGATCGGGTGATTCTAATTTATGATAAAAGGCTTTAACCAATTTTTTAGAGGCTATAGGCAGGGCCGAAGACTCTTTTTGTAAGTCAAGACTTATTTGATAAAGATTGAGCACCTTAACACATCCTTCCTGTTGCCCTTGTACGGTTGTCGCTTACATAGTACAATAGATAGACTGATTAATCAACATAATTATTAAAAGGAGACTTCAATATGGATAGAATACAAGAATTTTGGTACTGCGTTGCAGCGCAAGATGATTTACCACTTTATAAGGGGCATGTGATTGCCTCAGAAGTGTGTGAGAACCTTATAAAATTCATTCAACATTATAGAGAACAAAAACAACATGAAAAGCCTATTCATGAAATTATCTCAACGGCGTTAATAGATACCCCGCTTATGATTAATGATATTAGGCTTTTACTTGGTATTTCAGATAAACGTTTGTATCTGGACCTAACGTATCTTGTTAATATCACAACTTTTGATAGAGGTAAGCGTTTGGTCAATGAATCAAGAGAAAACCTTCTTAAGCACAATACCAAATTTTTTATTACTCAACTCAAAACATCCACGTATAAAATCCACTTAGCAGAACTCATTGCAACATATTTTATCAACAAAGGGATTGAAGAAATATTAGATACCTTTTCAGAGATAGATTTAGCACATATAACCCCTATTTTTAATAACCTCATTGCACCTAAAGAAATTCAACAAAAACAAGCTAAGTATAGAGGGCACGGAGCTGAAATGACATTTGCCAAAGTATGCTATGAGTGTGGTGTAAAATTTGTCCCAGAAAGTAAGCATAAGGATCCCATGGGCCAATATGATCCCAATGTAGATTTATCAAATATGACAATTGTTGCAAAAGATATTAGCAATTTCAGCGTCCATAGTTTTGACCTTGTCATTAAAGACGCTAATGGAGATGTTAGAGTACTCATACAGTCGTTAATCCATTCATCAGACCCAGGGCAGTACGGTGTGGATAAATCCAATGAAACAATAGCTATTAAAGATCTCATCGATCAGTATAATGAATTACACCCTCAAAAGCCTGTTTATTTACTAGGATGTGTTGATGGCGTTGGTTTTAGTGAAAATCCTAAAGGAACTATTGGTAAAATGATAGATGTATTTGATGATTTCTTCCAAATGCATACACTTTTCAAAATCCCTTTATTCCTATACAAGATAGGGCTCATGTCTGAGCTTAGAGGATTAGTGTTTGATAGAGACTTCTTTGAGCCTTATGCCTGTAAGCATTTTGAACAAGTGTATTTAGAACCCTTAGGTGCCAAAAATCTCTCAGATGAAAACATTGAAGCTGCTAGGGTTATTGATGCAGGGAAAGGAACTATTGTCTTAGGCATTAAATATTAAATATTAAATAATGCTAAAACAGCCTGCTCATAGTCTGAGAATCTTTGAGATTTCTTAATCTTTTTAATATGCTTCTCGTGACTAGGGAACAAATGGCTCATATAGAACCACAGTTCTTTCATTTTAAACAATACGTTACGTTCTCCAGAAAGTACTTGTTGATAATCTAGATAAACCTTGTCATGGAAAACCTTAACCAGTTGTTTATCAGTAGGGCTACCCTGGGTAAGCGTTGTGAGTAGTCCAGGGTTTGAAAGTAATCCTCTACCAATCATAAGTGTATCTACAGATGGAAAAGCTTCACAGAAGTCTGTGTAATCTTGAGGCGTGCAAATATTGCCGTTATAAACAAGTGGGTTTTTGCTAAGGGCTACAGCATCTTTAAAAACGGTCATATTAGGGGTGTTTTTATAATAATCTTTTTGGGTTCTAGGATGAACAATGAGTTCTGTCATAGGGTATTTATTGAAAATTTCAATGAGCTTATAAAACTCATCCGGTTCATCTTTGCCGATTCTCGTTTTGATGGAAATTTGAATAAGTGACTGTGTAAAAATTTCATCTAGAAAACGGTCAAGGTCTTCTCTTTTCGCAAGAAAACCAGAGCCTTTATGTTTGGCAACAACCGTCCCTGAAGGGCATCCCAGATTAAGATTCACTTCGTGATGACCAAATGACTCTAATTGATGGCATGTACGAATAAAGTCAGTTGCATTGTTCGTAAGGATTTGAGGAATCACAACTAATCCAGTATTATGTTCAGGCAAAATGTCATGAAGCTCTTTTGTAGATAAGCGGCCATGTTGGTTAGGTGAAATAAAAGGAATAAAATATTTGTCTACTTGATTAAAAAAGGTAGCATGAGCATTTCTATAAATATAGCCTGTGATACCTTCCATTGGTGCAAAATAAAATTTCATATAATAGCGTAACTCCTTTGTTCTAATGTGGTATGATGTTTCTTTCGTAGGGTGAAACAAAAGGCTCCCTTATATTTGAGAGAATACCAAGAGAGCCCTTTGTATTATAGATGACTCAATCATTAGGATTCTTCCATCGATAATTGTTCAAGTTGAGCCCTAACTTCTGGCGAGAGGGCATCTTCCAAATAGTTTCGCTCTCTTGGCTGTAATGCTTGATAGTTTTCCATCATTGTATAATGTGCTCTTTCCATCTCTTGTTTCAGTTCTCTAGCGGATAGTAAGGCAGCACCTTTTCCGCGAATGATAATTTGTTCTAAACCATCTGAAGTGGCTACGGTTACCTGGTAGTGTGCATGATGCTCGTGAACAAACTTTTCAATATAATGGTCTGCTGTTTGAGCTTCTTTGGTATAGACCATATGGATATTAAGATAGTCTATGGTTTCAGTGCGATGGCCTTGGACGCGATAAGCATCAAAGACAACGATAATCTCACACTTTCGTATGCCCTGATAATTACTCAAACATTCAAGAAGCTTAATTTTAGCGCCGTCCATATTCTCTTCTGCTAACACTTTTAGTTCGGGCCAAGCAAAAATAATATTGTAGCCGTCTATAAGGAGATATTCTTGCTTTTTTTCTTTTGGACGGCTTATATAGGAAGTCGGATCATAGTAACTTTGATGAGCTGTTTTCTTTTTTTTCCAGACAGACTTCTCCCCTTGATTTGCATAAAATGTCCGATTAATAATCTGATCGATTTCATCTAGGCCAATAACCGTATCCTCTTCTGCTGGTGTTTCATAAGATAGGGTATCGTTTGAATGCAATCCGTTATCTTGCAGCAAGTAGTTTTCTAGATGCATATAGTCGTGTACCTTATCCCAAGGGACTGAAAAGCCTGCTCCATGAGCACAGAAAACAGAACCAGTTGGGTTATCAAGGTCTCTTTCAGAGTCATAATTCATGAGGGACAACACTTCTTCTGTATTATGGCAAGGCTCATAGCCTTTTAGGCTACAAAACAGCCTACCATGCCCCTTGGTATAAGCGGTCACTTCTTGCTGGTAGTTTCTCATTGTTACTACAGGGGCACTTCCTACTAGAATGGCCATTTCAGAATCTGTTTGTACGAGTTCACAAGATCCATGCATTTTTTCAATATCTGTCATAGCTCTACCTACCATTTTTTCAGGCAGTTCTAGTTGGAAAGCATAATAGGGTTCAAAAAGAATAGACTCTGCTTGTTTTAAGCCTTGGCGTACAGCACGATAAGTTGCTTCTCTAAAATCCCCACCTACAGTATGCTTTTTATGGGCACGGCCCGATACCAGTGTGATTTTCATATCTGTAATAAAAGCACCAGTCAAAACACCTCTATGATTTTTTTCTTCCAAATGAGATAAAATGAGTCTTTGCCAGTTTTTTTCTAACAAGTCTTCACTACAATTGGAGGCAAATTGTATGCCAGAGCCTGGTTCACCAGGTTCTAATAGTAAATGCACTTCTGCATAATGTCTCAAAGGCTCAAAGTGCCCTACACCCTCTACTTTGTTTGAAATCGTTTCTTTATAAACAATTTTTCCTGAATCAAATGTAGTGGATACCCCGAATCGGCTAGTAATAAGACTCTGCAAAATCTCGATTTGTACCTCCCCCATTATTTGGGCTTGGATTTCTTGTAGCTGCTCATTCCACACAATATGAAGAGCAGGATCCTCCTCTTCTAGCTGTCGGAGTTTAGGAAGCATCATTCTTGCATCATAGCCTTCAGGCAATACAATTTGGTAGGATAAAACCGGTTCTAATAAAGGGGCTTCGGAAGCTTTTTCTGATCCAATACCTTCACCAGGACGTGTTTGATTAAGACCTGTTACTGCGCATATGGAACCTGCAGACAAATGTGTAACTGTCTCAAATTTTTCACCTGAATAAAGACGAATCTGATTGACCTTGTCTTCCCACTGTGAGTGAGTTAAAGTATCTTTCACTTTGAGCGAACCACCTGTAAGCTTCATATAGGTTAGGCGATTGCCCTGATTGTCTCTCGCTATTTTAAAGATTTTAGCTCCAAAAATATCGGGATAAGACGGCATTAAGGTATACTTAATGAGGCCATCCATAAAGGCTGTCACCCCTTCGAGCTTGAGTGCTGAGCCAAAGAAACAAGGAAAGACCTTTCGCGTTTTAATAGCATTTGCAATAGTAGGTGTTTCAATCTTTCCTGCTTCTAAATAGGTTTCTAGAAGTTGCTCATCACACATTGCTAATTGATCATACAAAGAGTCACTTTCATCAGGTTCAAAAGCGATGCACCTCTCATCTAGCCCATTTTTTAACTCTGCAAGACGTTTTTGGGCATCAGTCCCTTGCTGATCCATTTTGTTGACAAATAGAAAAACGGGGATTTTATAGCGTTTGAGTAAATGCCACAAAGTCCGTGTATGTCCCTGCACACCATCAGTTCCATTGATGACTAAAATAGCATAATCTAAAACTTGTAACGTACGCTCCATTTCAGCAGAAAAATCTACATGACCTGGAGTGTCCATTAGGGTAATTTGAACATCACCAAATTCAAACATGGCCTGCTTAGAAAAAATGGTAATACCACGTGCTTTTTCGAGTTCATAAGTATCTAAATAAGCATCTTGATTATCAACACGCCCCAATTTTCTAATTTTACCTGCTAGATAAAGCATACTTTCTGATAATGTCGTTTTGCCAGCATCTACATGTGCTAGTATTCCAATGACTAATTTTTTCATAAGCTTTTCCAAATCCTTCACTTTTGTTGTCTATAGACTTTCTTCCTAAGCTTATCATACCAGTAAGATAAGAATCTGACAATTTTCTTCACAAAAAAACAGCTTAAAGTTATTTTTAAGCTGTTTTTTTTGCTAGAGTATACCCAAAGTATTTTTACCTTCTGGAAGGCATTGTGCAAACGCAGCATAAAAGTCTTGACCTTCTTTGATAGGCATACGATAAAAAGTATCTAAAAGACACTGGTTAATCGTAGTACGTTCTTCTTCATCCCATACAAATTTAAGCCTAAATGTCAGTGCTTTTAAGAGACGATACCAATCCATGATAAAGGCCTTGTTTTGAGGATAGTTTACAATACCTATCCAGTCTTCTATCCGAACTTCTTGGAGGTTTGGCTTGGTACAACCCTTTACTTGTAAGAAGTATTTGAAATCATCACCGTCATAAACTCTACCTAGAGGGAATAATCGGCAAATATTAGGGCGATAACTGTGTATACTACAGCGATCATTGCTATTTAAAAAACGACAACGTTTAGAGGATTCATCCATTTTTAAATGAGGCAATAATATTTTGTTGCTTTCACGGAGTTCAATCTTATCCAAAAGTAGCTCGTCAAATGATACATTTAAATGTGAAATCATTTCATAGACATCAAATGGCGTCAATACAACTAAATCCCCAACATTATGGCAACAGGCACTACACCCATTACACCCACCTGCATCAGCTTTGACACGATCCTCAATGTCATAAACGCGTCCATCTGAAATCCCTTCTAATGACTTTAGTGCTTTCATAGTTTTCTCCTTTTTAATCCTATAAAAAAATTGTCCTGATATGATTCTAAGCATAAGCATAAGCCTTGTCAATATTAAGGGATGATAGGTTGAAATGAAGTATAGAAAGTGTTATACTACAAACAGTCATTTGAAGCGAAATAAATAAGAGATAAAAGAGCTTACTTTAAGAATAAGCTCTTTTTTAATGTTAAGGACTAAAGAAAGGTACTCATATGCTAAAAGTTAATAATCTATCCTATGCATTTCCACAAAAAGATCTTTATACGAATATTTCATTTACCCTAGAAGAGGGCCAACACTGCGCTTTTATAGGCATAAGCGGGAGTGGTAAAAGCACACTCATCGATATGATCATGGATCCCGAAAAATACATGTTTGAGGGTGATTTAGAAATTGCACCAGATTGTAGGATTGGGTATGTTAGTCAGTTACCTGATCCAGATAAGACAAGAGATATTACTGTATTTGAATATATAGGGGGGGAATGTCTCAAACTACAGAATGAGTTAACATCAATTTGTACTGAGCTGGAGACATCACTAGACCTTGAGCCATTGCTCGAAAAGTACCAAGAAACTTTAGATGCTTTTGAGGCACTTGGCGGGGATGATTTTGAGAGTCAAATTAATAAAAAACTAAACTTAGCGGGGCTTATGGCACACAAAGATCTTAAGGTGTCAGAACTCAGTGGTGGGGAATTCAAACTGATTCAGGTTATTAAAGAGATGCTTAATAAACCTCATCTTATGATTATGGATGAGCCAGATGGTTTCTTAGATTTTGAAAATCTTAATGCCCTCAAAAAGCTTATTAATGCCCATAAAGGCACATTGCTTGTGATTACACATAATAGATATTTACTGAATCATTGTTTCAATAAGATTATTCACCTTGAAAATACACAGCTGCAAGAATTTGATGGTAATTATAATGAATACCACTTCTCTTTATTAGAGAAGAAGATAGAATTACAGGAACTAGCCATTGCGGATACAGAAGAAATTGAACGTAATCAAGCACTTATTAATAAACTCAGGGGAATTGCAACAGATAATGCCGATCCAGCTAGAGGCAAATCTCTCAAAGCAAGAGTAAAGATTCAAGAGCGTTTAGAAGCACGAAGAATTCAAGAACCATTCGTAGCCATTAAACAACCTCATATTCAGCTTACTACAGCTCATACTATTGAAGAATGTGTGGCATTAAGTGTCAATGATTATAGCGTGGCATTTGATGAGACACTTCTTGAAAATGTTAATTTTGAAGTGATGTCTACGGATAAAGTTGCTTTAATTGGCGCTAATGGTACGGGCAAAACCACACTACTTCGAGAAATTTTTAAAAACACCAACCCATCTATTCAAATCCATGAAGGTATTGAAGTAGGTTATTTGTCTCAACATCAAGGTGAAGTGCTTAGTGAAGCTAATACCATTATGGAAGAATTTTTAGATGCTGGATTTGAAATCTATCAAGAAATCATAGATTATCTTGCACCATATGGGTTTGCGGAAGAAATGCTTAATCAAAAGATCAGTGCTTTATCAGGGGGAGAAAAAACACTCCTTCAATTAGCTAAGCTCTCTACAACCAATGCCAATCTTCTGCTGCTTGATGAACCGACGAGTCATTTAGACACGTATTCACAACTTGCATTAGAAAAAGCGATTGAGAACTATAATGGTGCTATTCTGATGATTTCTCATGATTTTTATTCTGTAGTCAATTGTATGGATTATGCACTCATCATCCAAGAGCAGACTATCCGAAAGATAAGCATGAGGAAATTTAGAAAGATGATTTACGCAAGTCATTTTGATAAAGACTATTTAGAGATTGAAAAAAAGAAAAAAGCATTAGAAATGAAGATCGAATTAGCGCTTAGGGATCAAGAATTCCTACTTGCGAAATCATTATGTGAACAGCTTGAGCCAATCATTAAGTTACTCTAAAAAATATTAAAAAGGAAACCAACTCATCTAAGGATTAGAATGAGTTGGTTTTCTTTTTGTAGATTATTCGGAGGCAGAATCACCATAGTATTTGGTATTTTCAAGTTCTCTGTAGAGCTTCATTTTTTCTTTAAATAATTCACTGTTTGTAGGAGGGGTATATGTAATACAATTTGCCCCTGCTTGAATCGTTTGGAGAATACTTTCTTTGTTAGGTCCGCCTGTGGCCATAATAGGAATATCAGGATATTCTTTACGTATTTTTTCAACGATACGAACCGTGTTTGCCCCACCGCTTACATTAATAATGGCAGCTCCTGCTTTAAGTTTTTCGCCTATGTCTGTTAATTCGCTGACAACAGTAATAATCACGGGAATATCTATATGTTCTTTCACATGTGCAATGGTTTCATTAGGGGTTGGGGCATTTAATACGACGCCAATGGCACCTTGAAATTCTGCATGTAGTGCAATATTTGCTGAACGAATGCCATGAGTTAGGCCTCCTCCTACCCCACATATAACAGGTATATCTGATACAGATAAAATAGCTTGTGTGATTGCTGGATGAGGGGTGAATGGATAAACAGCAACAACTGCATCCGCATTTGTATTTTTAATAATTGCAACATCTGTTGTAAAAATACATGATTTGATGCGCTTGCCAAATATACGGATACCACTACAGTCTGCAATCTCTTCAGGAACTTTTACAAAGTTTTTTCTAAGATTACTGGTTACTTCAGGTACATATTTATTGGCTATTTTTTTGTTTTCCATATTGTGTCTCCTATTCTAGTGAAAATCTGGTTCTAATATATGTAATATAGTTACTATTATATCACATATGAGCTATTTAATCCTATATCTCATGTTTTTCTAGAAATAGAATGAGTTGGGATACCATACCTTAAGGAAACAGATATCGTAAGTGATGGATAGGCATAACCTCCCCATCCCGCTCAAAGCCCATAGGTATTTCCTCTACAACACTAAACCCAAGTTTTAAAAGTATTTTTTCACTTGCAATATTATCAGCAACCACATCAGCAAATAACGTCATTTGAGGATATTTGTGTTTCATATAGTTTAATAACCAGGTTGCGGCTTCTTCTCCATATCCTTTTCCCCAACTTGATTTTTTAAATTGGTAGAATATACCATACTCATAAAGCAATTTGTTGATACAAGGGCATCCGATAATACCAATGAGCTCTTGGTTGTTATACACCACAAAAACATCAAAGACTTGAAGAAGTTCAATGCGGTGAATAATCTCATCGTTAGAGCAAGGTTCCTTAATATTGGTGTAGCGAATGACATCTACGTCACTCCAGATAGATGCTAAGTCTAAGGCGTGCCTTAGGTGAAGACTTTCATATCTCATAAAAATCACTCCTTTTACCTATGGATAGTAGAATTATTGTGTTAATGCAAATTCTTCTGAAATGCTGATGATTTTATCCTCGTAAACTTGAAGCTTATAGGGGATCTTTTGTTCATTTAAAGGTTTATCTTGATATGAAGAAGCATTGATAAATTCGGATATGTTGTGGGTAGTGTAAAACCTATTCTCTTCGTCTTGAGAATAGATTAAGCCGACATCTGTAAAGTTGTAGCTTGTATCTTCAGTTAAACTAAAAGAGGTTAGGTCTTCTACTTCGTTATAGATATAATAGCCATTAGGGAAATCACTTGGCATTAAACCCAATGTATTCATGCGCTCATCTTGCTCAGTAGTAATGAGCTCCACGGGATCGACTTCAACAAGGGCTCCTTTGATGGCGATGTATCCCATAAAGGGTTCCACTTCATAGGTACTTTCTTGTTTTATAAAGCTTACACTGCCCTTTGCTTTTCGGCCAGTAACACTACATTGATAAGTACCACTTTCACTGATGTTTAGGATAAATGATAGATTTTGGGAGTTCATACCCGTATAAATAGGTTCATCTTGATCTTTTCTGACTTCTACATCTACGGATCCAGAGGTATTAGTAATCTCTACAGCAATTTTGTCTCCTTTTTCCAGAGTTAATGATTGAGAATCTGTTCCGTTTAATAGGTCATAGACCAGGATGAATTGATTGGTATTACCTGTACGACTCCCAGCGAAGCTGTCAGGATTACAGCCTGTTAATAAGAGAGTTACTCCTATGATACTCACTATTTTTTTAAACAATAGCATTGTCCACCTTTCACTTTAATGATTGGAAGTACATTCCAAAAAGGGCAGTATCCACATTAGCAATAATTATAATAAGTATAAAATATACGCCGTTAAGTGTCAATTAATTAAGAATAATTAATCTTTTTACGCGTTTACACAAATAGCTTAAAGTTAAAATACACTTTAAGCTATTTGTTAGATTGATTTCTTTGACTTAGGGTACTCAAAACCAATTATTTTATTCCCTCAAGTACCGCCACGTTGCATATCATATAAAATACGATGGTATCTGAATCTAAGAAGCAGCCATGTGGCACATCTAATTTTTGTAGAAGTTTTCGTGTCATGTAGAGCCCCAATCCCGTCCCACAAAGTGCTTTATTACGTGACTGTTCAACGACATAAAAAGGTTCCCACAAATGTTCTATTGCAGCCTTCCCTTTTTCTGAAATCCCATTTCGTACTTCGACATGGACGTTAGATTCTTTTTCATAGCAATTGATTTCAATCATTCCATTTGCAGTGTATTTGATGGCATTACTGATAAGATTCCCGATAGCACAACTGATACTCTCATAATCTGCTTGTACGAGGGGCACATCTTCTAGATGGCGTTTTATATCTAAATCAGTGCTATAAACTTTATAATCTTTGAGAGAATGCTCTATAATTGGAATGAGATCAATAGGGGTAAGGTTACTGAGCTGCTGCTCTTTTTTTGCTAGCATTAATAATTGGGAAACAGTATCTTCCATGACTTGATTTTGTTCTAAGATTGTAGAAAGGAAAGTGCCATCATCCATCCCATCTTCTATTGCAATGCCATAGGCTTTAATGAGTGAAATGGGTGTTTTAAGTTCATGGGATACATTGGAAAGAAGCTCTTTCATTTGTATATTTTTTTGTTCCAACTGTTGATGGGAAACTTGTAAGTGATGACTCATCTCATTAATACCGTTAGCCAAAGATTCAAGTTCATCGCTTGTTTCTATGTGGATTTGACCAAATTTAAGTTGAGTGATTTCTTTTATAAGATGTTCCATTGCTAGGAGTGGTTTTGTCATACGCCGAATATAAACAATAACACACAGAACAATAATGAGGAGAGCAATAATCCATACAGCCATGATGAAGAGGCTGATAATATTTAAAATATCATCAATATGAGGAATTGTACGACTCATGACAACCAATGTATGATCGGTTACATAGTATTTGATAAATAAACTATATCCACTACTCCCTTGGTTATAGATCTGATTAACCACTTCACCATCTTCTAGTTTTTTTGCATCTTCCTCCCAAAGCCAGAGTTTTTGTATGAATACACCATGCTCGGTAAAAGCATCTTTAAGTTGTTGATTAAGTGTGTCTTGATTTTCAGTCCAGGGAAGTGTTATCAATAAAATTTCATGAGCCTTTCCGAGTGAATGAGCATTCTGATAAATCGTTGTGATAGGTAAGCGTCGCATTTCTTCATAGATTTTATGGAGTTCTAATTTTTTGATTCCTAGATAATATCTTTCTAGGCCAGAGGTTGTCATGCTTAGTGAGACACCACCTAGTACAACAATAATGATAGTCAGCCAGATAATGAGCTTTTTACCAAATTTACTCATATTTATCGACTAGACTATAACCTATACCTCTGTAGGTAATAATAGCCTGTTCTCCAATTTTCTTGCGTAGACGCCTAATATGAGTATCTACTGTTCTGTCATCTCCATCATAGTCCATTCCCCATACATGGGTTAGTAGTTTTTCACGGGATAGAATAATACCTATATTTTTCATAAAATAATGTAAGAGGCGTTGTTCAATCTTGCTCAGCAGGATTTTTGTGCCATTGACTTCTACATAGCTTTTGTTGATATAAAAAATAAGATTGCCATGGCTAAGGACTTCTTCCGTTCCTAAAAGTTTTTTGATACGAAGTAATAGGATACGAGGATCAAAGGGTTTTTTAACATAATCATCGGCACCTAATTCTAAGCCTTTTAGTTCATCTTCAATTTCCGTTTTTGCAGTTAACATCATAACCTTAACATCTAGCCCATTCTGCTTTATAATTTGGCAGACTTCTACGCCGCTCATATGGGGCATCATCCAATCTAAAATGACCAGGTCAAACTGAGTATCATAAATCTTCTCTAATGCTTCTTCGCCATTGTTGGCAATACTTATAAGATAACCTTCTTTTTTGAGGTAGGCACCTATAATTTTTTGCATTGCACGGTCATCTTCTGCTATAAGAATTTTCATAGTCTCCTCCTAAATATATGATTGTTTTAAACTAAGATGGTGCGTGTTATTAGGAACATCCTAAAAGCATACTTCTTTTATGTTACATCAATGTGACAACTATAACATATAGTCATAGGTAGTTACTATTAGGGGCACAAAAAAGATGCTACATGACTTTATAAAGGGTTATGTAACATCTTTTTAGTAATATCCATTTTAGAGGCGAAGTATTTATCTTTTATGCAGAAGGTGAGACCCAGCAAGAGATGTGATAAATTCCTTTGAAATACAGGCTATTTCTTGGGGTATATATTCATACAAATTATGAGGGTACTCAACCAATTCATACTGAGCATTTTTGAGGGATGAGAGATAGCTTAGAGCATGATTCCGCCATGTTTCTTTTGCCTGAGAGGTTCCCTTACCATTGGAAACAAAAAATAATATTGGGAGTTGGATTGTTTCCCCATTAGAGATGGTATCAATATTTTGTCTAAGATACTTGGCTTCGCTAATCCAAACAGGATTAAGTACTTTGGGAGCTGCTAACTCCCTAAGTAGTTTTTTGTCAGCTTCAGTGCAATTTCTTTGTTTAAGTAATCTTTTTAATGTAGCCTGAGCAAGCATTTTTTTGAAAGCTTCCATTTTAGCAAGAAAAGTCAAGGTTTTAGTTTGTTTTTCCACGCTAAAATCTTTGTAGGCATTAGGTGTAGCTGGATCTAGACCAATGATGCCTCTTACTTCATTAGGGAAACGTTGGGTCCATCTCAACGCCTCTAAGTATCCCATACTATGTGCTATTAAAACAACAGGTTTGTTAATACCTAATGATTGATGAACACATCGATATTCATCTATTACAGTATCTATTTCACGTGGTGTCTCCGCTAGGTCGCTGTAACCATACCCAAATTTTTCAATAACAATCATCTTACAATACTGCCCCATATCTTTGACAAGTGGCATATACTCCCATGTGGGAGAAACAATGGCAGAACCAGATAGGAGTATACAGGTAATATCTCCCTCTCCTAGAATATAGGTATACATTTTTTTGCCATCAACTGGTACAAATTGACTCATAATAACCCCCTTATTTAACAGGGTATTTTCACCCTATTAGGAATAATCCTACAACTCCCCATATAGCCAAAGTTCCTATACCTGCTAAAAGACTTCCACAAAGGAGATAGCCTCTAAAGTATTTAGATTGATGTTTTCTATAAGCTGCTAGACCTATAAGGCTAAGGCCTATTAATGTCAATAGACATATTAATAGCATAGTGAGTAGTGGTATAGCTAGAAAAAAATAATAGATCCAGCCACCTAGTGGAGACATCGGTTAATGTCCTATCAAAAAGTCTAGGATATTCCAACCATCGCTGGATTGTGCTTTGTAGAGCTCAGTGTATCCACAACGGGTACAGCTTACAGTAATGAATTTTTTGTTTTGTACATCAAATATTTTTGCAAAGTTGCCCCCTGTTGCTTGAAATTGGTCTGATTCATAATGTGTATGCCCACATTTTGCACATACATATTGCTTGTTCTCCATGATTTCACTCCCCTATTATCAAAAATGATTCTTTAATGTATATACTATCTTACATTATATATCAATACTATTCTTAATAATAAAATAAATCAATCTTTTAATGCTGTATCTTCTAGAATATGTGTAATCACATGACTAAAGGCTTGAGGATTATCCAAAAAAAGTAAATGGCCTGTATCTGGGACAGCCGTTAGTGTCTTAGAAGGTGCGGAGAGATTCCCATAATATTCTTCTAGTAAAGTAATAGGTGTTGATACATCATATACACCTGTAATATAGTGAACTGGCAGCTGATAGTGTTGTCCTAACGCGTATAAATTAAATTGAAAGAAACAATCCTCTAGCAATGGCGCTTGTAAAGCTAACACATTATTGGGATTAGAGGTTTTTAAAAACCACTTAAGATCTCCAAATGAAAATTCTGGTGAAGTGAGTATCATTCCTAACATTTTAAGAGTAGACAATTGCCCCTTGTAACTATGATATTTCATCGTGTATTGTTGCATGTTTATAAAGTTGTTAAAATCAAATGCGTCTAATGTACTTGTTTTTTCAAAACGCGCTGTACTGATTCTTAATTGCTCAATATCTTTGGTTTTGCCTTGGGGTGTGGCTTTTTTGAGAGCCTCTTGTGCACTGTAAACATAACCAGATTTAAGTGCTACAACCTGCCCTACTCCAATATAGGTTAAAACCTTGTCAGGATGTGCGAGGACATATTGACTTCCAAGTAGGGTTCCCCAGGAATGGCCCATAATAATGACTTTGTCTTGATTGAATCGTTCTCTCATAACATCCACTAATTCATCGAGATCATTTAAGAGTATATCTGTAGATAACAGGGATGTAACGTCTAAGTTTTCATTTCTATAATAAGTACGACCAGAGCCACGTTGATCCCAATTAACAAATGTATACTGGTCCTCTAAATACGGCTGATAAATATAGGATAAATGGGACATGGTATTACCAGGCCCACCGTGTAAAAACACAATAATAGGGTTTTCAGTATCCTCTCCTCTAATTTGAATATATTGATCTATTCCCCCTAGCCTAATATAGGCATTTTCTTGAATACCTTGAGGTGTTTTTATTTTAATTTTTTGTGAGTTAATCCACCTTAGAGTGAACAAAACACAGATTAGCAAAACTAATAGCACACCAATCCCTAAACCCGTATAGGTTAAAAATCTAAAAATAAGCTTCATAGACAGACCTCCTTTAATACGAGATTAACTTAAAGAGAGATCATATGACTACTGACTAAGGTCATAAAAAAGGTCATATTATAAGAGTTTTTTGAGTAATAAAATAGCAGCAGTACGATTGTTAACGCCTAATTTGCTATAGATACTCGTTATGTAATTTTTGACTGTACCTGTTGTTAAATAAAGTTTTCCGCAAATTTGTCTCGTATTTAAACCTTCCCTCAGTAATTCGCAGATTGCTTTTTCTCTATCTGTAAGATCAAAGTCTGCTAATGTTTGATG
>JBOFEH010000209.1:0-11950 GCA_051647765.1 Cellulosilyticaceae bacterium | reverse complement strand
CATTACGTACCAACACTCTGTTTTCCCTTGTTGGTTCTCTTTTTCACGTGCATACTCATCTCCTGGATGGACTTGCACAGAAAGACTGTCTTTTGAATTGATCAGTTTGATCAGTAATGGGAACTCTTCTGAAGTTACTTTTGTTCCAAGTAAGGCTTCTTTTTGCTCACTCATCAGTTCTACAAGTGTCTTCCCTGCAAATTCACCTTCTGCGACAACACTTACACCTGCTGGATGTCCTGTAACATCCCAGCTCTCACCAATAACGCCCTCTGGCATATCATTTCTGTATTTCTCTAGGTCACGTCCACCCCAGATTCTTTCAAAGTATAATGGTTGAAATTTAATAGCTTCCATTGTTAGGTCTCCTTAGTCGTTTGATAATGCAGCAATTGCTGTCCCTATTAAGTTGAGGTCTTCACCCTTGATTATTTCAAAGTAACGACCATGCTTGTCAGTCAGTTCATGTTTCATATAATATTCTAACTTAGTCTTGTAGTTCTTAAGTTTGAAGAAAGTCGTTCCTTCACAAACCACACCAATAGGCTTACATGGATTTTTCCCTGACTCTGTTTTGAGAATTGTCGCTGCTAGTTTGATGGCACAAATTTTTGCAGCACGCTCAATCATAGCATCTACAAGTTCATACATTACAATACGGTCTTCTTCCGTTTGACACATTTGAACAAGAATATTAGAGGCATCATATGAATCATATGCAAAGTTATTGACATCAATTAAAGCCATATCTGTTGCTAATTGCAACTGCTTGCTACACTCAGCTGAGAATAAGCCATCTTTGGCTGCAGCTTGAAGAACACCTAATACAACTGGTCCTAAATAACGTCCACTAGACATTTTTTCTAATACATAGTCTCCTGGATTATTGGTTGTCGCATCAAAAGCACGGTCAATTTCACCTTGTGGTAATTTGTTGTATGCACCTGACTCTGTATTAATAATCATATTTTTGCTTGGATCTAAATCTGCTACTTTTGTAATATGTGCATTTTGCTCAATATAGCAAAGGTTTGTTCCTGTTCCAAAGATAAAACCAATATAACCATCAAATGCTCTATTGGCAGTAATCCCTTTACCGCCTAATAAAGTTGCAACCGTATCATTGAGGATAACCACTTTACGGTCTCTGTTATCATTCTTTTTGAGACCCTCTACAAGGTTTGCACCAATTAATTCACCTACAACTTCTGGCGCTTTAACTTCTTTTGTCCATTTTGTCAAAACGCCATCTTTTTGTTTTGTAATTTCTGTTGGATAAGAGAAACAGAATCCGATGTCATTCCCTTTTGCTGCTACATCTTTTGTATAGTCAACTAAAGTTCCAAAGAACTCCTCTTTGCTCAGCTCTTTTGCAATCCCTGGCATTTGTGTTTTTGAAAAATCACTGATTTCAGGATTTTTGCATGTGTCAAAGTTTACAAGACCTACTCTAAAGTTTGTACCACCTGCATCAATAACCACAGTTGGTTTATTGGTTTGAATCTCCTCACCCACCCCAATGTAAGTTGGGATCATTTCAAGAGAACTCTCTTCCCCTTGTAAACCTTTTGTCATTTCTTCAATGTACTTTTGACACTCTACTTGGAAATCAAAATCTCCAAAATACATACCTTTTTGACTTAAAAATTTTTGTACTGCTGAGTTTGCCATACTGCATGTTCCTTTCCAATAAAGTCATAATCAAGGGCTATACCCTAGTATATTTCTATGATACCACGACTTTTGTTTTTAGTTAAGAGTAAATTACACATAATGTAATTTTATTTAAATTGATTTAGAAAGTATTGTTACTTTACAAACTTCACAAACAGAAAGAAAGCCAACTCACACGAAGCTGACTTTCTTTCTGTTTATTTTTCTATTCTAATGGTTAACATCTCATCTTCACAATCTACTATAAATGTAGAAAACGGCTCGACTTCATTGGCAATCAGCATACGCCCGATTAATGTCTCTACTTTTCGTTGTAAAAACCTTTTGAGTGGCCTTGCACCAAACACTGGATCAAATCCTTGATTCGCTGTAAATACTTTGGCCGCATCTGTAAGGACAACTGAAAGCTGTTTATCTTGTAAACGTTTGTTAAGATCTTGGATCAGTAAATCCACAATCTTTACAATTTGTAATTGTGTCAGAGGCTTATAAATCACAATTTCATCTAACCTATTAAGAAACTCTGGTCTAAAATGCATTTTAAGACGTCCATTCACCCCGTCTTCTGCCTCTTGGCTTAATTCCCCTTTGGCATTAATTCCCTCTAATATTAAGTCTGAACCAATATTAGAGGTGAGAATAATAATCGTGTTTTTAAAGTCCACTGTACGCCCTTTAGAATCTGTAATACGTCCATCATCAAGTACCTGAAGGAGTACATTAAACACATCTGGATGGGCTTTTTCGACCTCATCAAACAATAATACTGCATAAGGTTTACGTCTTACAGCTTCTGTAAGTTGCCCACCTTCATCGTATCCTACATAGCCCGGAGGTGCTCCAATGAGTCTTGAGACAGCGTGTTTTTCCATATATTCACTCATATCCAAACGAATGAGGCTGCTTTCGTCATCAAACAAAGACTCTGCCAATGCTTTTGCCAGCTCGGTCTTTCCTACCCCTGTAGGTCCTAAGAAGAGAAATGAACCTATTGGCCTTCTAGGGTCTTTGATACCTGCTCTGGCACGAATGATAGCATCTGTTACTTTTGAAACAGCTTCTTCTTGCCCAATGACTCTTTCATGGATGACCTCATCTAGTCTTAGAAGTTTGTGACGTTCACCTTCCATAAGTTTTGTCATAGGAATACGTGTCCAACGTGATATAATTTTTGCAATTTCTTCTTCTGTAACCTTATCCCTTAGAAGTGATTTACCACTTGCTTCATGTACTTTTTGCTCTGCTTCTTGAAGTTTTCGCTCAAGGGCTGGAATCACACTGTATTTGTACTCTGCCACCTTATTAAGATCATACTGTCTCTCATACATCTGCATCGTATTATTGGCCTGTTCAATCTCTTCTTTTAGATTACGCACCGCTGTAATCATTGCTTTTTCATTTTCCCACTTGGTACGCATCGCATTAAACTTCTCTTTAAGGTCTGCCAGTTCTTTTTGAACTTCTTTTAAGCTTTCTTTTGAAACGGCATCATCCTCTCGTTTAAGCGCTGTCTCAGCAATTTCTAGTTGCATCACTTTACGTGCAATTTCATCCAATTCTGTAGGCATAGAATCCATCTCTGTACGTAGCATCGCACAAGCTTCATCGACTAGGTCAATCGCTTTGTCTGGCAAGAAACGATCAGAAATATAGCGATCAGACAACGTCGCTGCTGCAATCAGTGCATTATCTTGAATTTGTACCCCATGATAAATCTCATAACGCTCTTTAAGCCCTCTCAAGATGGCAATAGAGTCCTCTACCGTTGGTTCACTCACCATAACAGGTTGGAAACGTCTTTCAAGTGCAGGATCTTTTTCAATATATTGACGATGCTCATTCAGTGTGGTGGCACCAATACAGTGAAGTTCTCCTCTAGCAAGCATTGGCTTAAGCAAGTTCCCTGCATCCATAGACCCCTCTGTTTTCCCTGCACCTACAATGGTATGAATCTCATCAATAAATAAGATGATACGCCCCTCACTATTTTTGATTTCTTCAAGAACAGCTTTGAGCCTCTCTTCAAATTCACCTCTAAACTTAGCCCCTGCAATAAGGGCTCCCATATCTAGCGCAAACACTGTTTTTTCTTTGAGACTCTCTGGTACATCACCATTTAAAATACGCTGTGCAAGCCCCTCAGCGATAGCAGTTTTGCCTACACCTGGTTCCCCAATAAGCACGGGGTTATTTTTTGTCTTACGTGACAAGATACGAATGACATTACGAATCTCACTATCTCTTCCAATAACAGGATCGAGTTTGCCCTCTCTTGCACGTTGCACTAAATCATAACCATATTTGGTCAGCACATCATAGGTACTTTCTGGTGCATCACTTGTGACACGACTATTGCCTCTGACTTGCTTGAGCACCTCTCTAAAGTCTTTACGATTCACATTATAGATACGCAGTAAGTTGCTGACTTCATAATTAGCTGTCTCCATTAAGGCAAGCATTAAGTGCTCGACAGAAATATACTCATCTTGCATCTTTTTGGCGATTTGTTCACTCTTAGCAAGCATCTTATCTGTCTCGTTAGATACATAAATTTTGTCTGCTTCTCGCCCTGGTCCACTTACTTTTGGTTTTTTATTAATAATCCCTAAAGTTCCTTGTATCAGTTTCTCAAGATCAATTGACATCTTGGTTAGTATTGTTGGAATAAGCCCATCTTCTTGTAGTAAAAGGGCATAGAGTATATGCTCCTGATCAACTTGCATGTTTTGATTTGTAATGGCTAGATTCTGAGCTTCTCCAATAATTTCTAATGAACGTTGTGTAAATTTTTGCATATTCATACTTATGCCTCCTTGTATATGAATTAAATTAGTATTTTAAATTTTAAATTTTTGATAATGGTAATACGCATTAAAATGCTCATAAAGCTTGGTCTTAGCAATTGTCATGGCATCTAGATGATTGCAATAGATTTTGAGGCCATCATCCACAGCCTTAATATATGCGACTATAGCTTGTGCAACTGTATCATCATCACAAGACATACCTTCTGGACGCCCAAGGATTCGGCTCCATTTGCCGCCTTGATCCATCACCCATCCCGACATCCCTTTGTCTTGTTCATACTGGGTCCAAATATCAAAGAAGTGTGCCAGATAGTTTTGGAGCACATCACTTTGACTCCGTGAAATCATCTTCACTTCGCCGAGTCTTGGCCCATTCTCCCTCAGCAGTGTCACTGCATAACGAATAGTTGGATTATATTTGTATTTTAGAACACTTCTTATACTCATCATACTATCAGCTGCTTGTGGTTGTATCTGAAAATGCTGATAGTGGTCTAATAACATTTGCATACTTTCAAATATATTTTTCATCTGCATCTCAGGAGTTGTCAGCGCTACCCGCTCTGCCAAAATCTGATTGATTAAATTAGATCTGCTCGTTCCTATAGAATAAGCTAAGCGATCGACCGCTTCTATCACATCATCCATCAAGACGAGACTGTAAACACTTTTCTTCATCTCTTACCCCTCCATAGATACATTGTAATACTTTTTATTTTTCTCGTCAATAAAATTATATAATATCTTTTACGAGTTATGTTTTTATATTTTCATTTTAGTTTGTCCATTTTGTAATAAGTTATCACTTAACAAGTACCAAAAAAAAACAGCCTAATGGCTGTTTTGATCAATAGATTTGATTTTATTGCAAAGTTTAGTTAATCCTTCTACAAATTTTTGATCATCTGCTGCTGTACGTTTTTTAGGCCCCTTAAGACGGGTTCCTGACTTTCTAGCCAATTTAGCAATATGTCTTCTAAAAAGCAATTGATCAATATTTTCTTCTGTATAAATAAAGCCATTTTGGTTAATTGCATACCCTCTCTTTGCCAAAATCATAGCCGCAAGTCCGAAGTCCTGGGTCACAACAATATCCCCTTTTTGCATTTTGTTTGTAATGGCAAAATCAACAGCATCTAATCCTTTTTGAATCAGGATTGTCGTTGCACCCTCCCTCTCGATATGGTGCGCCGTATCACAAAACACAACAACTTCCATACCAAACAGCTTGGCAATCTCTATTGTTTCTTCAATAACTGGACATCCATCCCCATCCACTAATATACGCATACCCTTCTCCTCTTTCTCTTACAATCCTAGATCTTGTTTTATTTTTTGGATCCCCAAACGGTCAATCATAAAGCCTAGTTTTTCTCCAAGCTCCGCATTTTTTTGATAATAATCAATGACCTTTTCTACCCACTGCAAAGCCTCTTTCTCACTTAAACCCTCTATCAGAAGATCCGCCTGTCTCGGATGGAATCCTGCCGATCCCCCTAATACAAGTCTATAACCGCCAACATCCCCAATGACCCCAATATCTTTGCTATACACACTGCCACAAGCATTTCTACAACCACATACCCCTATCTTGGTGCGACAAGGCATTTCCATCCACTGATAGGTTTTAGAAAGTTTCATGCTCAGTGGTATAGAGTTTTGCTTGGATCTTTTACAAAATGCCGCTGGGCACATCTCCACATTTTTGATGGTGTTCTGATCTCTCACAGCAGGTTCCATTCCTAACGCCTGCCAGATCTTAGGAATATCTTCCAACTCAAGATTTGTAATCATAATCCGCTGCCCAGAGGTTATTTTGAGCACACCTCGGTACTGTTTTGCAACTTCTCCAATTTTAATAAGCTGCTCAGGAGAGATAAAACCACCTGGTATATGCGGGGTAATCGCATAAGTTCTTTTCCCATTCCTTATTTTTTGTAAGTTTGCCATGTCATTTGCTCCTCAAGTCTTAATCTTGTAAATAGAGTATACCACATCTCTTGATTATTGATAATTATTCAATTCCTACACATACTAAAAATAATCTAGAAAGGAGATACACTTCATGAAAAACAGTTCAAAAGTTATTTTGATTATTGTAGTCGTTATTGCCATCCTTGCTTTTCCTATTGTCTCAAGCTATAACAGCCTTGTTACCCTTGAACAAAATGTGCAAACTGCAGATGGCACCATCCAAACCCAGCTTCAAAGACGTGCTGACCTCATCCCAAACCTCGTGAATACCGTACAAGGTTTTGCCTCTCAAGAAAAACAAATCTTCACAGATATTGCTAATGCACGTAGCAAGCTCGCTGGAGCCACTAACGTTTCTGAACAAGCTACAGCAGACTCAGAACTTAGCAACGCACTCTCTAGGCTACTCGTGGTGGTAGAGCGCTATCCAGACCTTAAATCCAACCAAAATTTCCAAGACTTATCCATACAATTAGAAGGTACCGAAAACCGTATCGCTGTGGCAAGACAAGATTATAACGCGGCTGTCACTCAGTACAATGCCAAGCTACGTCGATTCCCCACCAATCTATTCGCCTCTATGTTTGGCTTCGAACCTAGACCACTCTTCACAGCAAGTGAAGGAGCCCACACTGCACCGAATGTAGAGTTTAAATCCTAATGCTTCGGTCACTGTTTTCAAAAAAGAGACTCCGCCTGTGGTCTATACCCTTCATCCTATGGATCGGCCTAACGCTTTGGGCTGCTCCTAATCTACCTCAGCCAACGGATCTTAAGTATGTTAATGACTACACAGGTATCCTTACGCCCCAAGAAGCCACTTCCATCTTATCCCTTGGCCAAGAGTTAGAGACCAAGACCGGGGCACAAGCCGTAGTAGTCATTGTTCCCTCTACAGATGGTGTCCCTATAGAAGAATACACCCTACGTCTATTCAGAACTTGGGGCATTGGGGAATCACGTAAAGATAATGGGCTACTCTTATGTGTCGCCCTTTCGGACCGTACTTGGCGCGTGGAGGTCGGTAGAGGCTTAGAAGGGGCTATTCCCGATGCACTGAGCCATCAAGTCATGACGGAATATGCCAAACCCTACTTTCTATCCGAAAACTATGGGGCTGGCATCACCAATAGTTATAGTATTTTGAGTGATGCTATTGCACAGGAATACGGCGTATCACTCTCGCATACTCTCAATCAGGCACCTATCCCATCTCGAACTCCTTCTCACAACGGGTGGTGGGTGATTATGGTTTTAGTTGCCGTCGATTTATTACTCAATAGAGGCCGCATCTTCTCTTCATTATTACAAATCCTCTTTTGGAGCAACCTCAGTAATAGAAGAGGCCCACGCGGAGGCGGAGGGTTCGGAGGTGGGAATGGCGGCTTTGGGGGAGGTTCCTCTAACGGAGGAGGCTCCTCAGGGAGCTGGTAAATCCCCAAATAAAAAGGCGAAGCAGTTATGCTTCGCCTTTTTATTACTTAATGCCTTTAGTTTCTAAGTATTCGTCATAAGTTCCTAACTTATCAACAATACCAGTTTCTTTCACTTCAATGATACGGTTTGCAATTGTTTGAATAAACTGGTGGTCATGTGATGCAAAGAGCATATTCCCTTTGAACGCAATCAGACCATTGTTAAGTGCTGTAATAGACTCAAGGTCTAAGTGGTTTGTTGGTTGGTCAAGTAAAAGTACGTTTGATCCAGATAACATCATACGAGATAACATACATCTTACTTTCTCTCCCCCTGAAAGGACTTTCGCTGACTTAAGCGCATCTTCTCCTGCAAAAAGCATACGTCCAAGGAATCCACGAAGGTAACTTTCTGTCTGATCATCTGAATATTGACGTAACCAGTTGATCAGGTCATAGTCACACCCTTCAAAGTACTCTGTATTGTCTTTAGGGAAGTATGATGTAGATGTTGTTACACCCCATTTCACTTCACCTGAATCTGGCTCCATCTCTCCTGATAAAATCTTGAATAATGTTGTTACTGCAAGCTCGTTTTCACCAATTACGGCAATTTTGTCTTCTTTTGCCACTCTAAATGTCACATTATCAAGAAGCTTCACACCATCTACAGTTTTGCTGATTCCATCTACAAATAAGATTTCATTCCCAACTTCACGGTCTTGAGTAAATGCAACGAATGGGTAACGTCTTGTAGAAGCTGGCATTTCTTCAAGTGTAATTTTATCAAGTAATTTTCTACGAGATGTTGCTTGTTTTGATTTTGATTTATTTGCAGAGAAACGTGTGATGAAGCTTTGTAACTCTTTGATTTTCTCTTCTTGTTTTTTGTTTTGTGCTTTCATTAAGCTTTGGATCATTTGACTTGACTCATACCAGAAGTCATAGTTCCCTACGTACATCTTAATCTTACCAAAGTCAATATCCACGATATGGGTACATACTGTATTTAAGAAATGTCTATCATGTGATACAACAATAACTGTTCCTGGGAAGTTCAATAAGAAGTCTTCTAACCAGTTTACAGATTGAATGTCAAGGTGGTTAGTAGGCTCATCCAGTAAAAGAATCCCTGGTTGACCAAATAACGCCTGTGCAAGAAGTACTTTGACTTTTTCTCCACCCTGAAGGTCTTTCATCTTCATGTAATGAAGATCTGTACCAATACCAAGTCCTTGTAACATTTGTGAAGCTTCTGAATCCGCTTCCCAACCATTCATCTCTGCAAATTCACCTTCAAGTTCTGCCGCTTTTGCACCATCTTCATCTGTAAAATCTTCTTTTGCATAAAGAGCATCTTTTTCTTGCATGATCTCATAAAGACGCGCGTTCCCCATGATAACCGTTTGAAGTACTTCACATTCATCATATCTGTAATGATCTTGCTTTAAAACAGACATTCTCATTTTAGGAGGAATAGAAACTTCACCTGATGAAGACTCTAATTCACCTGATAAAATTCTGAGGAAAGTTGACTTCCCTGCACCATTTGCTCCAATAAGCCCATAGCAATTTCCTGGTGTAAATTTAAGGTTTACATCTTTGAAAAGCTTAGCGCCGCCAAAGCTCAAACTGACATCTGTTACTGTAATCATATATATTTCTCCTTTATTTAAATGGAATATTATATCGTATTTAATTTCACAATTTGTAATTATACCATAAAACCCTTTTAAATGAAAGGAGTCTGTTATTTACTTATACAAATTATGCAAGATAACTCATAATGTGCTGATTGATTTGGCTTCTTAGCTGTAAAATATAGTCTGCCGATTGTGGGTACTTATCAAAAGTAATAGCTTCTTTGAGATCTTTTTCAATAAGTCCTAGTACATAATCTTTTGAAGTTAATGACGCCAAATACTGCATAGCTCGTAGATCTGTTAAGGCCTCATGAAACACTTTCATACGAATAGACGTAATAGGACCATCTTCTCCTGGATATACCAAGAAAGCATCGCCTGATGGGAACGCACCACCTGCATCTGTTACCTTAAAAGGATCAATGGCATATTTTGAGAACTGTACGTTCCAGAAATTATAGCCCCAGTGTAAGAACCCTTCTATATCATATTTGAAGAGTTGAGTTGCTAAAATACGGTTACGGTAACTTGGCATTGCCATAAAACGGTTACTTACTTTTTGGTTTTGTCCACAGCAATAATACGTCCATAATCCTGGGACTTTGGCTTCAATAAAGGCATCAATATGGTCATTGGCTGGAATTGGCTTTTCGATGGCGCCACTGCGGTAAAAATCAATATCTGACAGGGCATCAATCATCGGGAAACCTTCAATCAAATCTTTAAGAAGTGCTTTTGCTTTTTTGTAGTTTTCAAGCTGCTCTAATGCCGGCTCATCCGATACATGGAAATAACAGTGCTTTTCTATATGATGTTTTTTGAGTACTGCAATCAGCTGAGGAATAAAGGCTTCTAGAAACTCTTGATAACGTACATCTGTTGCTTCATCATCCCAACCAAATAATTTACCGTACTCACCATCTACCTCTGCCATGATTTTAGGAATTGCTTTAGCTCCCCATTGTGTAAATAAATGTGACATTTCATAATAAGTGATGCCCACCTCTTGGCAAAGTCTAATCCATCTCTCAAGCTTCTCAAAACCAAAGGTATAACATCCCTCATGGCAAATCACATCTACCAACTGTACCGTAGGTCTTTCTCCGCCTATTTCAGTATCTAATGGTGGTGTAAAAATAGGTGTCAAAATCATATTAATCCCATGGTCTTTGGCTGTTTGTAAAAACTGTTTGATACGTGCCCAGTGCCCTTCAGAATAGATCTCTAACCCATAGTAATTGCTAATACAATCCACATGGAACCATTCTGTATGAATCAGCTTTTGCTCTGGCAGCTTCGCACCAAGTACTTTGATATACTGAACCGTTTCACTTAATACCTCATCATCTCCACCTCTAAGGCGTATGGTTACGGCAAAAGTGCCTTCTACTGTTTCAGGGACTTCCCCGATCTCAATCCATAATGCACGCCATTGATGTGGCAATAGTTTCACTTTGCCTTCTTCAAGTGGGAATAGTGGGTCTGGAAATAACCCAGGCTCATTTGTCAAATAGTTTTCATCATATTGATCGTAGGCTGGAAACTCTGATGGAACAAGTCCCACACGATACACGTTAATAAACTCTTTTAATGGTGAATCCACTTCTACTTTGAGGTGTTGATTAAAATATTTAGCACCTGGTAATCCACGATAGGCTATTTGAAATGCAAATTTTTCATTTTGGAAGCGTGAAAACATCATCTCCACCACTTCTTTTGGTTCTTGATTTAAAAATACCTTCTCTAACGACGATAGACATCTCACTTCAATACTCATATAAACCCCCAGATTTTATGTTTAATATATGTTTATTATTATATCACACATTAGGTAAAAATCATTAATTTTTTTACTAAATTTTTTACTAATATTAAGCTTAAAAACTTTTATAGGATTTCGCCATAGCATTGCATAACCTAGCTATTGCCACTATAATAGTATGGTAGACAGTTCGTAAACCTCCTGTCTCTAAACAAAACTAAGGTAAAGGAGAATTCAATATGCAAACAAACACAAAAAGGCTTGTCAAAGTCGCTGTGGTTGCCGCTTTATATGCAACCCTCACCGTCGCTCTAGCCCCTATTAGCTATGGGAACTTCCAATTTAGGATCTCAGAAATCCTGGTACTTCTTGCATTCTTTGATCCATTCTACATAGGCGGGCTGACACTTGGCTGTTTTATTGCCAACTTACTCGGTCCTAATGGGATGATGGATGTGATTTTTGGTACTTTGGCGACACTGCTCAGTGTGAGTGCTGTAGGTTTAACCGGTAGACTCACCAAACAATCCAAGCTCGGCTTAGGTCTAGCATCTTTTTGGCCAACGCTTTTTAATGGCCTGATTATCGGGTGGATGCTTCATTTCTTATTTGAACTGCCTCTTGCCCTTACGATACTAGAAGTTGCCATTGGTGAATTTGTGGTGGTGTCTATTG
>JBOFEH010000208.1:0-29768 GCA_051647765.1 Cellulosilyticaceae bacterium | reverse complement strand
ACTTAGGCTGCGTGGTTTTCAGAAATGGATTCGTCAGAAAGTAAGGCTAGGTTGTTTGGGGATGCATGTCAACCGTTCTACGATTACAAGCTGTTTTATGATACACAGACATAGTTATAAAATATAAGCCGCTATGTATTGCTTGTGAAATATTAAGGTGATTGCTGTAGTTAAAAAGAGTTGTAATTTGCTATATGTTGACATTATTACATAAAGCAAGTATTCTAATTATGAGACAAAATCATTATGAGAAAAAAACTTCCACTTAACTTATAATAACTCACTAGAAAGAAGGCGTCCTATGTATTATGCTGCAATGAGAAAATTTGATGTTGCCAACGGCACAGGTATTCGCACGACATTATTTGTCTCTGGTTGTACGCACCAGTGTAAAGGATGTTTTAACACACAGTATCGTCATTTCACATACGGTACCCCGTGGAATCAGGAAGCGGAAGACCTATTTGTAAGCTATGCCAAAGATCCTAATGTACACGGTGTGACGATATTAGGGGGTGAGCCTTTTCAGCAAACCCAAGATACAGATCTGCTTAATCTACTGAAACGTATCAAAACCGAGACAGATCAAACTATTTGGATTTATTCTGGCTATACGTTTGAAGAAATTATAAGTGACCCTGACAAACTAGAGCTACTAAAAGTATGTGACGTATTAGTAGATGGCCCTTTTGCAGAGGAGCTCAAAAATATTCAGCTGAAATTTAGGGGGAGTAGTAACCAACGCATTATTAATATCCAAGATTCCCTCACACAGCAACAGCCCATATTATTGGAACTATAAATGAAAGTAGGAATGAACATGTTACTTAATCCACAAATGATCTATTTCGCGAAAACAAAAGAAGGGGCTATTATTC
The DNA here is from genome assembly GCA_051647765.1 of Cellulosilyticaceae bacterium. Lineage (GTDB taxonomy): Bacteria > Bacillota > Clostridia > Lachnospirales > Cellulosilyticaceae > JBOFEH01. The sequence continues at coordinate 28,890 of JBOFEH010000208.1, read as the reverse complement.
CTTCAAAGAGAGAAGAAGATGGGGCTTTTGATATTTACGCATGCTTCGAAGAATCCCATATGATTCTTGCTCCCCATGAAACAAAAATGATCCCAACAGGCCTTGCATCAGCATTTTCATCTGACTATGTTGCTATTCTTAAAGAGCGTGGTTCAAATGGAAGTAAAGGCATCGGCCAACGTTGTGGTGTTGTAGATTCAGGCTATCGTGGCGAATGGTTTGTTCCTGTAACAAATCATAACACACTACCTTTGGTCATCCTTAAAGAGGGGACTTCTTTTGATCAAGTAGCTTATCCAAATGCCATCGTCTATCCTTACGAAAAGGCTATTAGCCAATGTATCATGGTGGAAGTTCCAAAACTTACAACCACTGAAATTTCTTATGAACAGCTCCAAAAATTCTCTTCTGAAAGAGGAACTGGTAGCCTCGGTTCATCTGGAAAATAAAATACTTCTAAAGCGCTAGTCTACTTCAATCAGGCTAGCGCTTTATTTATTATTTCCCTCGCCATATTACATAAGTCTTATAGGTTTTTGTTATACTAAAACTTATCATTTGTATCACGTCAATATTAGGAAAATTTTTCTTGATTTTATTCTGGTTATAGTTTAGTATGGGATAGCATATTCTATTTAGTGTTATGGTAAAAATAAAAATAGATAATAAACAACAAGGGGTACGTAGACATGAATCAAAACGAACAACAACTACTAAAAAAGACATTTCATAACGAGATGATTACTTTATATAAAAGAATTCGTAAAGAACTTAAATACACACCACCACAGCTATTTGAAATGATTAATAAGTATGGAGGGTATGAAGCTGCAATCAAATTCATCATTACTGATATGAACACTTTCGTGTTTACATTACTTTGGGAGAACCAAAGATTAGATTTATCAGTAGAAGCATTAATTACAAAAGAGTCTTATGAAACACTCTTTTCAGATGATGTCCTTAAATTTTGCCAAAAACGTCTGCAAGAGTATAACTATGCACCAAAAATACTTCCTATTATAAAAGAAAAGGATTTATTTCAAACCAAGGAACGTGTGTTCGATGATACAGAAAAGGCCATTTCTGTTGACTCCAAACAAGAAACGCCTCAGAAAGAGCATATCATTTATACCCAACCATTAACGATTACAATCCAAGATTGGCAAAATCTATTTACAAATGACACCATCTTTACAGCAAAAAATAAAGATTTATTACTTCGCATGTATATGATGGGAGGTTGTTATATTACACATGAGGCTCTCGCACAAGAGGAAGGGTACAACTCTAAATATCCATTCAAAGAGGTTATTACTTCCATAGGAAAGCGTATTAAAGCAGCCTTAAAAATTGATATGCCTACGAACCATGAGAACAAAGCAATCCCTTGGCATGTATTATTCATCGGATGGTATGAGGGGGCTACTGAATTTTCTTGGAGCTTAAGACCTGAATTAAGGCATGCCATTGCAGCACTCCTTGAATCAGACACGATTACAGTCCAAGACTTATCTGTTAAAACAACCGCTCAAATGCTTGAGGGGGCTACAGCTTATGCTATCCCCGAACTACCTACAGCCACTGCAGAAGAAGTGGAAGATTGCTCTCATACGACTGAAGAAGAAAGGGTAGAGGATAACAACCAAATAGACGAAGTTATTCCTCATGAAGAATTCATAGAACCAGCTGATGATGACGAATTATTAGTTCCTGTTCTTGAATTAGATGATTTACCTTTTGAGGACAATATTTATGATTCATTTGATCATCTTTATAACACACAACATACAGACGAGGTGGTTGACAAACCTAAACGTGAGCCTCTGTCAGCCGTTTCTTTAGATGATCTTATTGATAGCATATTTGATATGGATCCTCCCAAACAAAAAAAAGCAGAGCCTGTTAAGACCCAATCTGTGGCTACTAAAATTGAAGCTCCCAAACAAGATGTTATCACAAAACCTGTAGCCGTTGCTAAACCTATAGAACCACCAGTAACTGTCAATACGCTAGAGGGTATCAAAACAGCCTGTCTAGAATACTATGGTGCAGTATGTGATATCTGTGGATTTGATTTTGGTTACACATACGGCCAGGATTTTGAACACCTTATAGAAATCTATCCAGTAAATGTCCAATGTCTAGAAGACCATCTAGAAACCATTGATCCTCAAAAAGACATTATCCCTATTTGTTCAAATTGTAAACGCGTGATTGAAAGCAAATCACCAAAATATACAGTAGAAGAAGTTAAAAATAAAATGAAGTAGATAACCTATACAAGAAGCGCAGATTTATTAAAAAGCGCTTCTTTCTCTCTATATACAACAAACTATTCGTAAAACTTGTGTTTCGCGAATAGTTTGTTGTATATGTAAATCGCTCCTCTTTATACACAAACCCCACCTATACAGCCTCTTGTTCTTCTCTTGAACTGTTAGCTTTATAGGTGGGGTTTATATAGAATATTATCTCATTTGTTTCAGACGCTCTTGCACCTGATTAATGACCAATTCACGATCTGCTTCATTACCTACAATATCTATGACATCCATATCAATGATGAGTACCTGAGATGCTTTATAATGGTTTTGTACCCATTCATCATATCCTTCCCAGAGAAAACGATAGTAAGACACTAAGCTTTCATCTAACTCATAGCTTCTTCCTCTTTTGAGAATACGTTCTAATACTGTCTCAAAGCTTCCTTTTAAATATACCATTAAGTCTGGTGCTTTCTTAGGTAACTCCTCAAGTTCTTCCATCATATTATTTAATAAGTTTTGGTACACAGACATTTCAAGCTCTGTAATACGGCCTAAATCCATGTTTTTCTTTGCAAAATACCAATCTTCATAAATAGATCGATCTAATACATTATTATCAGCGACTAACGCCTGTTTAATCGATTTAAATCGTGTATCTAAAAAATATAGTTGTAATAAAAAAGGATATCTATTACGATCAATTTCCTCTGGTGTAGAAGAATAAAATAATGGCAAAATAGGGTTATCATCTACACTCTCATAAAATACTTCTGACTCAAAAGCATCTCCTAATAATTTTGCTACACTTGACTTCCCTAATCCAATCATACCACCTACTACTATCAACATCGCTCACCTGTCCTATTCTTAAAAGTCTTTGTTCTCTATGTTCTTAGCCACTATGTGCTTATTAAGCACTCTAATTTTGCATTATACCACCTTTAGTCTAGAAAGAAAAATGTTAAATTATTGCAAACCTTCTATCTTGTATTCTTACTTTACTCAGATGCCTTTATTTGGGTATAATAGAAACAGTTCATACTAGGAGGATCTACATGAAAATACAACATTTATTAAGTTATACACGTCGTGCGATACAAGATTATAATATGATTGAGGAAGGTGATAAAATTGCTATAGGCATATCGGCTGGAAAAGATAGCTTAGCACTGCTCCTTGCACTCAGTCAGCTCAGACGTTTTTATCCTAAAAAATTTGAGATAGAGGCCATTACGATTTCTCTTGGATTTGAAAACTTTGATTTAAGCAAAGTCAAAGCTTTTTGTGAGGAATTAGATGTTCATTATACTGTCTACGAAACCCAGATTGCCAAAATCGTTTTTGACGAACGTAAAGAATCTAATCCCTGCTCACTCTGTTCCAAAATGCGTAAAGGTGCACTCAATGAGATTGCCAAAGAACTAGGGTGCAACAAAATTGCTTTAGGCCATAATCAAGATGATATTAATGAGACACTTCTTATGTCTTTATTTTATGAAGGACGTATCCATACCATGAGTCCTGTTAATTATCTAGACCAAGTAGATTTGACACTTATTAGACCTCTGATCTATGTACCCGAGAAAGATATCCGTTACTTTGCATCCAAGCAAGGTCTACCAGTTGTCAAAAGCCCTTGCCCTGCTGATGGGGTTACCAAACGTGAAACAACCAAAGACCTTATTTACAAGCTAGATAAAGAAATACCTGGGCTTCCTGCAAGACTCTTTGGTGCTATTGAGCGAAGTGGTATTGATGGCTGGAATGTCAAATAGGAGATGAAATCATGTCTAGTTATAATGAAGAAAAGAAAAAGCATATTACACTGCAGCTAAGAGAACTGCTGCAAGAACTGCCTCCGTATGTTTTTGACTTCTTTCGGGGAATCGAACATACATCAAGCATTAACACCCGTCTTGGCTATGCCTATGACTTACGCATATTTTTTGACTACTTATTAGAAAATATACTGTCTTCAGATGGAATTTTATCTATTTCGGCTATTAGTTTGCAGCAACTTGAAGCCTTAACGCCTAGAGATATTGAAAGGTACTTAGAATACTTATCTTATTATGAAAAAAATAGAGATGAACACCATACCTCCACGTATCAAAACGGTCAAAAAGGTAAGGCTAGAAAGCTCGCTGCACTTAAAACCTTTTACCAGTATTTCTACAAACAACAATTGATTAAGCTGAACCCTTCTTCCTTAGTCGATATGCCTAAAATTAACCAAAAGCCCATTGTTAAACTAGAAATTGATGAAGTGGCCAGATTACTGGATTTAGTCGAAGATGGGGACAAACTCACAGCACACCAAAAAAAATATCATGCTTATACAAAGTGCCGAGACCTCGCACTCATATCCCTATTACTCGGAACAGGGATTAGGGTATCTGAGTGTGCTGGCCTCAATCTAGATGATGTAGACTTTGAATGCAATGGCATTCGCATCACACGAAAAGGTGGAGATGAGACGATTATTTACTTTGGCTTAGAAGTCGAACAAGCTCTTACAGACTATATGAAGGAACGTATAGATAAACCATGCCTAGACGATACCCATCCCCTTTTTCTATCGTTGCAGAATAAGCGCTTGTCTGTGCGAAGCATACAAATTTTAGTCAAAAAATATAGCGGCCTGGTAACCCAGCTCAAAACCATAACACCTCATAAGCTACGATCTACATACGGTACTCACCTTTATCAAGAGACTGGGGATATTTATCTGGTTGCAGATGTTCTAGGCCATAAAGATGTGAATACTACCAAGAAACACTATGCCCAAATGGATGATGCACGCCGTAGAATGGCTGCAGGTATTATTAAACTACGAGATATTGATTAAAAAGTGCCTTAATTAGGTCTGTCGAACGTTTGTTTGCCATCTTAAAATACTTATGTTATAATAGCCATAAGATTTAATCGAGAGAGGTCAAACTTATGAATACCCAGTTAAGCGAAAAACAAGAACAAATACTTAGTTTCCTCAAACAAGTTTTAAAAGCTCAAGGTTATCCTCCTTCTGTTAGAGAAATTTGTTTAGCTGTAGGGCTTAAGTCTACATCTACAGTCCATAGCCATTTGAATAAACTCGAGGAAAAAGGATTTATCAGGCGTGATCCTACCAAACCTCGCGCAATTGAAATTTTAGATAATGAAGATAATTGGTTAGAGGACCATGCAACAGTCGTACCCGTCTTAGGTCATGTAACTGCTGGTGAACCTATTTTAGCAATTGAAAATATCGATGATTATTTTCCACTCCCTAATCATCTTGTAAAACATCAAAATGTTTATATGCTTGAAGTCTCAGGTGAGAGTATGATTAAGGCAGGTATTTTGAACGGGGACTATGTGATTGTAAAACAACAAAATTACGCAAATAATGGCGAAATCGTTGTAGCAATGATTGATGAAGCTGTCACAGTCAAGCGTTTCTTCCAAGAAAAAACGCAAATTAGACTGCAACCTGAAAATGATACTATGTCACCTATCTATGCTCAAGAGGTGACTATACTCGGTAAAGTGATAGGCTTATACCGAGAAATGTAACCTAAAAGACCGTAAATCATAGATTGCTATGATTTACGGTCTTTTGAGTTTGATGATTTATTTTGCTAAGGGTAACGTGATACGCCCTTTATTTTTCATTGTTTGTAGCGCCATCATAACTCCTAAAAATGCATGATACTCAGTCAGTCCCCCTTGGAAGAATACTGTGTACGGTGGCTTAATAGGTGCATCTGCACTCAGTTCAATAGATGCTCCTTGGATAAAGGCCCCAGCTGCCATAATGACTGGTGCATCATACCCTGGCATATCCCATGGTTCTGGTGTCACAAAGCTATCCACAGGCGCGCCCTTTTGAATACCTTGACAAAATGCAATGACATTCTCTGGATTATTCATATTAATGGCTTGAATAATATCACTTCTAACTTCCGTACTTTTTGGCATCACATCAAATCCGAGTTTCTCAAAGATTGCTGCTGCAAAGATAGCCCCTTTAAGTGCATTGGCTACCACTTGTGGTGCTAGGAATAAGCCTTGTAATACAGGCTGGTTAAGGCCTAGTGTCGCGCCTACTTCTTTGCCCAATCCTGGTGCTGTAAGACGCATGGCTGCATTTTCAACAAAGGCTTCTTTCCCTACAATATACCCTCCAATTGGTGCTAAGCCACCACCTGGGTTTTTAATCAATGAACCTACCACCAAGTCAGCCCCTACTTCTGTAGGCTCAATAAGATCCACAAATTCTCCATAACAGTTATCTACCATACAGATAATATCTGAACGAATAGCTTTGACAAAGCTAATAAGCTCACCAATTTGTGCTACTGTAAAAGTAGGTCTATAACTATAGCCTTTTGAACGCTGAATCGTTACCATCTTTGTCTTAGGTGTAATTGCCTCTCTAATAGCATCGTAATCAAAAGAAAAATCATCCTTCAAGTCCACCTGCTTGTATGTAATTCCATATTCTGCAAGACTTCCATTAGTTGGTCTGATCCCTATAACACCTTCTAATGTATCATAAGGTTTGCCTACTGGTGAAAGCAGTTCATCCCCTGGGCGTAAATTCCCAAACAAAGCTACTGTTAGGGCATGTGTCCCTGACATAAGCTGCGGACGTACTAACCCTGCTTCTGCTTTGAATATATCAGCATAAATTTGTTCTACAACATCTCTCCCTAAATCGTTATACCCATATCCAGTAGTCGCTGCAAAATGCACATCACTTAATCGGTTCTTTTGCATAGCTGCTAGAACTTTGGCACCGTTAAGATGCATGCGTTCATTAATCTCCTCAAAAATAGGTTTTAACTCTTCTTGGATGTTTTTACAGAAATCTTGTGTCTCTTGCTCAATTTGAAATAAATCATATAAGTTCGTCATTGTAGTCTCCTTGCATCTATTTAATAGGATATAATAAGCCCTCTACAAATGAGAGGGCTTATGGCTTATTCTGCTGTTGAAGTGTTAAGGTTGATTGCGCGTGCAGGGCATACTGTAGAAATAGCATGCTTATAGAGCATGTGTTGCTTGCCCTCACTCTCTAATAAAACAACAAAGTTATCAAAGCCTCTTACTGTTCCTTTCAATTGGAACCCGTTTGTTAAGAAAATTGTAACAGGTACTTTGTCTTTACGCAATTGATTTAATAATACGTCTTGTAAATTAATTGATTTACTCATTGACACTTCCCCTCCTAAGGTACGTGATTAATTGGTTGCTTTCATTGTATATGATATTTACATACTTGTCTATATATTGCTAAAATTTTGTAGGCTTATAAGTTAATTATGTGCAGATTTTTGGCCTATTATACAGACTGGAAATATTTTTTAACATTTCTTGCACGATTGCCTCTGCATTATACCCGAGTTCATCGACAGGTACAAAATGAGGATGCGCTTGATGTTTAAACCATGTTAACTGCCTCTTAGCGTAATGTCTTGTATTTTGTTTGAGTTTATCAATACAATCCTCTAGACACATCTCCCCTCTAAAATACGGATAAAACTCTTTGTAACCAATGGCCTTCATAGAGGTAAGGTCTTCTTGATATCCTTCATTAAAGAAATAGGATACTTCTGACACTAGCCCTTCATCTATCATTTGATCCACCCTCATGTTAATGCGTTCATATAACGCACTACGCCCCATATTTAAAGCAAAGAAAGCAAAATCATAAGGAGACTCTTTGGTAATCCTTTTTGATTTTTCCTCTGCATTATGCTCAGAAATACGTTGCCCTGTTTGATGGTAGTATTCAAGAGCCCGAATTACTCTTTTAGTATTATTGGGATGAATGGCCTCTGCACTTTCAGGATCAACCGCTCTTAACATCTCATGTATCGCTTCTGCTCCTTTTTGCTGGGCTAATACATTGAGCTGCTCACGATAAGATGTATCTTCTTGTGTCTCCTCAAACTGAGTATCATATAAAATAGCATTGAGATAAAAACCGGTCCCACCTACTAATATAGGTACTTTTCCACGGCTGCTAATCTCCTCAATATGTGCTGTTACTTGATTTTTGAACCAAGAGACGTTACATGCTTCTGATGGGTCTAACACATCTATCATATAATGCGGAATCCCATCCATTTCCTCTTTTTTTACTTTTGCAGTCCCTATATCCATTTGACGATACACTTGCATCGAATCAGCCGAAATAATTTCTCCATTGATTTGCTTAGCAAGTAAAACACTGGATTTTGTTTTCCCTGATGCAGTAGGTCCTGCAATGATAATGAGTGGTTTTTTCATAATGTCACCTATTGAATTCTTTTAAATATTTTTTCAAGATCTGATTGTTGTAATGCTACAATTGTGGGTCTACCATGTGGGCATGTATAGGGATTTTCTAACATGAGAAGTTTCGCTATGAGCGTCTTACACTCTAACTCGCTAATGGTATCATGGGCTTTGATTGCACTCTTACACGCAAGCTGAATAATCGTCTCCTCTTTCATATCCCTTAGGTTTTTGACCTCTCCACTAATAAGGTAATCGACCATATCTTTTAGGACATGTGTTCCCATCGGTTTGTTGAGGACAAAGGGTACTTCTCTAATAAGTAACGTATTTTCCCCAAATTCTTCTACTTTAAATCCAAGTTGTTCTACTGCTCTTTGACTGTCTTTAAAAATTTCAAATTCAGAATCAGTGAGTTTGATAGTCTCTGGAACTAATAACATCTGTGTTGCAACTGACCCCTCCATAAAATCTTTCATAAACTTTTCATACATAATACGCTCATGTGCTGCATGTTGATCAATAAGGAGTACTTTTTGATGATGCTCTATAATCCAATATGTTGCAAAAAGTTGACCAATAATTTGATAATCTATACCTTCTTTTGGCGTATAGACTGGCTGAGCCTCTAATGGGTTTTCATCTGCTATCTTGGCCTCAGCTGGGGCTACCCAAACATTATCGCTCTCCGGACTGATTTGATAGTTTGCGTTCCCTTTATCTTCTTGTACCTTGGTTACTGTGGTATTTAGCCTCTTGGGTTCAAAAATATGATTTGGAGCCGCAGACGGCGGTGTTACTTTCACTAACTCTTTAGGTGTATAGTCTTTTGGCGGTGTTCTCGGTGTGAAGAAACTCTCCACCGCAAGCTGTGTATTATTTTTGATAGATAAATTGGGCTTAATCTGTGGTTTTTCTAATGGCTTATCTTGTCCCACCTTAGGGATTAAATTTTGCGCCTTAATATACGTACTGATGGCTTCATAAACCACTTGATAAATGCGCTCCTCATCTTTAAATCTGACCTCTAATTTGGTTGGATGCACATTGACATCTACCCAATCAGGCTGGATTTTAAGATGCACGACAACAAAAGGAAATTTTCCAATCGTTAGTAATGTCTTATAGGCATTTTCTACCGCCCTTTGTAATACAAAACTACGAATATACCGCCCATTAATAAAGAAATATTCATAGTTTCTATTAGCTCTTGTTAAAGTAGGCTTGCCGGCCACGCCAGATACCTCAATATGGTCTTGTTCTAACTGAAAAGGGATAAGATGCATAGAGGTTTCTTTGCCAAAAAGCTGATAGACACATTGGACCAAATCATATTGCCCCGATGTCTGAAAAACAAGCTTAGTGTTTTGGATATATTTAAATGAGATTTCAGGGTGTGCCATAGCAAGCTTATACATATAGTCGGATATCTTAGCCCCTTCTGCTCCAGGCGTCTTAAGAAATTCTTTACGAGCAGGAACATTATAAAAGAGATTCTTCATAATAATAGTACTACCTACCGGACAGGCAATTTCTTCCGAGGTTTGAAGTTTCCCCCCAGCTACAGTTACACGTTTACCGGTGAGCTCATCGCTTTGCTTGGTCAAAAGTTCAACCCAAGATACCGCTGCTATACTTGCTAATGCCTCTCCTCGAAATCCTAGAGAAAGTACACTATTTAAATCTTCCGCAGATGTAATTTTGCTCGTCGCATGTCTTAAAAAAGCAATTTCAACCTCATCTTTCGGAATACCTTTACCATTATCTGTAATGCGAATCATATCTATTCCACCATTTTTAATCTCAACGGTAATAGATGTTGCGCCTGCATCAATACTATTTTCTACAAGCTCTTTGATTACAGAGGCAGGCCGTTCCACAACTTCTCCTGCTGCAATTTTATTGATGGTATGTGTATCAAGTAACCGAATACTGGCCATTTTTTACACCTCTATTCTTTTAACCTTTTTTGGATGGTATATAGTGTTTGTATTGCATCTAAAGGTGTCATCCCTAGTATATCTAACTTTTTAAGCTCTAAGATCACATCTTCTTGCACGTTAGAAAACAGAGATAACTGATCTGAAACAACTTCTTTTATTGGTTCTGGCTGAATTGGCTCCTCTGCCTCTACAGAGGCTACTTCTGCAATCGTGCGTCTCATATCTCCTTGTTGGTCATTTTCAACAGTCGTCATAATTTCTCTTGCACGCTTAAGGACACTGTCCGGAAGCCCTGCTAGTTTAGCAACCTGAACCCCGTAACTATGGTCTACACTTCCTTCAATAATCTTGTGAAGGAAGATAATATCTTCCCCTATTTCCTTAACTGAAACACAATAATTTTTGATACCGTTTATTTTTTCAGTAAGCGTCGTGAGTTCATGGTAATGTGTTGCAAAGAGTGTTTTAGCACCTAATATATTACGGTTGGCAATATGTTCAATAATCGCCCATGCAATACTTAGTCCATCAATGGTACTTGTCCCTCTCCCAATCTCATCAAGAATAAGAAGACTCTTCTGGGTTGCATTATGAAGAATATTGGCCATTTCCATCATTTCAACCATAAATGTACTTTGTCCTGATGCAAGGTCGTCTGATGCCCCAACCCTTGTGAAAATACGATCAACAACACCAATCGTTGCTGCTTCCGCCGGAACAAATGATCCAATCTGTGCCATAAGCACAATCAGTGCCACCTGTCTCATATAGGTTGATTTACCCGCCATATTAGGGCCTGTAATCAGATTAATTTGGTTTGTGTCATTATCTAATAACACATCATTAGATATAAATGTATGTGTTCCTACAATATTTTCAACAACCGGATGTCTTCCTGCACTAATATAAATGGTATCCTCACTTGTAATAGTTGGCTTGATATAATTGTTTGTATAGGCAACGTGTGCCAAAGAACAAAACATATCAAGTTGTGCAATTTCCTGTGATGTTTGCAACAATCTTTTGATATGACTTGCAATGTTATCTCGTACACCTGTAAAGAGATTATATTCTAATGCTTGTAACTTATCATCAGCACCTAATACCTGCTCTTCGATTTTCTTGAGTTCTTCTGTGATATAGCGTTCGCAATTAGACAGTGTTTGCTTACGAATAAAATGCTCAGGTACTAATCCACTATAAGAATTTGTTACCTCTAAGAAATATCCAAAGACCTTGTTATACTTAATTTTTAGATTTTTGATTCCTGTTTTTTCTCTTTCCTGCGCCTCTATATCTCTCAGCCAATCTGTCCCCTTCAACTTAACCTCTCTGAGCTGATCAACTTCTAGACTATAACCCGCTTTAATCAAACCACCTTCTCGTAAAGAAATAGGTGCATCATCTACAATCGCCTGATCAATGATATCATACAAATCTCTTAGTGGATCAAACTGCTCATACATCGCTTTAAGGGATTGGGACTGACACTGTGCCAATATTTCATAAATAGCTGGCAAGCCTTCAAGTGATTGTTTGAGTGCTACCATTTCCTTCGCATTACATGTACCATATGCGATTTTACCCACAAGTCTTTCCATATCATAAATACGATCAAGATGTTCCATTAAATCATCTTTAAGCAGTAGTTGATTAGTCAGTTCTTCTGTTGCTTCCAGACGTAATTTAATTTGATTGGCGTCAATGAGTGGCTGCTCAATACACTTTCTAAGGTATCTCGCACCCATAGCTGTCTTGGTATAGTCAAGTACCCATAACAAAGAGCCTTTTCGTTTTTTCTCCCTCAAGGTCTCCGTCAGTTCAAGGTTACGTCTTGTTGCTAAATCCAGCAACATAAATTCATCTACATTGTAGATGTTAATTTTATTCAGATGGGATAAACTGTTTTTTTGGGTTTCTTGTAAATAATGAAGCAAGCTTGCTGCTGCTAGTGTCCCTAGATAATCACTGCTTAAGCCTATCCCTTCAACCTTAAGAATATTAAAGTGGTTTTGTAATAAGCTGCTACCGACTTCTCTATCTAAGCAATGACTTGGAATCTCTGATAAGGTAGCATTAAACCTTCCTGTCAAAAACTCATATAAGTCTTTTTGTCCATAAAGATTAGAGGACAAAATACACTCTACTGGTACAAACTTCGCAAGTTCATCAAGCAACTTTTTATAATCTACCACTTCTGTTACATGCCACTCCCCAGTACTCACATCACAAATACTGAGGCCATAACGGTTTTGTTCATCGACAATAGAAACGATGTAGTTGTTTTTACCTTCTTGCATTGTTGACCCTTCTAAAATAGTTCCAGGTGTTACGATGCGCACAACATCACGTTTGACAAGGCCTTTTCCTAGTCCTGCTTCTTCTACCTGCTCACAAATCGCAACTTTATAGCCCTTTTCCACAAGCCTTGAAATATAATTATCTGCAGAATGAAAAGGCACCCCACACATAGGGGCCCTTTCTTCTAATCCGCACTCTCTCCCTGTAAGGGTAATCTCAAGTTCCCTAGTTGCCGTTAAGGCATCATCAAAGAACATCTCGTAAAAATCACCTAATCTAAAAAACAAAATACAATCTTGATGACGTTCTTTGATATCAAGATATTGCCTCATCATAGGGGTCACATTCATAAGTACACCTTCCTTTATACAAGTTCTATACAAGTTCACCTACAAGATAATGGGTTTTACAATCAACAATCTTAACTGATACGTATTGACCAATAAGAGATGGATCTGCTTCTACATGAACAAGCACACTTCCCTCTGTACGGCCACTTAATATGCCTGGGTCATTTTTGCTCACATCTTCAAGTAGCACAACTTCTGTTTTCCCAATTTGTTTGTTCATAAATTCTGCAACACTTGGATGAAGTATAGCAATCAGACGATTAAAACGTTCTTTTGCCACCTGCTCATCTACCTGATCTTCCATCGTTGCCGCTGGTGTTCCAGTACGTTTTGAATAGATAAATGTAAAGGCGTTAGAAAATCCTATTTTTTTTACAACTTCTAATGTCTCCTCAAAATCCTCTTCGGTCTCACCAGGGAAACCTACAATAATATCTGATGTAAGAGGAATATCTGGCATCGCTGTTCTAATTTTATCTACCAATGTTAAATAATCTTCTTTTGTATAACGTCTGTTCATTTGTTTAAGTACTTTGCTACTTCCAGCTTGGAATGGAAGGTGTAGGCTTTTACAGACTTTTTGACACTCTGCCATAGCCATAATCAAATCATCGCTCAAATCTTTAGGATGAGAAGTCATAAACCTAATACGCTCTAATCCCTCTATTTCATTAAGATCTCTGAGTAGTTGCGCAAAACTTACTGGTTCTGGCAAGTTCTTTCCATATGAGTTGACATTTTGGCCTAGTAACATAATTTCTGTTACCCCATCAGCTACAAGTGCTCTAACTTCTGTGAGAATATCTGATTTTTCACGACTACGTTCACGTCCACGTACATACGGTACAATACAATATGTACAGAAGTTATTACATCCATACATAATATTAACACAAGCTTTAAAAGGCTGCTTACGAACACTTGGAAGGTCTTCTACGATATCTTGGTGTGAATCCCAAATATCAATAACCAAAGAACGTGAAGATCGTGTTTCAAGCCTTGTTTGAAGAAGCTCTGGCAATTTATAAATATTGTATGTACCAAAAATCATATCTACAAACTTATAATTTTTCTTAAGTGTATCCACAACGATATCTTGTTGCATCATACAACCACATAAGGCAATCATAAGATTAGGATTACGTTTCTTTTGTGATTTAAGCCATCCAAGTCTCCCATATATTTTCATTTCTGCATTTTCACGGACGCAGCAAGTATTATAAATAATAAAATCTGCTTTATTCTCTTCTTCAACCTTCTCATACCCAATTTGCTCTAACATACCTTCGATTTTTTCAGAATCGCGAGCATTCATTTGGCATCCAAATGTTGATACACAGTACTTAAGGCCTTTACCTTTTATATGGTGAGACAACTGAGTCATAATATCTGCTTGTCTTTTTGCTTCTTCAGTTGTAATTTTTATTTCTTGTCTTTCACCCATTTACACATTGCTCCTTTGAGTTATTATTTTTATGGTATTGCTCTCTTATTGTACATGAAATATATAGGTGTTTCAACCTTACACCATTGCTACTTTTATTAACGACAAATTTCCAAACATATTATCCGAGATTATGGTTAAAAATAACTCTAAACCATAATGTTTACAATATTATTATACGAGGAGGCTAAAGTGTGAAACATATTCAAACTATTCAACACACCTTTATTTTAGGATGTTTCTTAGCATTAGGTTCAGTAAGCTACGCTCATACCCCTATTGCGTTAGAACTGCCTTCCCCCAAGGTTGAGGAAGCTGTACCCCAAAAAAGTGTGCCTACTTCATTAAGTGAAGATGAACTTAAGCTCAAGTTTGCCAATGAACTTCAGCGCATGTTTACCTTACGCAACCAGTGTTTGGTTGCTGGCGACTTAGAAGACCTTAAGCAGTTTTATGATCTAGACACGAAACTCAGTCTTTATGCTTATGAGAGTGAATCTATTAAATTAAAGTATCTCAGCAGTTGGGCTCAAAAACAAGGTGTCAAATTTAACCAGATTAATTCTACCCTTAAAATGAGAAAAGTAAGAGACCGTGGAAATGGCTTATATGGCATGACATGTAATGTATGTACCGAGTTTAGCTATAGTTACATAGATACGCCTGATGTAACAAATACCTTCAAACTTGGTACCTCTCACTATATTCACCTTTTAGAATCTCCTACTAAATATATTATTATGAAGGAGTGGTATACCGACCCCTTTGCGGATTCTCTCGATCTTGCCAACATCAAGTCTGAGGAGGTCCAAAAATACATTTCGACACATACGCCCCCAGCATATACCCCTGATGCACGCACACAAAAAGCTATCCAGTATGCTCATCAATACTGCGGGATAGGAGAGGGTGAAAACTTATTCCAGTATAACCCCAAATATATGAACTGTAATCCTTTGGGCGGTGACTGTGCAAACTTTGCCTCTCAAATTCTTCACGAAGGCGGCGGGTTTAAGAAAAATGGAACGTGGAATTATACCTCAGAAGGTACAAAAGTATGGGTAAATGCTCAGTCTTTCAAAAACTATATGGTCCACAGTGGTAGAGGCTCCTATATCGCTAAAGGCCCCTATAAGTCCGTCTATAAAGAAGCTTATCAGATGCGACCTGGCGACTTTGTGGCCTACGAAAAGAAGGGCCGTATTGTCCATATCTCGACAGTTACAGGGCTCGACTCCAAAGGTTATCCCCTTGTGACCTGTCATAATACAGATAGGCTCTTAGTTCCTTATGATTTAGGCTGGAGCAACAAAAACATTACTTTCCACCTCATTGATATGCATTACTAATGATTTATAAAACTACAAAAAAGCAGGCTCTTATGAGCCTGCTTTTTGACTAAAATACTGATCTAATGCTACAGTTACTGCTTCCATTAGCTTGGTTTGGTAATCTCTTGATGCAAGCATTTGATCTTCGTTCCAATTACTCATAAAGCCCATCTCAAACACAATCACAGGGACTTTTGACCAATTAAACCCTGTCATATCTGCTCGTTCAAAAATACCATTAACTTTAACCCCTTTAGCTACAAGAGATTGTTTGAGACATTCCGCATATTGATAGCTCGGTGTATAAATAGCCTTTGTATAGCTACTTTCCTTAGACGGCACAAGTAAGGATGCACCTGTTTTTTCCCCATTACTGATACTATCACAATGAATACGTACGGTCATATCTGCTCCTGCTTTGTTGGCAACCTGCGCACGCTCAGAGTTACTCATATTCACCTCATGGATTTCTCTTGTCATGACCACTTGATAGCCCTTATTCTCCAACATTTGCTTAAGGATTGTAGCTGCTTCTAAGTTAATAATATACTCTGCTTTTTTGGTCCCCACCCCGGCTGTGCCTGAAGAAACCCTTGCTTTTCTTGCAGATGCACCTGGGGCGATAGGCTCTGACTTAGCATCTCCCTTGGCTTGATGCCCTGGATCAATACAAATGACCTTAGCCTTGGTTTCCTCTTTGGCTACACCTACCGCGTAAACAGTTGTTAGTGACATCATCATGCAAAGTAATGCCACCCATCTCAAAAAATATCTACACATTATAAGCCCTCCAAAATAAAATACTTTTCTTATTTAAGTTGACCTATAACCCACTTAACTATTCATCGTTTTATTAATCTATTATTTCTTAAATTGTTTCATACCATAACGGACCACTGGATAATAACCCTTCTTAGGAATACGTCTTAAGAGTAAATATCCCAATTGATTAAATCTCCCAGGTACAACAATAACTTGATTCTTGTCTTTTAGCTTCTTTAGCGAATAATTTACCACCTGCTCCGCCGTCATAAACCGGACAGGGCCTCTATTTTTCAAATGTGAGGCTGACACATTGAGTTTAGCATGGAAATCTGTATGCACAAATCCTGGACACAATGCTTGTACTGTCACGCCATACTCTCTCAATTCCATACTAAGGCATTCTGAAAACGTAATCAAAAACGATTTCGTAGCTGCATACATGGCAGAGCTCGGTAATGGGATATATGCTGCTAAAGAACAGACATTGATTATTTCACCATATCCCTGCTGCTTCATTTTATTTCCTATAATATGGGCAAGTGCCATACTTGCATGCACATGAACTTTAACCATATTAAATTGCACCTCATAGGAATCCTCCATAAACGAATGCTCTGCACCATAGCCTGCATTATTGATGAGCATCTGTATTCCTTTAATAGAATCTAGCCACTTCAAGAATCTCTTAAATGCTTTTTCGTTGGAGAAATCCACAAGGCCAACCGTAATCTGTGTCCCATATTTTTGCTCTAGTCTATTGGCCACTTGCCTTAAAATGGTCTCTCTCCTTCCTGTAAGAATCAAATCATACCCTTGTTTTGCTAATTCATAAGCATAAGCCTTACCAATCCCACTTGTCGCACCTGTAATAACCGCTATTGGTTTCATCCCCTGTGTCCCCCTATCTAAACTTTTAACTTGTTTATACCATGTTCTATCCCTATAAACAAGAAAAAAGTGCATGACATTGTTATTGTCATACACATGTATTCTCTCATATTATAATTGATCCACCTGATGAATATACTCACTCATCTCGTTTTTAAATTCAGGCCTGTTTGAAATATACTCAACCAGTGTTTGTCTCAGTGCATCAATTGCACTCTCCAGTGTGTCCGTAGAATACCAATCCATCTTTGAACGATTTTGTAACTGTGCTATTCTCTGTCTGACACTAGCAACAAATTCATCATGTAGCATACCAATCCCTCCCTAGTTCATAGTATAGCTTAAATACCATTTTTTTACAACCGGTTAAGTTTAATCTATTGCCCACTCCGTACATATTGTATCATATCCTTGTTTTTTAGTGCGTTCACTGATTTGATCTAAAAAATTATCGATTTCTCCTATTTCCATACGGTCATTACTTGACACAGCACATATTTTTTCTTGTTTAAAGTTTTTCAAATGCCATGTTGACGTATCACCTTTTTCTTTGTAAATACAACGATATCCTTCGTCATACTTATTTTTCAACTGATCTAAGTTATCCATATCACACCTCTATTTCACATTAGGATAACTATAGTTTTTCTCCTTATTTAAATTTCATACGGAGTCAATTTGAAATTTTAATTTGGACATTTCACGTTGTTTTTGCATAGAATCAATCTCATGAGTATAGATAGAAAGCGTAATAGAAGGATTGCTATGTGATATCAGAGAGGAAATCGTTGAAATGTCCATTCTTGCAGCAATACAATAGGATGCAAAAGTATGCCTAAAAATATGTGCATGGAGAGACCGTCCAATAATCTCCTCTAATTTTTTCATCAAATCATGTAATGTACGTGTCGCCAAATGGGTATTCTCATGAGCTTTACTAGGGAACAAATAAATACTCTTTTGTAGCATTTGTCTAAGCTCACCCTCATCTAACCTACTTACATACCCCTCGTACTCTGTCATTGCCTTTTTAAGTTCATCATGAATAGGTACTGTGTTATATTTATTACCTTTAGTTAAAAGTGTAAGTGTATTTTGTTCATAGCGTATATCCGTCTTTTTAATACTGACTGCTTCTTGGGCACGACAACCCGTATAGAGTAGAACAGAAACAAGCAGTTTGTTCCGTACCGCACAGTAATAAAGATATTCATAATGTGCACTATTAAAGCGAAGCCTATCATATTCCTCACGGACTTCGTTGATATAGTCAAAAATACACTTTAACTCTTCTTCTGTTAAGACTTCTTTAGGTTTAGTATCTTTTTTGATTTTGATAGGATCAATGTACTGATGCAGTTCTACTGTACATAGCTGCTTAGCAAAACAAAATTTCAAAAAACGATGAAGCACTACCCTCTTACGCTTAATGCTAGATACTTTTAACGCCATTGATTGAATAGCTACTAGATAGTCTTGAAAGTCTACAAAGGTAAGCTCATCCAACTCTTGTTTTGCCATTAACCGTTGCCACTGTTCTAAATCTTGCCGATAAGCCTTGATGGTATGTAACGAAAGCTGTTCGTGTTTCAATGCTGTTATAAAAATATTAACTGCCTTTTCAAGTTGCATTATGCTATCTCCCTTCATAAAACAAGTTTATTGTATAAGAAAAAAGACGTAAGCTCATACTTACGTCTTTTTTTTATTTAGTGATTGGATTAGAGCACTTTTTGTAGATTATGTAGTACATTAATCCAATAAAAATACCACCTAATAAATTCCCTAATGTAACAGGAATTGCATTTTTAATAAAGAAATTACCCCAAGTTAAGCTATCTACCTGTTCAGCTGTAAGATGCGCTGCCTCGATAAAATCTGGGTTTGCTTTTGAGAATATCGCTGCTGGAATATAGTACATATTCGCTACAATATGCTCTGCCCCACTAATTGCAAATGCAAAAATAGAGAAGAAACCAGCTAGAATCTTGCCTGTAATATCTTTTGCTGCATAAATCATAACGATTCCAGCACATACAAAAATGTTACAAATAATAGCTAAGAAAAGCGCCTCTTTAAAAGAAAGATTAACTTTACTTACCGCTGTTTTAAGCACATATGCTCCAAAACCATTATCACTCATTGAGAATATTCCAGAATTTGCTTCAAGGTAAGCAATAAACACTGCCCCTACAAAGTTTCCAGCAAGTACGATTACTAAGTTCTTGAAGAAATCTAAAATACTCACACGTTTTTCACATGCTGCCATTACAATGAGACAGTTACCAGTAAATAAGTCCGCCCCGTTAATCACTACAAACATTAGTCCAATTGGGAACACTGCCCCTGTTACAAGTTTTGCAACACCTTTGTTTGCGATGGCATGTGCTGCAGTTGATGAAGCTAATCCACCAAGTGCTACATAAATCCCTGCCATTACTGCCATTAGGAATACCGCCATAAATCTACGGTTAATCTTACTGTAACCACCTTCAATTGTGTAGTCAGTAATTTCATTTGGTGCTAAATAATTTTTTGACATGGTATACACTCCTTTTCCAATCTCAGAGTATACCACCAACTCCAAAAAATTTCAACACCATTAGCCTAAGATTGACGCTTTGCCAATAACTCCTCTACTTTTAAATGACAGTCTTGTTGAATTTTGTCGTTTTCTTCTTTTAAAAGGTCCATTTTATGATTAAAAGCTAGTTTTTGCTCTAATAACTGATTTTTAAGCTCTAGCTGATACCTATTTTCTAGTTGCTCCTGCTCCTGCTGTAATTTATTCTCTAATACTTCTCTTTCTTTTTGTCCCTTTTCAATCTCTCTTTGTAAAAACCACACCTCGGAAGCCAATTCATCTGTGCGATTTTTAAGCTTTTGATTCTCTTCATTTCTTTCTTCGATTTCTATACGAAGTCTCTCATAATTTGAAATCTCTCCCTTTAATCCACTAATTTGCTCTTCGTACTTTTCACTCAAAAGATGTCCTTGTTTGAGCTGCACTTTTTGTTCCTCTACCAATATGACGACTTCTTGCTTTTCTTCCTCCTTTTTTTGAAGCAATTCTTTAAGCTCTTGGCATTCACCCTCTACCTCAAGTCTCTTTTCCACTTCTTTTTTGAGCTGATCTTCTATCTCAACAATCAACTTCTCTTTTTCTTCTACCACTTCTTTTTGAAGTGACACTTTTTCCTCTACTACAAATTGAGCTCTCTCACTCATATTAAGATAGATATTTTGGACTCTACTTAATAGTCTTTGTAATTCTTCTATATCACAACTCACTAGATCTTCTGTTTGCTTACTTTTTTCTAGTTTATAACTCGATAACAATACCCCCATAAACTCTTTCCCTGATAATTCGGTGCTTTTCATGATTTCGCTGAGTTCATTTTTTAACTCTTCTGGTACTTTTACCCCAAATGTCACATCTGCCATTTTTATCCTCCTGGTTTAGGTTAACTCAATTCCATTTAGTTAACCCATTTTATATTTAGTTAACCATTATATTTCATCAGTTAACTACAGTTAACCTTTATATTTATTCTATCACATTATCGCTATTTTATTCAACCCACCACAGATAATATAGTATTATCTGTGGTGGGTTATGCTATTGAATAGAAATAAATTTAGAATAAGGGTATGTGGATAAAAAAAGAGTTTTTTTCGGTAGACGTCAGATAATTCAATTTATACATTTGAGGTCAAAAAAAAGAACCCCGTGTGTTAACACGAAGGTTCTAAAATAAGCTTTATTTGTTCTAATGCCTCTTGGTAATCGCATATATAGCGATCAGACATTTCTTTTAATTTACTCTGGGTTGTTTGATCTTGGCGATCTTCTATCGCCCATACCTGCATACCCGCTCTTTTTCCAGCCAATACACCATTAGGGATATCTTCAAATACAAGGCAGTGCTTAGGATCAATTTTCAATTCATCAGCAACACTTAAATAAACATCTGGGTGAGGTTTGCCTTTTTCAACTTCACAAGAGGTCCTGATAACATCGAAATATTGATCCAAATCAAATCTCTTCAAAATCCCCTTCACAAGAGGAATGCTATTACTTGTGGCAATTCCCATTTTGATATTGTTGCTCTTTAGATAATCAAGAAATGGCAAGAGGTGTTCTTTTAAAAGGACATCTTCGTCATACATTTTTTGTGCGATTGTATTCCACGAGTCTTTGATTTCATCCACAGTGTGTTCAAGACCAAAGCGATTTTTAAAGTAATGTGCAGTCTCTGTAAAGCTCATCCCCTCTAATTCTTGATGCATATCATCAGGAACAGGTATCCCTAGTGGTCCTAAGTAGGCTTCATCAATATGCGTCCATACCCACATAGAATCAATCAGTGTTCCATCCAAATCAAAAATAACGGCTTCTATTTGGTTATTTTGAGGTTGTGTCTGCAAACAAACTAATTCTGCCTCCGTGAGCTCACGGTAAGCACCTAATGGTAAATCTTCAGGCAAAACAAATGATCCCATTTGAACACGTTTAAGATACGTTACTTTTTTGCCTACAGCTTGAAACATACGCTTAACTTGATGGAACTTACCTTCTTTAATCGTCACGTAGATTTCAGATTCTTCATCACTTTTTATAATTTCTAATACCGCTGGCATACATTCCAGCCCATCGCCTAGCACAATTCCATTAGCAAAAGCTTCACAATCTTCCTGTGTCACCCTACCCTCAATTTTAGCATAATACTTTTTATCCACGTGTTTTTTGGGCGAAAGCAAACTATGCGCCATCTTCCCATTATTAGTGAGGACCAATAATCCTTCAGTATCTTTATCCAGCCTACCAACAGGGGCCACTTGTTTGTTCTGATCCACCACATCTAACAAGTCTAATACTGTTTCATGCTTCGCATCCTCCGTCGCCGTGATAACGCCTGCAGGTTTATTGAGTATAAAATAATAAAACTCCTTATAAATAATACGCTCACCATTAACTTCTACAACTGCTTCTTCTGCAACAATTCCAACTTCTGGCTTATTGACAATCTTTCCATCTACACTCACACGTTTTTGTTTAATCACTTTTTGAACTTGACTTCTTGTCCCTACACCTACATGCACCAAATAGCGGTCCAATCTCATTTTCTTCTTCATCATATTGTCACCCCATCATTCTCCACGTCGGTGGATATTGGTTTTTTAATGTATTATTTTGTGCTTTAACCCACCCTAGAGGATAGTTTCCTACACAGATTACATGATATCCTTTAGGCGCATCCATAAGCAGTGTTTCCCCCTTAAGATACTTAACAACCTCTGGTGTATCCACATCAAGAGATAACGTCCGTTTAAACTGTTCTTTAGGCAATGCCAAAGCTAACGCATGAGAAGGCTCAAAGCGTTTTTTCTTTACTTCTCCTAACAAAAGACCACTACGAACTATTCTAAGCCCATCAATCCTAGGCATTCCTTCTGGAATTAAATAGACTTTTTCTCCCACCTGAAGAATAGGCAATGCCATAGGCAAGTGTGTTTGTTCCTCCATAAATTGTTTAAGGTCTGGTATATCAGCTATTTTCTGAGTGGCTTGATATACAGGACAATCTATTTGCGATACGCCTCTTTTTTGAAGCAGACAAAGAAAATGTCCCTCTCCTTCTAAGTGATGCGGCCACAGTCTTAGCGCCCCTCGTATACTTTCATCTGCATCCGCCCACTCAGGACGAGCGTTTTGTATCCCACCAATCGGGTCAAGCGGCACCACCTCAAACTCTGGATGTTTCTCTAAAAACCACTGAATAGTTCCTTCATTTTCTTCTGGCGAAAAAGTGCATGTGGAATAAAGCATCATCCCATCAGCCTTTAACATCACTGCTGCTGATTCCAAAATCTCACGTTGCAACCCAACACAATGCATCACGCCATGAGTTTCCCAACTCTTCACAGCCTCTTCACTTTTCCTGAACATTCCTTCTCCCGAACAAGGCGCATCAATTAATATCTTATCAAAATACCCTTCCCATTTAAGGGCCAATTTTTCAGGTTTTTCACTACACACCACAATATTAGGCGCTCCGCAGTTTTCCAGATTTTTTAGCAGTGCTTTTGCACGAGATGCACTAATATCGTTTGCCACCAACATCCCTGAATAACCAAGCTTAGCAGCAATTTGTGTGGCTTTACCTCCAGGCGCTGCACACAAATCCAGTACACGGTCTCCTTTTTGAACAGGAAGATACGCTCCCGGGGACATTGCACTTGGCTCTTGAATATAATAAAGCCCTGCATAATAATAAGGATGCTTGCTAGGCTGATCTTGATTATAATAAAATCCCTGTTCACACCAAGGGACTGTCTTATCCGTTTCAAATGGTGTCATCTCTTGCCACTCATCCATCGATACTTTCAGCGTATTCACTCTAAATCCTTGGTACTTAGGCAGCTCATAACTCCTTAGATACATCTCATATTCGTCTTTTAATAATTGTTTCATTTTGGTCTCAAACGCCAGTGGTAATTTCATATGTCTTCCTTTCTTCTATCCCAAACACTCTATATATTTTGGCTTAAAATCAAGATAATCCGCGGCAACGAGGTGAAAATGTACTTTCCCCTCTTTACCTTTCAAACTCTGCGCTTGTCCAATCGCATCATGCAAATGTCCATAAACAACCTGTTTGATTGGATACTTCTCGATTAGCTCCATAAAAAGTGATTGCTCGTGTTCTTCATTAGTCGGAGGATAATGCAGCATCAATATAATCTCTTGGGCCTTTTGCTTAATCGCTTGATCAAGAGACAATTTAATCCGCTGATATTCCCTTAAATAAATTTTCTCGTCTTCTTCAGTGAAACGACGTTCATTAGGACAAATCCATCCACGTCCTCCACATATGGCCGTTTTCCCTACTTGGTAACACGTATTCTGAATAAAATAGATGTCCTTATACAGGGTATTCATATAATTGATTTTATGCCACCAATAGTCATGATTACCTCTAATACATATTTTTTTACCCGGCAAACGTTCAATCAGGCTCAGATCATCCATCGCCTGCTCTAATTTCATAGCCCAAGAAATATCACCTGCAATGAGTACCATATCTTCTTCAGATATCACGGCTTTCCACTGCTGCTCTAGTCGTGATACATGATCATGCCAATGCTCACCAAAAATATCCATTGGCTTCTCACTCGTGGTTGCCAAGTGTAAATCACCTATTGCATAAACTTTCATAATCCATCTCCTTATGGCTAACATTATAGCATAGCCCTTTTGACGTGACAATGAAGGACATTATTTCCCTATCTCTAGATACTTTAATATAGGATAGGGATTAATCCAATACTCCTTTTCCTCTTCATTCACAAGGGCAATCCCTATATGGAGATGGACTGGAAATTGCCCCTTTGTCCCCTCCGGCCCATATCCAGTGTCCCCCATCAAGCCAATCCTATCACCAGCCTTAATACGGTCCCCTTTTTTAATATGTGTCGGTAGCTCAGCCAAATGCGCATAATAAAAATAGGCACCGCCGTTGCTTCTAATCCCAACGCGATAACCTCCTAATTCATTCCACCCTATATTTTCTACGATTCCCTCTGTCATACTGATAATAGGAATAGTACCTGCTCCCACATCATTTGCCATAATATCTGTACCATAATGCTTACGCTCACTTTTATAAGTCCGAGACTCTTTCCAGCTTTCTTGGTAACTATAATTATATTCTTGATCAACCGGAAAACACACCACATCATAAATAAATTGTTCATACAACCTACTCAGTCCATCAACATCCTCAATATTAGCCATACTGAGTATACGGTCTTTAGACTTAATCAACCCCACTACTTGACGGTGACTCATTTGATGTGTATTAGCAATACTCCAAAGTGCGAAGCTATCTGAAAAGGTCTGCTGATACCTCATTGCATAACGCATTAATTTCTCACTAAACTCAGGATCTACAGGGAAATCTTGCATAGCAGTATAGTATCCTATACTGCTATGCACATCACCATTTGCTTGTGTCTGTTTATCACCCTTAAAAAAACATTGACTAAGCAGGAGTAAAAGTGCAATAACAACAAGTCCTACTCCTATTAATTTTTTGATAGATGTAAAATCAAGTTTATTCTGTGCATTTCCCGAACCTCTACTCATATTCATGACAACAAACTGAGTTTGTGGTCCCTTCTTTTGTTTTTTTAAGTTTCTTTTTCTTCTTGTATGATAAGCTTGTTCCCGCAAATAGCGATCAATACCCATCACTTATTCCCCCTTGTTATCTCCATCCATTCATGGATTAAATCGACGTAACGCTCGTCCATTCATATAATGACACAAATCCCCCTGAGTATACTGAGCCTGTTCCATTTTAGCCACAATATCGTCATGTATTTTCCACCAACTTGTCTGCCAGTTAGCAAATAAGGTGTACTCCTCAGGTGCTCTACCTATAATCCGTTGCACGACAACTTTAGAATCCAAATGCCTCAAAAAGGTAATCACTCGTTCTTGATAAGCCTCTTCTGAAATCATTTCAAACTCACCCGACAAGTACTGCTCTCCCATAATAGTATCTTTGACAATATAAAGCGCATGCAACTTAATATAATCCATCTTCAGCACGCTCATCAGTTTAGCATTTTCAACTGTATCAATCAGCGTGTCCCACGGCAAGTTCAGTATCAGGTGTGTACAGATTTGAAAATCATACTTCCTAATACGTAGTACGGCATCTAGATATTCTGCCAATCCATGCCCCCTATTAACCTTGGCTAACGTATGATAATTCGCCGTTTGAAGTCCAAGTTCAATACAGACATCTTTGCCTGTAGTTTTTCTCCAATGGTTAATAACTTCTAAATAGTCATCCGAAATACAATCCGGTCTTGTAGAGATACTTATTCCTACAAGTGCAGAATGGTCAATTTGTTCAAGTACATTCTCTAACTCATCTAATGGCATATAAGTATTACTATAGTTCTGAAGATATGCGATAAAATGTTCTGCCTTATAGCGCTTACCTATATACGCAATGTTTTTTTCTAATTGATCTTTTATGGTAATCTGAGCATCTAACATCTCAAACCCTGCACCGACTTCACCACAAAAAGTACATCCACCCTCCCCACAGTTACTGTCGCGATTAGGGCAACTTACAGGAAGTTGAATCGGTATTTTATAAACTTTATGTTGATATTTTTCTTTAAGGTATGTTGAATAACGGTTGTATACTTCCAAGGTCATCCTCTTTTCTTTTTAGTCCTTCCAGCAAGTAATAAAATCGGAAATGTTGCACTCACAATATCATTTAATTGTGCTGTATCTATAGGGTTTTCACCTATTCCACATTCAATAGTATATCCCGGCCTACGAAATACTTCTATAAACCAATCTTTATACCCACACCCCATCGCATCAGCATCTGGCACATCTAACTGATAGCCACTTACCTTTGCAAAAAGCTGTGCATAGTCCTTCGCAGACACTACTGGTATTTGTTTGTAGTCCCAATAAATCACTTGCCCTTGTGTATGATATGCTAATACCATGTCATACAATCTTCTATTTGTCAACTCAATCAGTGCCCTAGATTCAGGTTCGGACCCCGGATACTCGCCTGAATAATATGCATAGCTAGGACTTTGTTTTTTTGAAGCTATTTGATAGTCTCTAAATCCTGCATCATAATTGCGATTAAGATCTACTCCTCTTCCATTGGCCTTCCATCTACTAAAAGATTGTTCAAAACCATTAGCTTCTTGTATCAACTCTTTTTTACTGATGCTTTCTAATCCTCTAATGACCAGATCAACCCCATCAGGATTCACCATAGGCACAAAGTCATAACAAACATAATAATCTAGCATACGCTTGATTGGCATGCCATAAAAACTACTATTTCTCTCATACAGTTCACAAAGTATAGCCATACTCTTCACCAAAACTGCTGAAGTGATCCATTCATTTCCATGATGCGCACCATTGACATGTATTTTACGTTCTCCTTTTCCTAACTGTATCCTATAGATTTTCCTGTGCTCATGACTCTCACCTATCGTCTCCATCGATAATAAATGACTATAATGCCTATTTAGTTCAAAAATCTGCTCCTCCAAAGTATCATAACTATATGCATGATTTTTAAGTGTACCAAAGCCTGCCTGCAACAACTTAAAAGGCATGTTCCCACCACCTTTTATATCTATACTCTATATATAGCAACTTTTTCCCTTTTTATTCCAATGATAAGACAAGAATATTTTTCATTTTTATAGTTATAATATATTCATAAATAGTTTTAAAAACCATGAAAGGTAGGAATGTTATTATGAACACAAAAACATTTGATTACATTGCACTTTCTCTTATTATCATTGGTGCAATCAATTGGGGTCTTATAGGCTTTTTCCAATTTGACCTTGTTGCTGCATTATTTGGAGGTACAGGCTCATGGATTAGTCGGGTTATTTATGCTTTAGTAGGCATCTCTGGAATTTATGCTTTAACTTTATACGGACGTGTTTCTGATAACGCTTATAAAAACTAACCTCCCAAAAGACAGCTTAACTTATAAGCTGTCTTTTGATTTTATTCATTATTACTAATTGATTAATTTAGTTGCGCTAAAGTATACAATATTTTAACCAACTAATTTCTCGAATAAAGGATATTTTGCAGGTGATATTGAATACATATATTATAAAATCTATTAGAGGTGATAGCCATGATTCAGATTATTACAGGTCAAAAAGGCGAAGGAAAAACAAAACAACTTATAGCACTTGCTAATGACAATGTGAAACAATCAAAAGGTCACGTTATTTACATTGATAGCACCACACAGCACCGTCTCGATCTCTCTCACCAAATCCGTTTAATTGAAGCCTCTTCCTATCCTCTTCAAACACACCAAGATTTCTTCGGATTCTTATGCGGTATCCTATCTAGCAATCACGATATTGAAACGGTTTTTATTGATGAGCTTACCAGACTGACCCGAATGAGTATCGATCAACTCTCATACTTTATTGAAAAACTTAAGCAACTCTCCTCAACATATAATATCCACTTTGTTGTGGGTGCCTCCTGTTCCCATACAGAGCTTCCTTCACATTTAATCCCTTATCTCGTTGCCTAAACACCTCTAAAAATCAAAAGCATTAGGCCACACATATGTGCCTAATGCTTTTTAGGTGATTGTTTTAAACTTCGCGTCATCTACCTTTTCTTTGTTTCCATCATAATACATATTGAATGGGGTCGTACAATATAGCCTTTTTCTACTACAATACGAGGTTCGAATACTGTCGCATCTTCAAAAGTATCTATCATAATACACC
>JBOFEH010000207.1:0-1620 GCA_051647765.1 Cellulosilyticaceae bacterium | reverse complement strand
GAGACACAAGAAGTAGAAAAAGTAGCAAGAGATATGATTGATCAAGGATGTAACGTTATTTTTGCAGCATCATTTGGTTATATGGATTACATAGAGAAACTTTCAAAAGAATTCCCTGAGGTAACTTTCTTCCATTGCTCAGGATTTAAAACAACAGATAATATGGCAAACTATTTTGGACGCGTAGAAGATGCAAGATACTTATCAGGAATGGTAGCAGGACTTCAAACAGAAACAAATCAAATTGGTTATGTAGCAGCGATGCCTATTCCAGAGGTTGTACGTGGGATTAATGCATTTACATTAGGTGTAAAAGCTGTTAACCCAGAAGCAGTAGTCAAAGTATCTTGGACAAATACATGGTATGATCCAGCTAAAGAAAAAGAAGCAGGGAGTGCTTTAATTGATCAAGGATGTGATGTACTTGCGCAACATCAAAATGCGGCAGGGGCACAGCAGGCAGCTGAGGAAAAAGGTGTATGGTCAATTGGTTACCATGCAGATATGAGTGGATTTGCTCCAAATGCAAATTTAACAAGTGCAGTATGGAACTGGGGACCTTACTATGTAGAGGCTGTGCAATCTGTAATAGATGGCACATTTAAACCCAATGCTTATTGGGAAGGAATCAAAGCAGGGATTGTAGATATCGCTCCTCTTACAGCCAATGTTAAAGCGGGTACAGAAGAAGTAGTAATGGCAAAAAGAGAAGAAATGATAGCTGGAACATTTAATACATTCCAAGGACCAATTAAAGATCAAGCAGGCAATGAAAAAGTTGCTGAAGGAGAAGTTTTAAGCGATGAAGATCAACTTTCATGTAACTGGTTTGTAGAAGGTGTAGTTGGAGAAATTAACTAATAAAATATAGGTGGCGCAATATGAAACAAACAGTAGTAGTAAAATTAGAGAATATTACCAAACAATTTGGAACAGTAATAGCTAATGAAGGAGTGAACCTTACCCTCAAAAAAGGTGAAATCCATGCACTACTCGGAGAAAATGGCGCAGGAAAAAGTACATTAATGAACATGCTATCAGGTATTTATAGTCCTGATAGTGGGTTCATTTTTGTACGTTCAGAAAAAGTTCATTTTAGCTCTCCGAAAAGTGCAATTGCTAAAGGGATTGGGATGGTACATCAACATTTCAAATTAGTCGATTCCTTTACAGCAAAAGAAAATATTATAGCAGGAAGTGGTAAGTTTTGGACAAAAGGAAGTCATGAGGCAGACCAGGTTACGGTACTTTGCCAAAAATATGGATTGACAATTGACTTAGAGAAAAAAGTGTGTGATATGTCTGTAAGTGAAAAGCAGATGCTAGAGATTATTAAGGTATTGTATAGAGGATGTGATATCTTAATTTTAGATGAACCTACAGCAGTGCTTACGCCTCAAGAAGTCGAAAAGCTTTTTGAGATTGTTAGACGGATGAAAGCGGATGGAAAAAGTATCATTATTATTACACATAAATTAAATGAGGTTATGGCACTTTGCGATGTAGTAACTGTTTTGAGAAAAGGAAAGGTAACACAAACGGTAGCCATTGAAGAAACGAATACCACACATTTGACACAATTGATGGTAGGACATAGTGAAGTCTTGAGTATCAAACGTC
>JBOFEH010000206.1:0-2532 GCA_051647765.1 Cellulosilyticaceae bacterium | reverse complement strand
AGCCAGGATCAAACTCTCAATATAAAAGTTTGTCTACTGACATAATTTTTGCACTCTTAAGTGCTGATTCTAGTTACTTGAAGTAACTCTTTTGAATCGACTGGCTTATATAGTTACTATTTTATTTTCAAAGTTCATTCTTATTTCCCAAGGCGTTAACCTTGTTTTTGTTAGCTGCTGCTCGCTGCTGACTTGACTTATTATGCACTACTTCAAGACATAAGTCAACCCTATTTTGGAATCTTTTTCTTTTTATTTTATTTCTCCATTAAAACTCTTTCTCATAAAACGAATAAAATAGAGTGCCCCCTTGAGATCGGCACTCTATTATCTATATATATGTTAAGCTATTTGTATATATCTACTATGTTACCGGCAAGCTTTCTAACTACTTAAATTATTTCTTAATTCCAGGGTATTCAAAAGCTACACTCCACTCACTGTATCCCCCCTCATTTTTAGAACGCACTCGAATAGTATAGCTCATTCCCTCCTGTAATCCAGTTTGAACAAAAGGACTCTTTGCATTACTAATCCTCTGTGTACTTATTCCATTACTCAATTCAATATCATACTCCCTTGCACACTTTATTTTTCCCCATGAAATCTTCATTTGTGTTGGACCTTGCATTTCGCCCATTACCCTAGGCACTTCTGGTATTTGCGGAAAACTTCCTATCCCAAACATAAACCAATTGATTTGGCAACTATTCTCAGGTCCCTGATAAACCAAATGAATCCTATTAGTCCCAATAATCCTCGCCGTCATCTTAGCCTCTACATTTTGGTACACTTCTGCATTTCCTGTATGCGGTACATTGAGCGTCCCTAATAGTTTCCCCTCTGGGCTATCTTTATGCACTTCAATTTTCCCACCTACTTTTACTCCTGATATCCTTGCATTAAACCAATCCGCTCCTTCACCAAAATCTACTCGGTTATACTGTATCCAATCTCCTGATTTTAGGTTACTTACCGCACGATCGTATGCCATTCCTTCTTTATGTAATAGAGTGTTGTATACATAATCACTCGTATAAACTGTCTGTGGATTATATTTACGGCTAGGCGTCCCTGCAGTCACCCCATAACTTATATCATCATAATTCTCTGCTTCAATTTTCGCTCCTAATTTAAAGTAATTCCCCTGCTGCTCAGGCATATGCATATCAAAAAACTCCATATCTACATATCCCCCTAATGCTTTAGTCGCATAATTAAAAACTCCAATTCCCATTCCTACATAAGGTTCGATATACTGCATTTCATAGCGCCCACCCAATCGTGTAAAGTGCTCTCCTTCCAAACTATAATAATACTCTACGCGGTATTCAAATCTAGGTATACGCACTTGAAGCCAAATAGCTTTTGTTCCCTTTGGTAAGTTTTCCGAGATAACTACTTGCCCATCATCATTAACAACTATAGACAAGCTAGACTTCTCTTGATCATATTGTACCCCAATAAAATTATAATGTTTTTTGAATACAGTAAGACCTGCCACATCCCCATCTGCCATATGTTCGATATCCAATTTGATTGTTGTCATACTCTCTGGTCCAACCACTCTTTGTCTAAGCGTATTTCTCGCCCATGTCAAAGACTCTGTCACTGAAGCAGTATATAAACGCATATAACCTGGCCTTTCTGTTAAACTCCACTTGTTATCATCTGGTACATGATTCCACTGCCAGCATGTTGCCAATTCACCTGTTTCAAAATGATCTGAGCACATTGGGTTAATAGGCATTATTGACTTATTGTACCTAATCTGTGGTTTCCTATACGTCACAACGGCATGCTCCCCATTGGTTCCTGGCATCCCTAGCATAGGCCACTTTAACCCCTTCTCATCAATCTCCCAAGTCACTGGTTGCAGAGTAGGCATACGCCCAATCTTATGATGATCTAAAAAGATAATAGACCACCACTCGGCATCCCCATTCTCCTGAGGTACATCTACAATCCCCCCTTGATGAATACCATTCTTCTCAAAGTTCATATAGCTTGTCATGATATCCCTTACCTCATAAGGCCCATTCAGTAAATCTCTGGTCTGAATGGCAATCTCCTTCTTTGTCCCTGTATCCGCATAATCCCAAGTAGGTGTACTCAAAATATAGTACACTCCATCTATTTTGTAGACATGACTACCCTCGTTATAATAACCACCTGTATAGTTATAAAACTTTTGGTTATGGAGTGTGTCACTAATCTTTAATTCCCCACTCTCTTGATCCACCACTTCTAGCTCACTAATATAGAGTTGTCCCTGTCCATGTATTACATAAATCTTACTATCCTCATCAAAAAACAATCCTGGATCATACAACTTATCATTTAGACGATACACTGTCCAGGGCCCGCTTGCACAATCCGCTACACTAAGTGTCGCATATTCCGGACTCACTCCATCTTGTATATTCACAAGTAAATAAAACTTACCAAGTTGCTCACTATATCTCAAACTTGTAGCCCAAGCCCCTTCATCATACATCCCGATTCCCTCATTCAACTCCAGTCGATTATTGG
>JBOFEH010000205.1:0-25205 GCA_051647765.1 Cellulosilyticaceae bacterium | reverse complement strand
TATTCTTCTTCACAGTTGTGATAGATCTCTTGAACATCATCATCGTCTTCAAGAAGGCCCATCATCTTATCCCATGCCTTGATATCCTCTGTATCTGTAATCGCTGATGCGTATGTTTGTGGAATCATGGTTACTTCTGCTGATGCCATCTCAATGCCTGCTTCTTCTATTGCTTTGCACACTTCTCCAAAAGCTTCTGGTGATGTGAGTACTGTATACCCCTCATCCTCTGCTTCAAAGTCATCTGCTCCCGCTTCAATAGCCAGCATCATGAGATCATCTTCTTCCATGTCTGTAGCATCTCTTTCAATAACAATTTGACCTTTTTTGTCGAACATGAATGATACACATCCTAGTGTCCCCATGTTCCCATTACCTTTTGAGAAGGCTGCACGTACATTAGCTGCTGTACGGTTTTTGTTATCTGTTAGTGTCTCTACAATGACTGCAATCCCATTTGGGCCATAGCCTTCGTAAGTGATGTATTCGTAATTGACACCATCTCCATCACCTGCTGCTTTTTTGATACTTCTTTGAATTGTATCATTTGGCATATTATTTGATTTGGCTTTGCGAATAATATCTGAAAGTTTGGTATTTAGTGCTGGATCAGCACCACCTTCTTTGACTGCTACAGCAATTTCTCTCCCCATTTTTGTAAAGATTTTGCCTTTTTGCGCATCATTTTTCGCTTTTTTATGTTTAATATTGGCAAACTTTGAATGTCCTGACATTGTGATGCCTCCTCGATTATTTAGTTTTATTTAAATTTTTCTTGTTTATTTTACCATATTTTTTGAAGGTCTTGCAACTACAAAGGCTTGGAAATCAGCTCATATTCCCCTGGCATAATAGAGACTTCCGCATTGGTTGCATCAATCATCCAATTGGTAAACGCCTCTTCCATAGCCACTTCTACCTCTACATTGAATGTCACAATCTCCGTATAGCCTGTCTCCCTCATGGTATAACCCTTCTCACTGAGCAAATACTGTACGCGACCAGACAAACCATAGTCCGCTTGAATCTCATAGAGCCTAATACGTAATCGCTTAATCAATCCCGCCTCAAGCACACCCTCTTTGGCGCTGCGTCCATAAGCACGTACGAGTCCCCCTGTTCCTAACAAGGTCCCTCCAAAGTAGCGTGTCACGACAATCAGTGTATTTTTGATATCTTGCCCCTTGAGCACATCGAGTATGGGCTTACCGGCTGTCCCTTGGGGCTCCCCATCATCACTAAACCTCTGAATCTCGTTTTTTTCCCCTATCTGATAGGCAAAACAATTGTGGGTAGCGTCCCAATATTTTTTGCGCAGTACCGCAAGATGCTGATCAGCTTCTTCTTGTGTATTGACAGGAATCACCGTTGCAATAAACCGTGATTTCTTCTCAATAATCTCTGTTTCTGCTGCGCGCTCTATTGTCACATATTGATCTAACATGCTATCACCTTTATCTCTCTTTATATTTATTCATTCCCCTTAAGCACCACATACTTAAGCGACTCTGACTTCATAGTAACATAGCTCTCATCATTTTTTCAATCATTCCCCATGAAAAAAGCGACCCCTACGGTCGCTCAACAATTACTGAATATAATCATCTATAATTTCTGCCATTGAGATGAGACTCACCATACCTTCTTTCATAAGCTTGGCGAGGTGAAATGCCTTCTCAAAAGTCTCTGTAAAATATTCGTTCTCACATACGATTTGTCCCTCTGTCTGTTCCTCTAATTCAATCCCATAATACTCATGTTTCTGTACCACATAATACTTAATCACTTTATTTTCCAATGTGTTTTGTCCTAATAGTCTCTTATAAACTTGCATATTTCTCCCCCTCCACTTACATAATGTTATTATACATTAAATATTGAGATAATTAAAACTTTTTCCATCGCAAGTTTCTTGATTAGAATTGAATTTTCGACCTGCTTTTTCCAATGTGTGGAATATACGCGGTCGTTTCATGGAATAGGTAAACAATTAACAGATATTTTGTCGAAAAAATAGACTAGGGAAAATCCCTAGTCTATTAAATAAGGTTGTACTTTATAGAATTTGTCTTGATTGATATAACCTGTTAAGAATACCCCTTCATTCTGGTACTCCTCTTCTAGCTTCTCGCCGTACTTGTGACAGAAAGCTAATACATCTGGCACTGTATAAGGCAACATGACTTTGAAGTGTTTCATCTCTTCATAGATAATGTTCTCAATCACCTGAAGAAGCTCATCAAGATTTGTCCCTGACTTAGCTGATACTGCCACTTGTGTCTCCGTATGGGTATCCTTGATATAATTGCCCTCTACTTGGTCAATCTTATTGTAGACACTAATAATCGGTATATCCTTGATCTCTAGCTTCTCTAATGTCTCATAGACCACCTCAAGATGTGTCTCTAAGTGCTCTGAACTGACATCCATCACATGCAGTATAATATCCGCATACTTGGCTTCTTCAAGAGTAGAGTAAAACGCCTTCACAAGGTGGTGAGGCAATTTACGGATAAACCCTACTGTATCTGTCAGCATCATCTCTGTACCGCTTGGAAGTGCCACTGACCTTACTGTAGGGTCAAGTGTCGCGAATAACTGGTTCGCGGCATAGACTTCACTCCCACTGAGTTTGTTAAGAAGTGTGGACTTCCCTGCATTGGTATACCCCACAATAGCAACAACAGGCACGTTGTTCTTATCACGGCGTGAGCGCAGTAGCTCACGATGCCTCTCCATCTCACCAATTTCACGTTTAAGAATATCCATACGTGTACGGACATATCGCTTATCCGTCTCTAGCTTCTTCTCTCCAGGTCCTCTCGTACCAATACCTCCGCCCTGTCTAGAGAGCATCTGTCCAAAACCACTTAGTCTTGAATATTGATACTTAAGCTGAGCCATCTCAACTTGAAGCTTACCTTCTTTGGATCTTGCTCTTTGAGCAAATATATCGAGGATGACCATCGTACGGTCCATGACTTTGACTTCGAGCATCTCTGTGAGATTACGCATCTGAACTGGTGAAAGCTCATCATCACAAACAACACCTGTTGCACCGTAAGTATGGAGCATTTGTTTGATCTCTTGGACTTTACCACTACCAATATAGTGCCCTGGGTTGATGCTATCTAGACGCTGAAGTACCTTGACTGCTGTCTGAGCACCCGCTGTTTGTACGAGCTCTTCAAGCTCATCCAAGCTCTCCCACGCGTCCTTTTCATCATATTGTTTTTTTTGTGCTGCAAACAATATGAGTAATTCTTGTTCTTCTTTTACTTGTTCCATAATGACCTCTTTCGGCAAATAATTTCTCTACTATTTAATTATACCCTAAATAAGAGTTCACTATAAGTAGGAATTGGCCAAATGCGTTCATCTACAATTGTTTCTAGGAAGTCAACTGTATGACGAAGGGCTTCCATACGTGGAATGATTTGGTCTTTGAAGGCTACTGCTTTTTCAAGTCCTTCTGTATGTGCATTAATATGACGAAGTGTCTCATCTAAATCATCTACGCATGTTTTCATTGTCTCTAAATGACTTGTTAATTGCTCAAGGATTTCTGATTGTGCTTTTGTCCCAAACTGACCAAGTGTTGTGAGAAGACTCATATTTTGTGCAATGTTTGTTGTGTACTCTACCACTGCTGGAATAAACTGTGTACGCACCATATTCACCATCGTTTTGGCTTCAATATTAACTGTTTTGTAGTACTCTTCAATGAGAATTTCATAACGTGCACGAAGCTCTGATTCTCCGTATACTTTGTGATCAGCAAATAACTTAATAGATGCTTCTGAAATAAGTGCTGGAATCGCATCTACAGTTGTGCTATGGTTCGCAAGCCCTCTTCTTTCGGCTTCAACAACCCAATCCTCTGAATAGCCATTACCATCAAAGATAATACGACCATGTTTTTCAAGTGTTTGACGCATAATTTGAGCCACAGCTTTTGCTGTATCCTCTTGTGCTTCAAGAATTGTAGCAAAACGTCCTAATGAATCCGCTACTGCTGTATTAATAATCACGTTAGCTTCTGATACACATCCTGATGATGGGAACATTCTAAACTCAAACTTATTACCTGTAAAGGCGAATGGTGATGTACGGTTACGGTCTGTCACTTCTTTTCTGAGTTTAGGCATTGTAGAAACACCCATCTCCATCACTTCTTTTTTCATGTTACCAGCAGCTTCACCTTTTGCAATGTGGTAGATAAGCTCTGTTAGGTGGTCTCCTAAGAAAATAGAAATAATAGCTGGTGGTGCCTCATTAGCCCCAAGACGATGGTCGTTACCTGCTGTTGCAGAAGATAAGCGAATAAGGTCTGCATGTGTATCAACGGCTTCAATAACTGCTGCTAAGAATACTAAGAACTCTAAGTTTTCTTTAGGGTTTTTGCCTGGTGAGAATAAGTTCTTGCCTGTATCTGTTACAAGTGACCAGTTATCATGTTTACCTGAGCCGTTTACCCCGCTAAATGGCTTTTCATGAAGAAGACATGCAAGCTCATGACGGTTCGCTACTTTTTGGAGAACTTCCATCACAAGTTGATTTTGGTCTGATGCCACGTTAGCTGTTGCAAAGATTGGTGCAAGCTCATGCTGAGCTGGTGCCACTTCGTTGTGTTTTGTCTTAGATGGTACACCTAACTTCCATAGTTCAATATCGATTTCTCTCATGAACTTACCAATTTTTTCTTTGATACTACCATAGTAGTGGTCTTCCATCTCTTGCCCTTTTGGAGGCATCGCCCCAAATAATGTTCTCCCTGTAAAAATAAGGTCTTTACGTTGTTGGTATTGTCTCTTATCCACTAAGAAGTATTCTTGCTCAGCCCCTACTGTTGTAATGACTTTTTCGGTTTTTGTATCACCTAAACCACGTAATACACGAAGTGCTGCCACTTGAATGGCTTCCATTGAGCGTAAAAGTGGTGTTTTCTTGTCGAGTGCTTCTCCTGAATGAGAATAAAATGCTGTTGGGATACAAAGTGCCACACCACTAATATCTTCTTTTAAGAATGCTGGTGACGTACAATCCCATACGGTATAACCTCTTGCCTCAAAAGTCTGACGGAGTCCACCTGATGGGAATGAAGAACCATCTGCCTCTCCTTTGATAAGCTCCTTACCTGAAAACTCCATAATCATACGCCCATCTGATGCAGGTGATAAGAATGAATCATGTTTTTCCGCTGTACGGCCGTTCATTGGCTGGAACCAGTGTGTAAAGTGTGTTGCACCATGTTCAATAGCCCAATCTTTCATTGCATTTGCTACAACCTCTGCTACACTTGGCTCAAGCTGAAGTCCTTCGTCAATTGTTTTATGTAATTGTTTGTAAGTTGATTTTGGTAAACGCTCACGCATAACCTTATCATCAAATACATTTTTCCCAAATAGTTCAGAAAGTTTGATATCATCCATCTTCATGCACCTCTTCATCATAATATTTATAAAAAAGGCGTTCCCTATTGTGGAGAACGCCTTCACTCACTTTTAACTGATTACTACTTTAATATATCATGTAACACTTATTATTGACAACTCTTTAATTTTTAGAAAAATAGTAATCAAATCTAAAACAGGTTGTGCATAATGACTATGGCAACATATCCTCTTCTAGGTCAGATGGTGCCACATCCAATATACTCTCTTTAGGAACATTGACATAACTTGGTGGGACTTGCCCTGAAATCATCTTATCAATCAACACCACTTTGCGCTTAACTTGTACCTGATCCGAGAAGAGTGGGACCACCACTTGAACAGTCGCTTCAATGTTAAGCCATACCGTATGATTGACTTGATTAATCCCTGTGGAGCGTATATCGTTGTCATAATCAACTTTTACTGTCCCTACAGGCATAACCTTGATGGTAATATCAGGCCCTAAATTGGCAAAAATCCTACTTCCTGTTAAATTACCTAGTGGAATCTTAAGGGATACCTCTCCAATATGCTGCAACTCTTGATTGGCATTGGTCACAATCTCCGTACAAATCTTATTAATCAATATGGAGTTCACATTCCAAGAAACCAACTCCCCTTTGTCGTTATAATCATAGCTGAGTAAATCCTCTACCGTAATTTGCTGGGTGGATAATGTCTGATTGATGGCTTCATTAATGGACTCTGTTGCTAGGGAGGTTCCCTTTAATTTGGCCATGGCCATCACTGTGGGCATCACTTCTCTGTCCAGTTGGATATAAATTCCCGAAACTATGGCTATAATAATACAGATTGCAATGATTCCCTGAGCTTTATGTGCGACCTGATCTCTTTGACGGTAGTTCATCTGACGAAATGCATAGCGCCTTCTTCTAAACATATGTAGCCTCCTAGATTAGACTTTTTACTAATATATTCCTAAGAGGCTTGTACCCATGACAAGCTTTTATCAGCTATGTGCTTTTATTTTACCAAAGATGATGCGTTCATAAAAATCTGTGGCTTTTTTGATACTTGGGAAATCAAACAGATACACTTTGTGGTCACACTTCACTTTAACACGGATTTCCCACATCTTCTCGTGAAGACTAGTCTCTCCGATTTTTTTGAGAGGGAGTTTTTTGAGGGCTTCTTTTTGCTGGATTACCAAGAAGTCTTCCGTTAACTTAAGATGTGTATTTCTACGCCCCATACGACATTTATAATGAGGGTTTCTTTTGATTATCCTAGATAAGAGCTTTCCTACATATAGTTGATTTTTCATGACTATACTCCTTTATATCAAGCGTTTAGACTTAGTATAACTTGAAGTAAATGATTTATGTATTGAAATTCCCTTTTGCCCAACACCCAGTTCTTTGGTATAATAACAAAATGAGGAGGATGAAATCTATGAATTACTCTAAAGATTCCAGAGACAAGGAGCGTAATGCTCAACAAAACAAGAAAAAAACTAAAAAGAAAAAGAAGACTCAACTCACCGCTTTGCGTGTATTACTCATAGCTTTTATTATTTTATTATTTGCTGGCTTTGGTGCTGGTCTTGGCATGTTCATCGGCGTGATCAAAAGTGCCCCTGATGTGTCTCAGATTGAACTCAAACCAACCACGGATTATACGTCTTTCGTCTATGACCAAAATGGTACAGAGGTAGACCGTATATCAGGTGGTGAAAACCGCATCTATGCAGAGATGAGTCAAATCCCCAAAAATCTTCAAGATGCTGTCGTAGCCATTGAAGATGAGCGTTTTTTTGATCATAATGGGATTGATATTCGCGGAATTTTACGTGCTATTGTCACAAACCTTAAGTCAGGTTCACTCTCTGAAGGTGCGAGTACAATCACTCAGCAGCTTGTCAAAAACAACGTTCTTTCTTCAGAGAAAAAGTTTACGCGTAAAATTCAAGAGCAATACTTAGCCCTCGAATTCGAAAAAATCTACGACAAAGAAGTCATTCTTGAGTATTACCTCAATACAATGCCTCTTGGCCGTGGAACAAAGGGTGTGCAAGCAGCCGCTAACCGCTACTTCAACAAAGATGTTTCTGAGCTCTCCTTAGCAGAGAGTGTTGTTCTAGCAGGTATTACACAACGTCCAACATACTATGACCCTATTACTAATCCTGAAAACAACTGGGATAAAGCACAGACTATCCTCAGAAAAATGGAAGAACAAGGTTGGATTACACCTGAAGAGCACCAAGCTGCCCTCAAAGATAATCCTTATGAAAATATCCAAGAAGTTCAAGAAAATTTTGCTGAAGAATCAAACCATAGTTATTTCGTAGATGCTGTAGTCGAAGAAGTCTTAGCTGACCTCCAGTCCGAAAAAGGCATGTCTTCTACTCAAGCCAATAACTTAATGTATGGTGGTGGTATCCAAATCTATACCACACTTGATCAAAACATGCAGCGTATTGTTGACAAATACATGAGTGCTGACTCTCTCTTCCCAAAAGCGAGTTCTGACCTCAAAATCAACTACAGTGCAACCATCAAAAAAGCTGACGGCTCTACAGTCAACAAAGGCTGGGAAGGCATCGTTAAGAGTGAAGCCGACATTGAAACATTCAAAACTGCAAAGCTTGACTCCATTGGCGTCACAAAAGGCGAAGTGGTGAACGAAGTGGTCTTCCAAATCCCTCAACCACAAGCTGCTTTTGTGATTTCTGACTACCGTACAGGCCATGTCAAAGCACTTTCTGGTGGACGTGGTGACAAACAAGGTGATCGTACCTTCAACCGTGCCACACAAGCTAAGCGTCAACCTGGTTCTACCTTCAAGATCGTATCTTCTTATGCACCTGCATTAGATATGGGACTACTTGCTCCTGGTTCAACACTTGTAGACGAGGAAATTACTATCGGTAAATGGACACCTAAAAACTGGTACAAATACTTCAAAGGTTCTGTATCTGTTCGTGAAGCTATTTGGGATTCTATGAATATCCCAGCAGTTAAAGCCAATCAAATGGTAGGTCTTGATACCTCTTTTGATTATCTTGCAAACTTCGGTTTTATAAATTTATTACCATCTGATAAAGTTGCTTCTATGCCACTTGGCGGAATTAGTGGGATTACACTAATGGAGCTTAATGGCTCTTATGCCGCACTGGCTAACAACGGAACTTACGTGGAATCTATACTTTATACAAAAGTCTTAGACCGTGATGGTAATGTCTTATTAGAGAAAACACCTGAAACACATACTGTTGTCAAAGAATCAACAGCTTCTATGATTACAAATATGATGCAAGATGTTATTACACGTGGTACAGGTACACGTATTCGCAACAACTTTAGTCGTATCCCTGTAGCAGGTAAGACTGGTACAACAAACGATAACAAAGACCTCACATTTGCAGGTTATACCCCTTATTACACAGCAAGTATCTGGGCTGGTCGTGATGACAACCGTGATATGGGTAATACAGGCGGCTTCCACCTCGATGTGTGGAGTAAGATTATGAACGATATCCACAAAGATATGGCTTACAAAGAATTTGAACTCAATACTTCTGGCTATGTCAAAGCCTCTGTATGTTCTCTCTCAGGCAAGAAGCCTACAGACCTTTGTAAACATGACCCTAACCATAAAGTAGTCTCTGACTATTTCCTTAAGAGTCAAATGCCTGAAGAATCATGCGACCGCCATGTTGAAAAACGTGTCTGCGAAATCTCAGGCAAAATCGCTACAGAATACTGTCCTACAGAGACAGTAAGAAGCAAGGTTACCGCACTCACTTCTGGTACTGCCAATGCAGTAGGCCCTGGTGATTTATGTGATGTTCATACATCACATACCCCAGAACCACCTACTGAGCCGCCAACAGAAGATCCAAGTTGGCCTGATGGTTCATGGCCTGATGGCACTTGGCCACCAACAGAAGTTCCTGGTGGGGGTTCAACACAACCTCCAACACAGCCTGAGGTTACACCTCCTGCTCCAGAACCAACACCTGAGCCAGAACCAGAACCTCCTGCTCCACCGACTAATAATGATGACGGTGTAGATGACGGCTTCTTCGTTCCTCAAGGTTAACACAAAAAAGCAACCACATCAGATGATGTGGTTGCTTTTTTATTGGTCTCCTAGTTGTTTTTCAGCACTCTCTTGCGCAGGTTGTGGCTGTGGTTGCTGAGTTTGTGTTGGCGGCTGTGGCTGCGGTTTTGGCAGAGCCTTAGTCCCTACACGTACAATAGCTGCTCTTGGTTTATAATAACTTTGATTAATCCATTCTTTATGAACCATTTGCCCATCTTTGTAACACATTTTATAGAGTTTAACTTTCTTTCCTTCAAGTGGTGCTACTTTTTGAACTTTTTTACCTTGTTGTAAGGATGGGTCATTTTGGTACTGTGTTGCTGGTGCGGCAATCACTTCTATGGTTTCAGAATAGAATTTAATCTCATCATAGACCGGTTTAAGCTCCTTATGCCCAAATATATTGACAACCACTTCATTGTTTTCACAGTAGCTCTCAATAAAGGCTGGATACTCTGTGGTATTCTGAAATTTAAAGTCAATAATTCCTGTGGCATACGTTGCATCTCTTCCTAATGGGACATAGGCTACTGGCAACGAGTGGTTTTGTCTCATTGTGATATCTAAGTTACTGAGTAACACCGCATTATAAAGGGTTGATGCAATCTGACACACACCCCCACCAATACCATCTTCAAGCTGACCATTCACAATGACTTTTGATGAACGGTATCCCTCTTCATAAGTAATCGGTTCTAACTGAGTCCCTAGTGAGAAAATTTCTCCTGGTGCTAATGTTTTATTGATTTTGCTTGAAGCTACTTTAAGATTCTCATTTCTTAGGGGATCTGCATTATTATAATTTGTTTTAAAGCTTGCTATAGGGGTCTGAACATCCTTAAAAGACTCTGCTGTATAGATTGCCTTCACAGGTTGTGTGACCACTTCAACCACTTCATCAAAATGACCTTTTTTGAGGATGCTTATAACATTTGCAGCTGTTTGGTCAACATCTACGATTTCACCATCTTGCTCCGCTGTAATGACGAATTGTTTATTTTTACGTTCTATCGTTGCATCTACTGCTTTTTTTTCAAACTGCCCACTAATCTCATTCACCCATTTTGTAATCTCTTCTTCATTAAATGTATAGGCGATTTCAAAATCTACTGGTGCTAAGGTATGCTTATTGGTTGCTAATGCATAACGGTCTAACAACTTACGATCATGGCCTACCACATAAGCTTTATCCAGTACAGCATCTAATTCATAAGCTACTGGTAATGTTTTAAGCTCTCGGGTCACCTTGACTTCTCCCCTTATCAGCGTAACACTTTTTGTCTCAAGATAGGCCTTTGCTTTAGGCTCAATTTGGGCCTTTGCCTCTGCTCTTGTCAATCCGCCTATGGAAACCCCCTCAACTGATACATTGTGAGCATAGACTTGGTCAAACCGCTTGACCGACACAGTTATGTAAGTCATAGCACCTATTGCCCCACCTGAGACTATGACAAGTAAACAAATAAAACTCCATTTGATAACTTTTTTTCCATTCATAATGCCACCCCTCACTTCCAGTTATTTTAGGTCAGTTATTTCATTGTAGAAGCCACTTGTGCAAACACGCCTAGAATCATTGTTAGCACAAGAATAATACTCACTGTACCAACCACTGTTTTTTTATTTTTATTCATGAAACTATAGATGTTAAAAGGTTGCTTTTTCTTAGTTTTTTTATTTTTTTTCATTTTGATTCCTCCACCCACATAATATTATTTTTAATACAAAATTCGAGGTCAATAATTCTT
The DNA here is from genome assembly GCA_051647765.1 of Cellulosilyticaceae bacterium. Lineage (GTDB taxonomy): Bacteria > Bacillota > Clostridia > Lachnospirales > Cellulosilyticaceae > JBOFEH01. Next base: position 13,954 of record JBOFEH010000205.1, on the reverse strand, counting down.
GTTGTGCCATCTTCAAATAGCAGCTTTCCTTTTGGTTTTTGCACAGCAACAAGTGTTGCCCTTCCATACACCTTATGTCTTACTTTTGTCCCTGCTTCAAGTGCTGTCTGAGGTGTTTTCATCTCAATAACAAATGGTGACACGGCAACTTTGTCGTTATAGCGTTTTTTGGGAACAAAGATAAATAAATTGTTTTTGGCCCTTGTCAGCGCCACATAAAAAAGTCTTCGTTCTTCTTCGAGTTGTGCATCTCCCATACTCTTGTTATGAGGCGTCACGCCATCATTGGCATCTAATACACAGACCGTTTCAAACTCTAAGCCTTTGGCACTATGCATCGTGGTTAGTACCAGTGCATCTTGACCTCTCGTTAGCTTACTACTCTGCTTGATACTCATTGCCTGCTCATATAAGCCCTGCTCCCAATCCACTGCACTTGTATAGCCTCTTGCAGAATCCTCGATTTCATCAAGTACTTCTAACAATCCTGAAGCTGGCACCCTCCGAAACTTAGCATACTCTGTCACATAACTATCATAACCAATCACTTTTCGGATATAAGCTATAGCTTCTTGGAAAGGTTTATTTTTGAGAGTTTGCAAATGATAGATCATCTGCTCGATAGGATCTTTTTGCCACTGACTGAGTTCACCAGATTTGAGTAACTGGAACAATACCCCCTCATTCCCTACATTTTGAGCTGCTGCAATATGGGCTTTACTGATATAACGTGAGGGTCTATTAATGACTTTGAGTGCGTATTCATCTTGTCTTAAATCTTGTGCAAGCTTTAAATACGCAAGCATGTCTTTTGTAATCCATTGGTCATATAAGGTTACCATGGCATCTTTTAAGCAAAATGGGATATTAGCCGATAAAAGCATCTCTATCATAGGCCTTGCCTGTACGTTTGTTCTATAAATCACAGCACACTCACTATAGGGATGCCCCGCTTCCTTATGTTTTAGAATCGCTTCCATCACCTCTAGTGCTTCCGCCTTAACATCTTCACAATAATGAATGCGTGGCTGAATACTGTCACCACTAAAACTTTTCATGACCTTATTATACCTCTTTTGATTATGAAGTATAAGGTTATTACTATAACTTAGTATATTTTTTGTAGACCTATAATTCACATTGAGTACCACATCTTCGGCTCCTGTAAAGTATTCATTAAACTGTAACAGAAACTCTGGCTTGGACCCACGAAAACCATAAATACTTTGGTCATCATCTCCTACAATAAATAAGTTTTTATGCTGTTGCACCAGTAGCTTAATGACTTCAAATTGCACACAGTTGATATCTTGAAACTCATCAATCAGTACATACTGGTATTTCTTTTGGAAGTATGCAAGGAGTTGTTCATCATGACACAATGCATGGTAACAATCTACAAGCATGTCATCAAAATCAAATTTTCCCATGCGCTCTTTTTTAGCTTCATATTCATGATAAACTTGACTAAATAGCTCTTTGGACAACCCATCAGGGTTATAATACTTAGGTGCAATCATCTGATTTTTCATCAGCGTCATATGACCTAAAAACACCTCCACAAAGTCCTCATACTCTTCACAGTCTAACTGTCTATAAATATCCTCTATCATCTTCTTCTTTTGGTCTTCTAGTAGCAGATTTTCTAGTTGATAACGGTCAGGCTGAGACATCTTCAAAATTCTAAAAAATATAGAATGAAACGTCCCAAAAGTCACCCTAGTCTGTCCAAAAGTTTGATGAAATCTGACTTTCATCTCTTCTGCTGCTGCTTTGGTAAATGTAATGACCAAAATCTGCTCTGGCCTACACTGATAGGTTTGTATCATATAGGCAATACGATGAATAATAACATGCGTCTTGCCAGACCCTGGTCCTGCGATTACACGAGTTGGCTTAAGGGCCATGGTAACCGCCTTGATTTGATTCTCATTCAGATTATTTGTTATACTCATATCCATGGCTTCTTTCTCTTGATTTGATCCCTTGTGCTTATCCCTTATTATACCATAATCTTTCATTTTATCTCTAAATAATTTATAATAAGCATAAATAAATGACCTTGGTCCTTTATAACTGATGAAAGGATGAATACCTTACTTATGAAATTATTGACACCACAACTGATTTATACACTGATGTTTGTGATAGGCATCACAATTATTTTTCTAACCCTTGCTAGAAAAATCAAAAAAGGAAGCTCTGATACTTCCACTGCGCTCCAGTCTTTTATTAAAGAGGATCATGAAGCTAATTTTGTGACCAAAAAAAAGCTCCCTGAGGACTTATTATTATGTATTGATCTCAGCCAAATCCCTGTCTCTCCCCTCCTAGGAACGGAATCCACTTATGAAAAGGTTCAAAAACTTGGGACTAAACCTATGGCATGTCTTAGTCATTATACCAACGTTGAGCTCAAAAAGACTTTTGGAATCAACCACTTAGAGACATTGTTTGCTTATGAACAACACTATCAACTCTTTCTCCAAGCGCTAACGGAATATGGCATTCTGCTCCATGAGAATGATTGCATTGACGAGAGCATTACCACTCTAGAATATTCTGTAAAATTAGGGTGTGATTTAAACAAATGCTACTTATACTTAATCAAAAACTATGGTATAATAAATGACAAACAACATTTAATAGCATTAAAAAAATACCTCAAAGAGCAACCGCCTTTAGGTAAAGAAATGGTAGAAGCGGCACTAGATGCCATGCTTCAATCTATAAAAAATCAATAAGAGGGTGTAATTATGAATATAGGTATATTCACAGATACCTACTCTCCTCAAATTAATGGGGTAGTAAGTTCTATCGTTACTTTAGAAAAACAACTACAAGCACAAGGACATAACGTGTATATTTTCACAGTAAGTCATCCTAAGGCTGAGCCTGCGCCGGGCCATGTCTATAGACTCCCAAGCATGCCTTTTGTATTTTTAAAGGATCATCGTGTAGGCTTACTCTATTCAACAAAAATTGTACGTCAAATCAAAAAGCTTAAGCTTGACCTAATTTTATCTCAAACTGAATTTTCTCTTGGTTTTTTTGCAAAGTTAACATCAAAAAAACTACATATCCCTATCATACATACTTATCACACGATGTATGAAGAATATATGCATTATGTTTCAAAAGGTGTGGAGCTCTCTCCTGAACTTGCACGTAAATATAGCAAAAAATTCTGCAACAGTGTTAATGGCGTTGTAGCACCTACCGAAAAAACCAAAAATCTCCTTGAAGGTTATGGTGTCAAAACACCTATTCGTGTCATTCCTACTGGAATAGACTTTTCGCCTTTCAATCCTGACCTGTATTCAGAAAGTGAGATTACTGCACTTAAAGAACAATTTGGAATCCCTACAGATGCACCTATTATATTGTTCGTGGGACGTGTTGCTAAAGAAAAAAGCATTGATGTACTCATTAATGCTTTAGGCTTACTCACACAACATATCCCTCATGCACATCTTGTTATTGTGGGTGATGGTCCTGAAAAATCCGCATTGCAAAATCAAGCCCATACCTTAGGTGTTCAAAACAATATCACCTTTACAGGTCTTCAACCTTGGGCAACTATTGGTAAGTTTTATCAACTAGGAGATGTCTTTGTAAGTGCATCTGTCACCGAAACACAAGGACTCACCTTTATCGAAGCCATGGCTGCAAAACTGCCTGTGCTTGCAAAATACGACGATAGCATCAAAGATGTTGTTATTAACGATTATAACGGAAAACTCTTTGAAACATATGAAGAACTTGCAAAGATTCTAGAAAATATCTTAGGAGACACAGAGTCACTACAGACATTTTCTCAAAATGCAATTACTTCTGTCGCACCATTATCTGCTGAAATTTTCGGTGAAAATGCTCTAGCCTTTTATGATGAAATCATAACTAGCTTTGAACACGCTGCTACTGAAGCAAAAAAACTAAAAAATAAAAAACCCAAAAAAACTAAATCACGTTCAAAAGACTTATAAAACATGAGGCTGTATCACACTAAGTGATACAGCCTCATGTTTTTTAGTACATATGACCTTTTTTAAAGGCTTCTTCTACTTCTTCTGGCATATCCTGTAACAAACGATTTAGTCCAAATGGGCAATAGGGCAAAAACATACATGCCATACACTTAGGCGACCTAGCCGTACAAATCGCTCTTCCATGAGCAATCACCTGGGTATTGTATCTAATCCAGTGTTCCCTAGGCAGCTTGTCCATAAGATCTAACTCAATAGCTGTAGGGTCCGTAGCAAGTGTTAACCCCCATCTGATGCTAATACGCTTTACGTGCGTATCAACAACAATACTTGGTATCTTGAAAATATTACCTCGTATGACATTAGCAGTCTTACGCCCTACACCCCCTAATGTGACTAAATCCTCTATTTCTTTAGGCACTTCACCACCATAAACTTCTAATAAACGGTTGGCACAAGCCAAGATATTTTTGGCCTTATTCTTATAAAATCCTGTACTTTTGATATCTTGCTCGAGTTCACTCAGTTGTGCGTGTGCAAAATCCGTAACATCTGGATATTTTCGAAAGAGGTCTTTGGTAACAATATTGACCCGATCATCCGTACATTGAGCGCTTAAAATGGTTGCAATTAAAAGTTGAAACGGTGTTTCATGATCTAAATAGCAGACAACATCTTTGGGATAATGTGCATCAAGTGTCGCAAGTAAGTGTTTAATCTGTTGTTTTTGGACCATATAATCCTCCCTTAAAGGTGTTTATCAAGTATCACTTCTGTAACTTTTTTAGGCTCACTATAATCAAATAATATTTGTTCAGGCACGTGCAATATCTTATCATCGTACTGACGTGTCTTGGCAATCTGTGCTACAGCATAATTAAAATACTCAATGTGCATTTTTCTTAAACGCTGGCGTGCTGTAAGTGTTACCTCACTTCCTAGACATACTGTAATCCACTCATCATCTCTAATCCATTGATTATTTTGTTCTTTATAACCACTTTGATCGACTGTGACAAGAGCCTCTGGTATTTCCTTGACAAGCTCATGGCGATACCAGTCTAATCGAATGAGTTCTTTTAATAATGCCACATTAGCACCTTCTAGCGTCTCACCAAATTGAGCTAAATAAATATAATACGCTTCTTTTTTGTGACTTAGTCTATCTAATCCTCTCATCTCCCAATAACGGGCTAAGCCTTCATAGCAATCAAAAGGCGTCTCAAATAATGTATATAAATATTCCATAGCATTTTGGAAACGCTCACTATTATAATAACGCTCTAGCATCTCTTCTATACTGTGTAATCTTAACAATTCATCATAACTAAGTGCGTCCGTATAGAGCACTTCATACGGCGGCTCCTCTTTATATACAATACCATACTGCTCTGCATTTTTGCGCAGACCTGAACCTCTTAATAATTTCAAAAATCCTAGCTGGAATTGTTCTGGCCTTAAACTGATGACATCATTAAAAGAATGTCTAAAAGACTTATAATCTTCAAGTGGTAACCCTGCAATGAGGTCAAGGTGCTGATGAATCACACCAAGTGCTTCAACCTTCTTTGTGACTTCTTGAATCGCCTCAAATGGCATCTTACGCTGAATCACATCTAAGACTTCTAGGTTGGTAGACTGTACCCCTATTTCAAATTGAATAAGCCCTGCACGTGCTGAAGCTAGCATGCCTATCATTTCATCATCTAGACGCTCTGCTGCGATTTCAAAGTGGAAATTAGTGAGTCCATTGTCATGGGCTATAATATACTCCCATATGCTCATAGCGTAGGGTTTACTTGCATTAAACGTACGGTCTACAAATTTTACCTGTGGCACCTTCTGGTCTAAAAAGAATTGTAATTCCTTTTTTACACGCTCTAATGAGAGGAACCTGACACCTTTTTCGACAGATGATAAACAATATTGGCATTTAAACGGACACCCTCTAGATGCTTCGTAATAAATAATACGATGTTGTAATCCCTCTAAATCATCATAGACAAAAGGAATATCATCTAGTGGAATCTGCTGATGTGGCTGTGTCCTTACAAGTCCTTCTTTGCCTCTATACACAATCCCCTGAACAGTATCTAACGTCCCAATGCCCTTTATTTTATAGTCTAAATAAGCTTTCCAGGTTGCCTCGCCTTCACCTTCCATAATCAAATCAATAGGTAATGTTTCAAAAAATGTCTCATTGTCATAAGACACCTCTGGTCCTCCAAGTATGATTTCTACTTCAGGTAATATTTTACGAAGTGTTGGCACTAAAGTTTTAATAATACTCATATTCCAGATATAGCATGAAAAACCAATGATATCTGGTTTCTTTTTATAGATTGCCTCAATGAGTTGATTTTCATCTTGGTTAATGGTGAGTTCTAAAATTTCAAGTTGCTCCCTATACTCATGACAATAAGCCTCTATACAACGTAGTGCTAATGAAGAATGAATATATTTGGCATTAATAGATACTAATAAAGTTTTCAATCTGTAACGTCCCTTCTCTCATAGATTATCTTTTCATTATAGCATGTTTTATGGATTAATAAACACATTGCGACTCTTATGTTAATTTGTTATAATATTTAATAAAATACTTATATATTAAAGGGGATTGAAATGAAAAAAACAATAGAGGATATTGAGCTTGTCAAAGGGACCATCCCTAAGAAAACCAAAGAAACCTATGATTGGGAAGCCAAACCACCACGTCAATTTGAGCCTTGGCATCCTACAACACTTGCACTGATCTTAGATGTATTAGTCCTTGTGGTGTATACTTTTGTAAATTTTACAAGAAACCAGCTCCTTACCATTGGCTATAGCTGTCATTTTTTAGCCATCGCTTGCATTGTCCTAAGTTATGTGATGCTCAAAAAACAATCTCACAAATGGACTCAAGCTACTGCTAAATTTTCTGGACTCTTAAATGTAACAGCTATCTTTATCACTGTGGCCGTGACTTGTCTGACTTTTATGCTGACATAAACCAAAGCCCCTTCATACACGTATTGGTTTATATGGTAGTAGAATGCTTGTAAGTAACATATTTCTACCAATAAACAAATAAACAATGCCCTCCTAATTCAAGGAGGGCATTGTTTATTTGTTTATTTATTATACATCGGATTTGTTACACCATTGTTATATGTTGCACCATTATAAGTTGTCCCATTTCTGTAAGTAGTGCCATTTTTGTAAGGCGCTGCATACCCATCACGACCAAAATCTGTACGGTAGCCAGTATTATTATAGTTTCTACCATAGCCATAACCATTGTAATAATTATCATAACCATAACCATCAGTTGTTGAATCATAACCAGCAGCACAACCTGTAAATGCAAATACACCTGCAAGTGCTAATGCTAATACTAATGTTTTTTTCATGTCGAATATCTCCTTTGCTGATGAAAGTTTACAAGCTTAGTATAAGCATTAAAATCGATTTTATTCTTAAAATTTTATTATGATTGTAATTGCATATCAATCGCCTTGGCTGCTTTTTTACCCGCTCCCATGGCTAAGATTACAGTGGCTGCACCTGTTACTACATCCCCACCTGCATACACACCTGCTTTGCTTGTAGCCATTGTTTCTTCTGCTACAATAATGCCTCCCCAACGTTGCACATCAAGTCCTGGTGTGGTACTACGAATCAGTGGATTTGGACTTTGTCCAATAGCAATAATCACAGTATTCATATCCAATAAATGCTCACTGCCGTCTTTGACTACAGGTCTTCTTCTACCAGATTCATCTGCCTCTGATAATTCCATTTCCACACATTCTAATTGTTTTACCCAACCATTTTCTCCATGGATTGCTACAGGGTTACACAATAACTTAAAAATAATACCTTCTTCTTTGGCATGATGGACTTCTTCTAAACGTGCTGGGAGCTCTTCTTCCCCACGTCTATACACAATATAGACCTCTTTGGCTCCAAGTCTTTTGGCTGTACGGGCTGCATCCATCGCCACATTCCCACCACCAACAACAGCTACTCGCTCACCCACAAACACAGGTGTTTTGTGTTCTGGGAAGTTGTAAGCTTTCATCAGATTGGCACGTGTCAAGAATTCATTAGCTGAGTAAACACCATTGAGATTCTCTCCTGGAATATTCATGAAGTTAGGTAGCCCTGCACCACTGCCTACAAATACCGCTTCATAACCTTCTTCCATGAGTTCGTCAATTGTCATGCTCTTACCAACAATCACATTGCGCTCAATGCGTACTCCCATATCTTCTATTTGCTTCACTTCTTTAGCTACAAGTGCTTTTGGTAAACGGAATTCTGGGATACCATACACTAATACACCACCTACTTCATGGAGTGCCTCAAAAAGTGTCACCTCATACCCTAATTTAGCAAGCTCTCCTGCACAAGTTAACCCCGCTGGTCCTCCACCAACTACTGCCACTTTACATCCGTTTTTTTGAATAATAGTTGGTTGTTTTTCCCCTTGAGCCATGATGTAATCTGCTACAAAACGTTCTAATCTTCCAATACCCACAGCTTCGCCTTTTTTGGCTCTCACACACTTACCTTCACACTGGTTTTCTTGTGGACATACACGTCCGCAAATAGCAGGTAATGCATTCTCCTGTGTAATGATTTCATAGGCTTTGGCAAATTCACCTTCAGCAACTGCCCCAATAAATTCTGGAATAGGCACGTTAACTGGGCATCCCTCTACGCAAAAGCGTTGCTTACATCCTAGGCATCTTGTTGCCTCTTCTATTGCCATCTCTGGCGTATAGCCTAGTGTCACTTCTTCAAAGTTTTTATTTCTCACATTTGGATCTTGCTCTGGCATTTTAACCTTTTGTAAACTCATATTAGCCATTATAAATTACCCCCTTGCCCCATACGACAAGCATGTGCTTCTTGCTCTTTATACATCCCTTGTCTTCTCATTGCTTCATCAAAGTCTACTTCAAATCCGTCAAAGTCTGGTCCATCTACACAAGCAAATTTAGTCTTCCCACCAACAGTCACACGACAGCCTCCGCACATCCCTGTCCCATCAATCATAATAGGGTTCATGGAAACCATTGTTTTGATGCCAAGCGGTTTGGTCACGCCAACAACAGCTTTCATCATAGGAAGTGGCCCAATAGCAATCACTTCATCATAAACATTGCCTTCTTCAAGTAATGTGTTTAAGATTGTTGTTACAAAACCTTTAATACCTACTGAACCATCATCTGTTGCGATATGTAGCGACTCTGATACCTTTTCAAACTCTTTTTGTAAGATAACATAATCAGCTGATCTACCACCTAAAATCACATCACAAGCTACGCCTGACTCCGTTAATTTTTTAATTTGAGGATAAAGAGGGGCTGCACCTACACCTCCACCAATACCGAGTACACGCTTATGCGCCCCTAAGTGTGTTGCTACGCCTAATGGCCCTGCAAAATGTGCAATACAATCTCCCTCTTGTTTCTCAGCAAGCTTCTTCGTAGAATAGCCTACTACTTGATAAATAATAGAAACAGTCTCAGCTTCTCTATCATAGTCTTGTATTGTAAGCGGTATACGCTCATCTCCCTCATCCACACATAAAATAATAAACTGGCCTGGTTCACATTTTCTTGCCACAAATGGTGCATGAACAACCATTTTTTCTACATCATCGTTAAGTCTTTCTTTTTTAATTATCTTGTACACAATAGTCCTCCCTTAAGCAATTTGAATAATTTTAACGTGTTTTTGGACATATAAATCAATATATTTCTCCCCTACACGTACAATTGGACGGTACACACAATGAGGATGAATAAATACAACTTCTCCCACTTCACCCGTATTAAGCACCACGTATACCCCTATATAGTAATTAGCCATATTGGTAACAAATGTTAACAATATTTCTGTATCGAGTTTTCCAAATACCCCATTTTGCATGAGCTCCATCACATCAAACGGTGATTGTTTCTCCTTATAGATACGATGGGATGTCATGGCATCATATATATCAGCCACAGCCAATACTTTACCTAATTTATTAATATACTCCCCTTTAATCCCTTGAGGATATCCTGTGCCATCCATTTTTTCATGATGCACAAGTACCCCTTCTATAATATCACTATGCAGTTTACGTACTTCCTCCAAAATCTCATAACCATAGATGACATGTTTTTTCATAACCTCAAACTCTATCTCATTGAGTTTAGAAGGCTTATGCAAAATCTCAGGTGGAATTTTAGCTTTTCCAACATCATGAACAAGACCTGCTAGTACTAACTGATTAATTGTTTCCTCATCATATTGCATCCATTTACCAATCAACATTGCAAGCAGTGCCACATTAATACTATGGGTATACGTATACTCATCAGCTAAACGTACCATATTGATGCACGCCAAAATGGTATAATTCGCATTAAAATCCACTTGAATATTCTCAGCAATATTCTTGACTGAGTCCACATCCAAAAGATTACCTAGTGTAATATGGTCTAGAATTTGTTTTAAACTTTGACGATGTTTCTCATATTTTTCTATAAGTTCTGGTGAAACGTTCCACACATTGTTCCAAGATGTCACATAGACGCAGATTTTGTCATAATTAAAATGATACAAATTGGAAATTGTATGATCTGTCAAAATTTGTTCCGCTGCTACAATAATTGTCCCCGTATTTAAATCAATAATCGGCTCTGCCGTAATCATTCCCGGTATACATCTGGTTACTGGAATATCTATTTTATACATACCCTTTTCCCTCACTTAATCCATATACTCATATTTTATTATAGTATATTCTTTTAATATTGTCTAATAATACATATTGATTTCAAGAAGTTAACTTGATGTGAAGGAAAAATGAAACTCCCTATTTTCATAGGGAGTTCACGATTAATACGCTACGCCTTGCATATACATTGCATCTGCTACTTTAAGGAATCCAGCTACGTTTGCACCCAATACATAATTGTCTGCATCACCATATTCTGTTGCTGCATTTCTTGCACTACTATGAATGTTTTTCATGATATTTTGAAGTTTCTCATCAACCTCTTCAAAAGTCCAGCTATATCTCATGCTGTTTTGTGACATTTCGAGTCCTGATGTTGCAACACCACCTGCATTAGCAGCTTTTCCTGGTCCAAATAATACTTTATTTGCTAAGAAATAATCTACTGCATCTGGTGTAGATGGCATATTTGCACCTTCTGCCACAGCAATAACACCATTTGCTACAAGAATTTTTGCATCTTCTTCATGAAGTTCGTTTTGTGTTGCACATGGTAATGCAATTTGACAAGGCACTTTCCAGATATTTCTACAACCATCTTCGTAAGTTGCATCTGGACGTACTGCCACGTATTCTTTGATACGTTTTCTTTCAACTTCTTTAAGTTGTTTCACAAGATCTAAATCAATACCATTTGGATCATAAATGTAACCATTTGAATCACTCATTGCAACAACTTTAGCACCTAATTGGTATGCTTTTTCTGCTGCATAGATTGCAACGTTACCTGAACCTGAGATCACAACATCTTTACCAGCAAAAGACTCATCTCTTGTTGCTAACATTTCTTGTGTGAAGTAGCAGCATCCATATCCTGTTGCTTCTTTTCTTACAAGTGAGCCGCCATATGTAAGACCTTTTCCTGTTAATACGCCTGTAAATTCATTACGAAGACGTTTGTATTGACCATACATGAAGCCAATCTCTCTAGCTCCTACACCAATATCTCCAGCTGGAACATCTGTATCTTGGCCAATATGTTTTGCAAGCTCTGTCATAAAGCTTTGGCAGAATCTCATGATCTCTCCATCAGATTTACCTTTTGGATCAAAGTCACTTCCACCTTTGCCGCCACCCATTGGAAGACCTGTTAATGAGTTTTTAAAGATTTGTTCAAATCCTAAGAATTTGATAACACCTATGTTTACAGAAGGATGGAATCTTAAGCCGCCTTTGTATGGCCCAATTGCACTATTAAACTGTACTCGGAATCCACGATTAACTTTGACTTCACCTGCATCATTAACCCAAGATACTCTAAAGATAATAATTCTTTCAGGCTCAACCATTCTTTCAAAAATCCCTGCTTTAATGTATTGTGGATTTTTTTCTGCTACAGGTTCCATACAAAGTAATACTTCTTTTACTGCTTGGTGAAACTCTGGTTGTGATGGATGATTAGCTTCTACTCTGCCCATAAGATCTTTCATATACTCTGTTTTAAATGCCATTTTAATTCCTCCTCAAATGATTTATTTTAATAATAAGACATTATCATATTAATTTAAAAACTGCAAGATAATTTTTAAATATTTCATTTTATTTTTAAAAAACTAGGATATCCTACCTGAATACCCTAGTTTTATGAAGGATTATTATTTCATCTTTCATAATTACTAATGAATAATAACCATTGTATCCTCTTTAACTTTTTCATATAACCATTTTGCGTCCTCTTCAGACAAAATGATATTACCCCTTGTTTGGGGTGCACCCAAACGCTCTTCTACTTTATAAATCGGCGTCCAATATTCATCTCTTAACATCCCATGAATCATAATCTGCTCAGATACCTTCACCCAATAGTTGGCACCACGGTTCATTTCATCCTGAAAGAACTTCTCACCTTTGCCCTGTACATAGTAGGTTCCTACTGCTGTAGGGTATTTTTCTACACCTGCTGAACATACCATTTGACGTAATTGCTTTTTGCCTTGATATGCAATAATCTGATGGGGTGAATCCAACTTCACTTCTATCCAAATACGATCCTCTGGAATAGGCACTGTTGTAAATTTGATTGTACTTGGCAAACTCCTCTCACCTGTCTTGGCCTCTACTTGAACATTCCATTCATACATATGATTGGGTTCTAACATCTTAGGTAGTACGAATTCCACGTAATAGCCTTCTTTAATCTTGCCCTTTATCTGTTGATTACCTAAATCAAGGGTTGCTGCAACTATGGGTTGATTAGTTTTTAATGTGACTTTAGGATACAATCCAATCCACTTAGAGCCTTGTTCTGGATACATCTCAACAATCTCTGGCTTACTATCAGTCTGAAGTACAACACTCAACTCCTCTTCTAACATAACGCCTGATAAAGCAGGCATACCTTTTGAAAAACTTAATATGTACTTACGGTTATTATCTAGCGGTATAACAGGTGTAAATTTAAAAACACTCTGATCACTTTTGACGGGTTCAATATAAAAGCTTGCATCAGACTTCAAATATTTATGTAGTATATGTGGATTCATAGGTGTACTAAATTTGACTAAAAAACTATCTTCTGTAGAAATTAATATTTCCTCACTCGGTTCAATGACCGTTACACTCTCTTTGAACTGAATAGGAATCACTTCACGCTTATGTAGCCAACTATATTCCGTAGGTGCATCCTCTACTATTAATTTTATCTTTTGTCCTCTGATTTCCCCTGTTTCCTTAATCGCTATCTTGGCTGTTGTAGGACTCATCCACTCAATAGCACACTGATACTGCTGCTGATCTACCTCTAGTCCTTCAATCTTGATACACTCCCCTAGCTTGTCTTGATTCATAGGAAACAAAAAATTCACTGTAGCAACTGCTTGATTATTAGAAACTTCGACCCACGTTATATTAAAGTCCTTTAATATAAATAAGCCCCCCACTAGAATCACCATGAGTAAGGCTATCGTAAAAAGCTTCTTGCTTGGATTCATTTGTCCACCTCCTCTGTTTTCTACATCATATATATGTCAAAAAGAGGACAAACATACCAAAAGAGGGTAGAAAAGTGTTTACTTTTCTACCCTCTTTTGGTATATGATTGATTTTTCCGCATAAAAAAATGCCCAGAGTTGTAATCTAACCAGGTGGATTTTCGCGATCTTCGTCCCTGGTTTGTCAATAACTATTTCTAGACATAAAAAAGTGCCCAGAGCTGTAATCTAACCAGGTGGATTTTCGCGATCTTCGT
>JBOFEH010000204.1:0-1788 GCA_051647765.1 Cellulosilyticaceae bacterium | reverse complement strand
CTGAAATTGCTAATCGTTTCTTTGATACCCCTGTTGGGCTATTAAAATCTGGCTACTCAGCTGATGTTATTATTGCAGATTATATCCCTCAAACCCCACTTACTGCTACTAACTATAGCTCACATCTTCTATTTGGTGTGAATGGCAAATGTATCACACATACTATTAGTAGTGGGAAACTCCTAATGAAAGACCGTGAAATTTTAATTGCTGACGAAAAAGCACTTATGGCTAAATCACGTGAATTAGCTACTCATCTTTGGAATAAATTTTAATTATAGATTATAGAGAGGATGAACCTTATGAATGATCGTATGACACCTATCCCATTTGACCAACTCATGCACTTAATTTTTGCTTCTTCAACTTCTATTTTAGGTATTAATCAAATCTTTAAATCTTTAACTACTAAGACCCTTTCCCTATTTAACGAAAAACTCGAACTGCCTTTTGGCCCTGCCGCTGGACCACATACTCAGCTCTCTCAAAATATTATTGCAGCTTATCTAGCAGGCGCCAGATTTTTCGAACTCAAAACCGTTCAAACATTAGATGGTAAAGATCTCCCCGTCTCTAAACCTTGTATCCATGCTCCTGATGAATGTTATAACGTAGAGTGGTCCACTGAACTCACTGTCCAAGAAGCTTTTGATGAATATACTAAAGCCTGGTTTGCCCTTAAATTATTAGCTAAAGAACTTGAACTTGGTGATAAAGAGAGCTTTATCTTCAATATGAGTGTAGGCTATGACTTAGAGGGTATCCAGTCTCCTAAAATTGATACCTTCATAGAAAATCTAAAAGATGCAAGTCAGACACCAATCTGGGAAAACTGTAAAAATTGGGCACTTGATCACTTATCTCTTTTTTCTAAAGTTGATGAAACTTATATTCATGCTATCTCTCCTCATATTTCTCACTCCATTACACTCTCTACTTTACATGGCTGTCCACCTGATGAAATTGAGCGTATTGCAACTTATTTACTAACCAAGAAAAATCTTCATACATATATTAAATGCAATCCAACATTACTCGGCTATGAGTTTACCCGTAGTGCCCTAGATCAATTAGGCTATGAGTATCTAGCCTTTGACACTCATCATTTTACACATGACCTTCAATATGCAGAGGCTATTCCTATACTTAAAAGGCTTCTTGCCCTTAGTCAAAGCTTAGATCTTTCTTTTGGCGTAAAGCTCACCAATACTTTCCCCGTAAAAATTATATCCAAAGAATTGCCTGGTGAAGAAATGTATATGTCAGGACGGGCACTTTTCCCACTTACTATTAATCTCGCTGCAAAACTCGCTGAAACCTTTAGTGGTATGCTTCCTATTTCTTTTTCTGGTGGAGCAGATGCTTTTAATATTGAAAAAGTCTTTGAAACAGGCATTTATCCTATTACTCTAGCAACCACATTACTCAAACCTGGTGGATACAATAGGCTCGCTCAATGTGCTTATAAACTCATTGTCTGTGATTATACCCCAAAACCTGTTTTAGATGTAGAAGCCATCAAGCATTTAGCTCAGCTCTCCCTTTCGGATCCTCATTATCAAAAAACTCTCAAACCACTTCCTTCACGTAAGATTAAAGCAAAAGTTCCTCTCCTTGATTGTACACTTACACCTTGTAGTAATGGATGCCCTATCAATCAAGACATTCCCCTTTATGTTCGTCTAGTAGGAGAAGGAAAATATTTAGAGGCTCTAAAAGTTATTACTGATAAAAATCCCTTACCTTTTATTACGGGAACCTTATGTAATCATAACTGTATGAATCTCT
>JBOFEH010000203.1:0-51776 GCA_051647765.1 Cellulosilyticaceae bacterium | reverse complement strand
TATATCATGAGGATGATGCAGAAGAAGGGGTGGAACGAAGCAGATGCTACATATTGGAAGAATAATGGATGGACAGACAAAGTGAGACCTTGGAAGAAGTAAGATTTAGAGGTTTCTTTATATAAATTAGATATTTTATGGGGGGATGTTATGAAAAAATTACTGACACTACTATTTGTAATAGGGCTATTATTTTTCTCAACTGCGTGCAGTAACGAGCGAAAAATAAATGTTCAAGTAGAAGGCTTGAAAGAAATGGTTGTTGGTGCAGAGCTTCCATATCTTTTATATGCAAATAATGATTATTGTATTATGGATATGTGGCATGGCGGGATTATTGTTTACAATTTTAGTACACAAGAAATTAGTGACAGAATTACATTTGAACAACTTAAAGAAGTAGGATTTTCATATCCGCAACCAATGGTTTCAGCAGATGGAGAAATAATTTATTTCCGAGAAGATAGCCAAGAATCTATACAACCGGTCACTTACTCATATAATCTTCAAACAAAAAAATTAGGTAAAGAAAATGATGATGTGAAGGAGATAATTCATCATGAAGATATCTTTCAGAACCAAAGAATACAATCACTATTATCGGATGGTTTAGCATATGGAGTGACAATGATAATACTTGATGACACATTTGTCGTATCAAGATTAGTAGAAGGTGGTAGCCTTTTATCTGATACGGAAATTGTGTTTGTAAAAGAAGATTTAACTATTGAAAAAACATTTCATTTGTTTAAAGAATAGATGAATACATTATAGGAATAACATAAAGTTGATATTTCTGAGAGGTTTACTCAATAAAATAGTTAATCGTTTAATTGAACTAGTTACAATACAATTTTAAAAACGATTTTTGTTTTGCAAAGAATTATGTCATATAAAGAAATGCTCAGTAGCTGGTAACTACTAAGCATTTCTAAAGTGAGACGTTTGTTTTATTTTAAGGCTATTGGAGTATATTAATGTTTGATTAATACGTTGTAGAAAAAGGGCTCAATCTTTGTCGGGATGGAGCCTTTTTCTTTTGTCTGAAATGATTATTTCTGCGACAGCTTGCGCCCAATATTTTTCCGGAATATTAGGCCAGATACAATTGCCACCTTCATTATGGCATAATGTCATTGCTCGTGATAGCACTGTGCCATGTGAGATATTACCCTTACGTAATAAATTTTCTGTTACCATACACCAATAAGGGGCATGTTGATCAAGTTTTGATAGATGAAGTTCTTCAATTACTCTATCTACATCGTAGGCAAGGCTCACAAACTCTTCTTCCCAATGAGTACCCACCGCATGCAACAACATAAATTGTGACTGGCCATTACTATATAATGGTACGCCAACAGAACCTGGATTTAGGACTGTTTTCCCATTATGTACTATTTTATTTTGGATATGTGTATGGCCACAGAGAATGAGGGGTGCGTCTACTAAATCCATAATTTCATAGGTGTTATCATTATTGGCGAGTAACTTTTGATTTGACTTATAGGGGGAACCATGACAGAGCATAATGGGCGGCATATCACCAATAACGATTTCTTGAGAGATTAATAAAGATTTGAAAAAATCTATATCTTGCTTAGATAAATGGTTGTAGGTATATAACAATGAGCCTGTAGTAGAATCATTGTCTCGCCAGCCATATTCTCCGGTATTTTGATACTCTATCCAATAATCTTCCTTATTTCCTTTGATAAAATAACACTCATATTGAGCAGCCAACTCGTAAATCATTTGCATGGTTTGATGTGGATAGGCTAATTCTCCAACATAATCTCCTAGAAAAATAAAAGTTTTAATATCTCTTGATAGTGCATAGTCAATACAACCTTTTAATGCAATATAATTGCCGTGAATATCGGATAGAACCGCTATACTCATTTGTATTTGTCTCCATAAATTTTAGATTTATAGATAATATTATAACACTAATTAACTAAGAAATTCTGTTAGACGAAAGGCAAGAGATTAATATTAAGCTCAGATATGCTATACTGAAGTTAAGAAGTGGATAAATAATTTGAAAAAGAAAAAATATTTATAGGTAGGTATGTATAAGTGAAGAAGGAAAAAAACATAGTAAAAAAAACAAAACTATATCATAATATGGAAAAGTGTTATGATTTGCCTCAGCTTGTTTATTTATCTAATCAAAATGAGCAAGATATTTCAAACAGTTGTATCTGTAATAATGACTTGCAAAATGAAGATTTTAGTGGTCTTTGCTTTGAAAACATTATCTTTGAACAGTGTCATTTTGAAAATGTTACCTTTGAGCATTGCTCATTTACGAATGTTTTATTTAAATCTTGTAGATTTCCAGACTGTAACTTTTCTCATAGTTGGTTTAATCAATGTGAGTTTAAAGAATCTCAATATAAGGGCTCAAATTTTACCAATAGCCGAATGTCCAATGTCACTATAGAAAGTAGTCATTTAAGGTATACAAATTTTACATCATCCAAGATCAATCAATGTGAAATTACAAAAAGTGATATGACAGATGCATTTTTTGCAGAGTGTTCACTTAAGCAGGTAGAAGTGTCAGAATCACAGTTTATCCGTACGGAATTTTTTCAGACTGCACTAAAAGATATAGATTTTACCACGTGCATATTAGATGGCATAAGCATATCTAGAGAAGGACGAGAACTAGAAGGGGCCATTGTGAATGTGTTCCAAGCGGCTGAACTAGCTAAATTATTGGGAGTAGTCATTAAACAAGATGAATAATGCGTTGTCAATCAAAGCGTTAATAGATTGGCAAGTGAGGGATTAGGGGGTGGAGTAGATGAATTTTACCAAAAGTAAGGTGAGTGTTACACAAAAAATACTTATTATTGTAATATGCCTACTGGGTGTGGGGATACCAATGAGTGCAAAAACGATGCCGATAAGGATGAATCTAAATGGGAAGATGGTTTCGCTAGACAAGGGTGCTATCTATATAGACAAGGGGAATACTATGGTTCCGCTTAGGTTTATTGCGCAGTCAATAGGTGCAGTGGTCGATTATACGGAACAGGATAAGTGTATACGGATCCAAAAAGATGATGCAAATATAGTATTAAAGGTAGGGGAAAGGGCGGCACTAAGAGATGGGCAAAAAGTGGAGTTAGCAGTCGCCCCACAGATGAGAAGGGATAGTGTAATGGTTCCCTTAAGGTTTGTGAGTGAGGCATTGCAGATATATACCCACTATGATGAAGAGGATAAGGTAGTTTATTTAAGTACATTACACTATGAAGGGGCTCGGAATATTGTTGGAGGATATATGTTGGCCATTGAGACTATATATGATAGAAATAAAGAATTAAAGGATGCGCCGACGTATATAGCGATTGATACTGGCAAGATGAGATATCTTTCGGAAGAGGATAAGCAGCAATTATTCATAGAGATGGGGCGCTATGGCATAGTCATTGAGGCAACGTATCAAGAATTACAAGAGCAGGGATTTATTCAAGAAGGCGTGTTTAGAGAGGGTAGTCTCATTACAATCAATGATTTATACAGTGAAGGGAATCAGCTAATTCTTGATATTCGTAAATGGCAGGCTAATCTTGGGTCAGAGGGATACCTCAAAATGATTTTAACCGAGGAGCAAGGTACATGGTATATTGAAGATGATGGCGTATGGTTTGAAAGCTAATCGATACTAACTTATATACATAACGATGCAGGAAACAACAGATAAGAGACTCAGAAAGAGGGATGAATCAATGATATTATTAGTTGTAGATACACAAAAATTACTAGTTACTGAAGCACTTTTTGGTTTAGAAAGGTTTGTAGACCATATTAAAACGCTCATCACAAAAGCGAGGGAGCAAGGCGTAGAGGTTGTGTATGTTGTGCATGATGATGGGGCGGGCGAAGCGCTCACAAAGGGAAAAGAAGGCTTTGAAATCTACGAAGACTTTAAGCCTATGAATGATGAAAAAATATTCATGAAGGATGTAAATAGCTCATTTAAGAATACAGGGCTCACAGAGTATTTAAGAGAAAAGAATCAGCAAGATATAATCGTTGTAGGGTTACAGACAGATAAATGTATTGATGCCACTATAAAATGTGGTTTTGAACATGGGTTCCATATGATTGTTCCAGCACATGCGAATGCAACAATGGATAATGAATTTATGAGTGGTGAAGAGAGTTATAGGTATTATAATGAATACATGTGGAATGGGAGATATGCAGAGTGTATTCCGATTGAGGAAATGGTGAGAAGGATAGATGGTACACTAAAATAAAATTATAGTTTAGGGGAACTTCCTAAAGGCAAACATAGGGTATTATACAATTGGCAATATGGGCTAATTGTAGTAATACCCTATGCTTATATAAAAGCGGTTTAAAAAGGTATGAAAGAGTGATACTATAATAATATCAGGCTAGAGAGGAAAAACGGTGATGGACAGATGAATAGTGAGAATGTCAAGTTAGACCAAATCATTAAGTCTTTGTTTGAGGTTTCTAGTAAGGCAATGATTGGTGTTATTAATGAATGCTTCGGGAAAAGTTATGAGGCCGATGAAGTGATTATAGAGCAACAAAAACCTCAGTTCATCAAAGAAAATTTAGACTATGAAGCAATAGAAGCAGATATTATTCTTCAGATAAATGATGTAAAATACCACATAGAGTTTCAAACACGAAATGATAAGACGATGGAAATTAGGATGTTTGAATATGCATTCTATATAGCTAAAGGTGATGCTAAGTTAGAGGATGATGGTATTATGACTCTATACATTCCAAATCAGGCGGTTATATTTATTGAAGAAAATACAGGAGTGAGAGATCAAAAAGTAAGGATTGTTTTTCCAGATGGTAAAGAAGTACTATATGACATACAGACAATGAGGTTGTGGGAATATTCCTTGCCGATGTTGAGAGAAAAGAAAATGTATAATCTATTGCCACTCATCATTTTTAGACATAGAAAAATTCTTAGAAAAGTTGTAGATAACAGGGCGAGATTATTAGAAGAAAAAGAAAAGTTAAGAGCAGATATTAATTGCCTCAGTAAGGAAATTAAACAGCTCATTATAGAACATCAATTAGAAGGTGAAGACGTCCATAAAATAGCACTTGCTATGACAAACTTAACAGAATATCTTAATAATAAATATATAAAAGATGAAGATTTTGATAAGGAGGTAATTCGTGTGACAAAAACATTATATGACCCATTAGTTGAAGAAAAGGGAATCGAAAAGGGAATTGAAAAGGGAATCGAGAAGGGGATCGAGAAGGGAATCGAACGTGTCGCTCGAAAAATGATTTTAAAAAATAAGACTAACGAAGAAATTATGGAAGTAACGGATTTAGGGGTAGAGGCTATTGAAAAATTAAGAAACGAGTAAGTTGCTAAGAGGATCGAGTACTTTATTCAAAATGGGGAACTAGAAATAACCATGCCTAGAGAACAAAATTTCTATCAAACCACCATTCAAACAGTGAATAGAACCAAAAAGGGATAGACTTTGATATGTATCGAAGTCTATCCCTTTTGTATCGTTGTGAGAAAATGAAATTTTCTCGAGTTAAAAGTCTAGCGTGTATGGCTGAGTGCCATAAATGTATCCATAAGTTCTGGAGAGAAGTCTACGACATCTTTCTTTTGAAGAAGGTTTTGGAATGTGCCAAGTGTTTCAGTATACCAATCTGATTTTGCCATGCCTTTAAACCTTTCCTTGAAGTTCATGTTGAACTCGAAGTAGTTGCCATCACCTGTTAGGTAGTTGACATCAAAGAAAGTTTTATCAGCGTCTTTGAGCGTTGCTACATAAGGTGAAAAAGTAGACATATAGATTTTGTTATTAAGCTCATCAAATTCTGCAAACTTATAAAGTGCGTTACCGCCATTGTAAGCGAATTGGTAGTCTGCAAGAACAGACCATACTTGATTTCCAGCATCATTGATGAGGATTTCTTCACCGGCACCGTGAGAGTGACCGCCTACCATCATGAAGACTTGGTTATATTTCTTTACTGTATCCCAAATTTGTGTCCCACGTTTGCTGAGTTTGATGGCACTTGGTGCTGTATCTGAGCAGTTTTGTATATCATGGCTTGTGATAATTGTAGGCATATTTGTTGTGCTTAGTACCTGTTCTACCCATGGGAGGTCTTGGTCTAAGCTATGGATATCTACACTTAAAGTCATGTATTTGTAGCTACCACCATCATGAATCATGTAAGCACTTCTACCAGATGGTGCATTTCTTGTAACATAGTCTTTGGATGCTTTGCCGTATTGGCTAGCTGTCCCAAAGTATTTGTCAAAGAGAGCAGGGTCATCATGATTACCTGGTTGCATAAGGAGTTTGACTCCATTGTCAGAGAGAATATTGAAAAGCAACGTGTTGTCCCATTGGTCGATAGCTACAGGGTCTTGTACGATATCACCAAGGTGAGCCACGCTAGAGAGATTCATATAGTCTTGGTTTTGGACAAGCCAGTTCATCGAATCTTCAATAATACTTGGACGGAATTTAATAGTATTTTGTGTATCTGGTAAGAACACCATGCTGTAGTTAGCATCATTCTTCATCTTGAAATAATCGTTCGTACCGTAGTCACCTGCGAAGTCTTCAGGATTAGAGACAAGCCACTCAGAGCGGTCTAGTGCACCTTCACTGATACGGATACGTTGGAAGTTCCCTACAGCAAATTTGCTAAGGTCATCCCAGTAAGAAGAACCAACTCTAAAGCGACCATCTTGTGGATCAGCATATAGCCCCACCATATCATCACTAACATAATCTCTAAAAGCTTCTGCACCGTTCACGTAAGTTCTGATTGTTTCATTATCTGATGTAATCGCGATGTGGTACCATACACCACCTTTGTCCATTGATACAGACCAAGCTGAATCCATCGTATGATTATCATCTTTATTAGATGTATTAAACTGAATCTCTTTGCAGTTTGAAACCGCAACACTCATCGTCCCAAGTTCTGGTTCGTCCATGCTCTTAGAGCTGCCTTGTCTTGAGAGAAGGCCCATCCAAGAGTCTGCAACTGTCCAAGTCGTAGGCAGTTTGTATAAGAATTCGATAGTATATCCATCATCAAAAGTTTCTTTATTAATTGGTGCATTGTCTACCGTGATAAAGTCAGCGCCAATTTTATTTTTGCTATCACCAGTAAAGACTAGGCTGCCTTTGGTGCTTTTGTCCATGGTCTCTTTGCTAAAAGAGATGTATTGGCTGTAATCGTCGGCATCGCCATAAGTATTCATTCTAAGTTCATTTTTGTTACCACTGTAATCTTTGAAAATCAGATTTTTGTTTGCGATGGTTCCACTTTTGATACTTGCCTCATCAAATTTCCAATCGGCATAAACTTCAAATTCATCCTTTGCAGGGAGAGCCCCTACAGATGGTGCGATACAACCTATTGCGAGAGCCCCAGCTAATAGGGCGTGTAAAAAGCGTTTTTTCATGTGTAACCTCCGTGTCATCGTTATATGTCTTGTTCAACGGGTATTAGAATAACAAGAGTTTATTGGATTCAAATTAAAATAATGTTAAATATATAGTTAAATTGTGACTATAATATTGACAAAAATATTCAGATAAATTATGATTGAATTATCATTCAATAAAAAGGGGATGCTTTATGAAAAAAGTGATTATTATTGGAGCAGGGATTGCGGGACTAAGTGCGGCAGTATATGCCAGTCAGGCGGGATTTGAGGCCGAAGTCTATGAAATGCATAGTATACCTGGTGGAGAGTGTACGGGTTGGAGTCGTAAGGGCTATCATATTGATAACTGTATACATTGGCTTACTGGGACACGTAGAGGAACAGAGCTTTATGAGATGTGGGAAAACTTGGGAGCTATAGGGGAAGATATTGAGCTTTATACAAGAGAAGAGTATCTCGTTCAACGGGTTGGTGATATAGAGGTTCGTTTGTCTACAGATATAGAGAAAATGCGTGCACATCTCAAGGAAATCTCTCCAGAAGATAGTAGCCAGATTGATGAGTATTGTGATGCCATACTTATGATGCAGCAGGTGGAGATGCCTATTAGTAAACCTATGGATAAGCTGAATGTGTTAGATTATATCAAGTTAATTAAGAAGATGGGTCCAGCTGGTAAAGTCATGCAAAAGCTCACTAATATGACAATGGATGAGTATTTTGATGCCTTTAAGCATCCAGCGCTTAGGAAAGCATTACGTGTAGGTATGATTTCAGAGTATGCGGCCTATGTGCCACTTATTACACTTGCGACAGTATCTAGTGGAAATGGGGCATATCCTATGGGCGGGTCATTGGCTATGGCACAGCGTATTGCTAAGCGTGCACAGGCACTTGGGGCTAAGATTCATTACAATAAAGAAGTCAGACGTATTATTGTAGAAAACGGCATAGCGATAGGGATTGAACTGGCAGATGGCACTATGATCAAAGGGGATTATATTGTACCGACCAATGACCTCTATGTCACGATGTATAAACTCTTAGAAGGAAAATACAAAGACAAGAAGATTGATAAGGCATATCATACACCAGAACTTTATCAAGCCCCAACCAGCTTGTCTATAGGTGTGGGCGTAGCCTGTGATTTGTCACATAGACACCAAGAATATATGACAGACGTGACACCGTTTAAAGCCCTTAATAAAGAAATCACAGAAGTAGGGTTCAAACTCTATTGTCATGAAAAGGGTTTTGCACCAGAGGGGCATAGTGTTATTAATATTCAGTTATGGGCAGATTACGACGCGTGGAAAGCACTGAGTCAGGATAGGTCTCAATATGAACAAACAAAACAAGATATAGAAGCAAGTATTAGGGCAGCAGTAGAGAAAGTGTATCCTGAAACAGTAGGAAAGATTGAGATGGTAGATATTGCAACACCTGTGACGTATGAGCGCTATTGTAATGCTTACAAAGGTGCATGGATGTCTTTTAATACCAATACCAAGATGAAAGGATTCAATCATAGTGGGGTTCTAAAAGGTGTCAAAAACATGTATATGGCAGGACAATGGTTACAATCTCCAGGAGGTTTGCCAGTAGCAGGAGCAACAGGTAAGTGGGCCATATGGCGTATCTGCAAACAAGAAAAAATAATCTAAGGAGTAGAAGGATGCCAAAGACAAAAGAGCAGTGTGACAAAATTAAACAACAAACCAAAAAACAAATTGTGGATGTAGCAATCAAGCTATTTGCCTACAAAGGATTTGCAGCTACCAAAATAGGAGAGGTAGCAAAAGAGGCAGGAGTGAGTACAGGGCTGATGTATCACTATTTTGCCTCCAAGGAAGAGTTGTTTAGGTATATTGTCGAGGAGACCGTCCAAATGAGTAATCAGGGGTTACTCTACTTTGAACAATTACCTATGACAGCTGCCCAAAAAATCATGGCGCTATCGCATATGGTAACAGAAGATATTTTGAAAAATGAAGAACAAGTAGCGAGATTCATGATGATGGTGCAAGCAGGTCTTTATAGTGGGGATGTGGCTATCAATACCTCTATGTTTGAGGGAATGAATATCCCTATAGAAGTAACAGCCCGTATCATAGAGGAAGCCCAACAAGAAGGTGTAGCAAAAGAGGGAAGCCCTCTCATGCTTGCCAACTTGTTTTGGGCTACAGTCAATGGCTTATGTATGCAAAAACTTATTGCAGGGGAACACTGCGCCATGCCAACGGTAGAGGATATGAGTGCAATGATACTTAGGTAGATCAGAATCCCATTAAGTACTTGACGTGGTTACAGTTTTCAGGAGTGGTGAGCATCTCCAAAAGGGTGAAAGCTACATCTAAGGCAGTGGCTGGATTGTAGGAGGTAATAATGTTTTGGTCAATGACAATAGGAGTAGTCGCGAGAACATTTACTCCAAAACTGGCTAATTGTTGTTGTCTTAGCCCTCCATTTAGATGATAGGTGGTAGCAGTTCTTCCTTGGAGAGCACCACTCTTTCCAATAGGGAGTGCGCCTACGCAAATAGATGCAATGATTTTGCCAGCATCATTAAAGGATTTGATAAGTTCTAAGAAGTCTTCACTATAGGCATCTTCATAAAATCCAGCTTCTTCAAATCCCCCAGGGATTGCAAGTGCTTCGAAGTCATCAACATTAACCTCGCTGATTTGCAGTGTAGGAATGACTGTGAGACCAAATGTGCAATCAAGCTTTTCTCTTCTTCCCGCAGTGATAATATCTGTTGTGCCATCTCCTTCTAGTTTGTTCCAACCAATGACATCTGTAAAAACACTTGCTTCAAGTGCTTCAAAACCATTCGCAAGAAGTAGTAGTACTTTTTTCATAACGGTATCTCCTTTTATTTTTAATTAATAAGTTATAGGTGTATTATAGCCTCATCACATCCATAAATAAAATTGAAATAAATGAAGAAAACCATCGAAAATGGTGATAGTATGGTTTTATATAAAAGGGAGAGGGGATACGGCATGGAAATTAGATATTTGCAGACATTTATAACCATCATAGAGCAGGGGGGATTTACCAAGGCAGCGGAGCATCTAGGCTATGCGCAGTCTACAATCACCGCACATATCAAAATTCTAGAGAATGAGATTGGAGAGGGCTTATTTGACAGGTTAGGGAAAAAGGTGGTTTTGACCCATATGGGGGAAAGGTTAGTGCCTTATGCAAGGCAAATGTTGGAGATCTACAAAGAAATGCAGCTCATAACCGCCTCTGAAGGTGAGGTGGTGGGTGACTTAATTATTGGGGCCTCTGAGTCTCTCACCATTTACCGACTAGCAGAGGTTTTAAAGACATACAAGCAAAGATTCCCAAAGGTAAATATTATCTTAAAAACCGGAAAATGTAGTGAGTTGCGGCAGCGACTATATAGAGGAGAACTTCATATGACACTGACTATTGAACCAGAAATTATAGACTCTGACTTAGTGGTTAAGTGTTTGGGTGAGGAACGTATGGTTATTGTTGGAACATCAGAGTCTGAGCTAACAAGAGCAAACATTATATTGAGTGAACAAGGGTGCAGAGCAAGAGCTGTTTTTGAGGAGTATCTTCACAAGCATCAAATCAAGTATGCCAATCCGTTAGAGCTATCGAGTTTAGAAGCGATTAAAAAATGTGTGATGAGTGGATTGGGGGTCTCTTTGTTACCTTATTATACAGTAGCTCTAGAAGTGCAAGATGGAAAGTTAAAACCACTAGAGTGTGCAGAACCTATTGTCCCTTTTAAGACTCAGGTATGTTATCACAAGAATAAAAGTATCTCTAGCCCTATGCGTCAATTATTAGACATGCTAGCTTAAACTTTCACACCTTCCCAGACTTTTGCAGGGTCAGGGGGGGCAGCGCAGTAGTCCCAATTTCCTTTGAAACGGGTATTATTAGGGGTAAACACAATACGGAAGGTACCTGCTTCATAAGGACAACTATAGCTATTAGGAGAAGACCATCTGCCTATATACACATTACCAATGATTTTGCCTGTGAGCTTGATTTTGGCATTGGTAAAGGTACCAGTGACAGTATTACCAGTCAAAGTAAGCATAAGTGGTCCGAGATTAGTATCCCAAGGACCTGTGACATTGAGGGGATTAGGTCCTACAATGAGTGTTCCTATAAATTGATTGATAGCGAACATAGGGCCATCACAGTAGCTCCAATTACCTGTAAAGCCATTGTTGGTAGGATTGAACTTAAGCTCCAGTTGGCCTTTGTTACCAGGACATTCAAAGGTCGGTGGCGCAGACCAAGTACCTATCAGTATAGGAAGATTGGTGTCAATAGATTGTGCCATAGTACCTTGAATAATGCCGTTATCATGACGGCCTATAAGCTCAGTACCTTTGTAGCTTCCAATCACACTAGTGTCCCCTTCTAGGAGCAAGATACCTTCACCGACTTGCCAAGAGCCTGTGGGGTTGATAGGAAGTACAATAGGTGTGGGCGTAGTGGTGGACGTGCTGCTAGTGGATGAAGTCTTTTTGCCAGTCCATACTTGGGTGAGGGGTCCATTGCATACACCAAATTTGCCCGTAAACGTTGTACCTTCTTTGCTGAAAATAAGTTCAACAGGGCCTTTGTCGTTGGGACAGTCATAGGTAGGTGCTTGAGACCAAGTTCCCTTTAAGAGACCGTCTCCTGTATAGTTGGCAAAAATCTTACCTTTGTTGCCACCAAAAGTACCATAGGCAAGACTACCGGTAGAGGTTTCAAAACTAGCTGGGCCACGAGATGTGTCCCAAGTTCCCGTGATTTCAATAAAACCCGCAGGCTTAAATCTTTGGGAGGATGAATCTGAAGGGGTGGCGTTTGTTTGCTGCGAGATAGCATAGGCCACTAGCAATTTAGAAAAAAGATTAAAACCATAAGGCATCATTTAAACACATCCTTTTGCAGATAAAGATGGTATCAGTATATGAAATATGGAAATAACTAGTGAAATTTTTTTACGCCCTTTTATTTTTTAACTATTATGAATTATAATAGTTGTGTAGTAAATAAAAGGGGTGGATGAAATGATAAGTAAAAAATATGTGTATGATTATGATGATTACGAAGATGGATCTAAAGATAGTGGGACAATGTTAGAGGAAATACTAGAAGATCCTAAACTAGGTAGCCTAGAGGAAATCATTATAGGGTGCTGGGGTGAGTGTTTCGATGAGGGAATACAGCCTATTATTGATGGGATTGTAGCTAACAAGAGTAAGTTTGCTCATATTAAGCATTTGTTCTTTGGCGATATGACTTTTGAAGAGTGTGAGGTATCTTGGATTCAGCAAGGTGACTACAGCAAGCTTTGGGAGGCACTTCCAGCCTTAGAAGAGCTTACAATTAAGGGGAGTGAGAACTTAACTTTGGGTGAGGTTTGTCATGAAAAGCTAAAGTCGCTGGAGATTATTTGTGGGGGAATACCTAAGCTTGTACTTGAAGAAATTGCAAGTGCAAAATTACCTGTACTTGAGAAGCTCAATATTTACATAGGTATTGACAATTATGGATTCGATGGTGATATTGAGGATATTACGAAGGTAGTTGGGAACCCTTCATTTGGTAACTTGAAGTACTTAGGAATTGGTAATAGTGACATACAAGATGCGATTGTAGAGCGTGTAATGGCTAGTGGGATTGTGCAGCAATTAGAAGTATTAGACTTCTCGAATGGTACATTGTCTGACGTAGGTGGTAAGATTTTGTTAGAGCATCAAGCACAGCTTAGTCATCTCAAGTTATTAGATCTCCATCACCATTTCCTTTCAGATGATATGAAGGAGAAACTATCTAAGCTACCTATTGAGGTGGACTTAGAGGAGCAAGAAGATAATGATGAGGATTATGGCAATTGGCCATTGCTGACAGAGTAGTGAGGGAGATACTGCTAATAGGTGAGCCTGATACCAAGAGAACTTGTTATTTTAAGAAGGCAGCAAGAGAACTGGGGTATGGTGTGAAGCAGGTAACCTTAGAGGATGCAAAGATAGAACATATACAAAATGCGAGGTGGGTCAAGATTGACCCACCTACTTATGAGGAAACAGAAATTACTCAAATCGCTCAGCTCATGGCATGGTATGAGGATAAACTTAATCTGTTAGGGCGAGGCATAGAGCATAGGTTCCTTAATACACCACAGGCAATTGTGAGCACGTTGGATAAGGTAGGCTGTAAGGAGAAACTCATGATGGCAGGGATACCAACAACACCAATGCTGAGTGACAGCGTGGGGCGTTATGACCAATTGATAACACTTATGACGCACGAGCGTATAGGCGGCGTATTTATGAAACCGCGTTTTGGGGCAGGGGCAGCAGGTGTGATGGCTTATCGCTATCATCCTAGAACCAAGCAGCAGGTATTGTATACATCAATGGTACTTAAAGGGGATAAGCTCTATAACACCAAGCAGATGCAGAAGTTAACAGAGCATAAACTGATTGAACCATTAATTAATCGTAGTTTGAAAGAGCCTATGATACTAGAGAAATGGGTTCAAAAAGCAGGTGTTAATGGTCTTAGTTATGACCTTAGGGTGGTCTACCAGTATGGAAAAGTAGACTTTATGATAGCAAGAGGGAGCAAGGGTCCTATCACCAATCTACATCTGAACAACTGTGTTTTAGACTTAGATGAGATAGGCATGAGTGAAATGCAGCGTGCACAAATACAGGACATTTGTGAGAAAACAGTAGGGTGTTTTTCGGGACTAAATAGTGCAGGGATAGACCTACTGATGACACCTGGGGGCAAGTTGATGGTGATAGAGGTGAATGGACAAGGTGACTTGATTTACCAAGATATTTTTGCAGAGAATAGTATTTACAAATCTCAAGTGATAGGGGAGGAATTAAGATGGCGCAAGAACACGTAGGAGAAGTGCCAATAGAGGCTATAGGGCAGAGGCGTAAACGTCAGACAATGGATATGAATGAAATAGTAGGAGACTATGACATCTTATTCGTATGTCTTGATACACTGAGATATGATGTGGCAATAGAAGAAGAGAGAGAGGGGCGTACGCCATGTATAACAAGCTACGGACCATGGCAAAAGTGCCATGCACCGGGTAACTTTACTTATCCCTCGCATCATGCGATGTTTGCTGGTTTTTTGCCTAGTCCAGCAGAACCTATGCCTATGATGGAGAGAGATTTATTGTTTTTCCCAAAACACATTGGTATGGGAGGGAAGTCACCCGAGGGTGCCTTTGCTTTTGAGGGAGCGACTTTTGTGGAGGGATTAGCCAAAGTTGGCTACCTGACCATGTGTATAGGTGGCGTGGCGTTCTTTGATAAGAGAAGTGACATCGGCAAAGTATTCCCGGCTATGTTCCAAAAGAGTTATTGGAATCCTTCCTTTGGATGCATCGTTAAGGAGAGTTTTGACAATCAGATCCATCTGATTGAGAAGAAGGTGGGCGAGATTCCAGACCAACAGAGGGTTTTTATGTATGTTAATGTGGATGCCATTCATTATCCTAATGCCTTTTATTTAGAGGGAGCTAAGCATGATAGTAAGGAAACTCACGCAGCAGCGCTTCAGTACGTGGATGCACGTATAGAGCAGCTTTTTGATGTCTTTCGTAAGAGAGGCAAGACGTTGGTAATGATGTGTTCTGACCATGGGACTTGCTACGGCGAAGATGGCTATCACTTCCATAATGTTTCCCATGAAATCGTCTACACAGTACCTTATAAGCATTTTATTTTAGAAAAACTTGGCTAGAAAAGGAGTTACAGATGAAGAAATTATCACGTTATCATCAATATATGTATAGTTATCCTCACAAAAGTGCCTATAGACCTATGGATAGGGAGATGATTGGTGGTGCATTGAGAGAGCTAGCAGATAGGGCGATGACACTTTATATACATATCCCTTTTTGCTCTAGTAAATGTGGTTATTGCAATTTGTTCTCTGTGGCTACCCAGTCAGAGGAGATGGTGGGCCAATATGTAGATGCGGTGTGCCGTCAGATTGTGCAATATGGGAAGTTGCTAGAGGATAGGGATGTGCGATTTACTACTTTGGTGATAGGGGGAGGAACACCACTTATTTTGAGTATTGCTCAGATGGAACAGCTCTTTGGGTGTATAGAAGCTTGTCTGCCAATAGTCATCAAGGATAGTTATTTCGTCATAGAAACATCACCTAATGAGACGAGTAGGGAGAAACTAGAGTATCTCAAGGCAAAAGGTGTGAATCGGCTCAGTATAGGAATACAGTCTTTTGCTCAAGAAGAGCTTGATAGTCTCTATAGGAGACATAGTACGCAGCAGTGCCATCATGCACTAGAGGCTATAGGCAAGGTGGGATTTGATGCGGTTAATGTGGATTTGATTTATGGGATTTCAGGGCAGAGCTTAGAGAGTTTTGAGGCATCCTTAAGCCGGACACTTGATTATGGGGCAGATGAAATGTTCTTATACCCTCTTTATATTAGAGAGCATACTGGATTGTATCAGAAGATGGTGATAGATGAAGCCTTACAGTACCAGATGTATCTTAGGGGGTGTGAGATACTAGGAGAGCGGGGCTATACCCAAACATCCATGAGGCGATTTACCAAAAGACTACAGGAAACTCACAGAAGCTGTGGGTTTGAACAAATGTTGGCATTAGGCTGTGGTGGTAGAAGTTATGTGGGGAATCTTCATTTTTGTGAACCTTATGAGGTAGAGCCGCATACTTGTAGGCAAATCATCAAGGCTTATAGCCAAAAGGAGGACTTCTTAGAGGGGGTAACTGCTTATAGGCTTAGTCAGGAGGAGATCAAAAGACGTTATATTATCAAGAACCTAGGGTACTATCAAGGTATAGATTTGAGAGAATATGAGGAAGTGTTTGGAGAGAAGTTGGAGACAGAGGACCCATACGTACCTAGACTCCTAAGAGAAGGGCTAGCCAAAGTAGAGCAAGGCAAGTTGAAGCTGACCACAGAAGGCGTGGGACAGTCTGACTGGATACTGGGACTTTGGGTATCAGAGGAAGTACAGATGAGGATGAAGAAATGCTAGAGAGGGCGAGTGTCTTGACCTATAGGGGGAGTCTGAGGTCGTGTAACTATAGTTGCCATTACTGCCCTTTTTGGAAGCATCCAGTAAGTCGTACGACAATCGCAAGAGATCAGGAGCAGCTGGAACGGTTTGTCCATAAGATAGAAACCACGTGTTTTGAAAAGCCAATACAAGTACTTATTGCACCCTATGGAGAAGCCTTGAACTATGACTATTATATAGAACAAATCGGTAGACTGAGCCGACTTACCCAGATAGAGCGAGTTGGCTGTCAAACCAATCTGAGTCTAGATCTAGAGCACTTTATCAAATTGTTAGAGAATGTAGGGGCAGATTTTGATAAGGTGACTTTGTGGGCAACTTATCACCCCACTATGGTAACTGTAGAGAGATTTGTACGGCAAGTAATGAGCTTGATAGGGCATATAGCACTCAGTGTGGGAGTGGTAGGTAATCCAGAGAGTCTACAGGAGATACAGGTTCTAAGAGATTTGTTGCCTGATAATATCTACTTGTGGATCAATAAGCTGGATGGCTTGGGAAGGACCTATACAGAGCAGGAAATGATAGCATTTAGGGCGATAGATCCTCTGTTTGAGCTTGAACTAAGAAGTCAAGGTACTAAGAGAAGTTGTAATGGGGGAGTGAATCACTTCTTTGTGCAGAGTAATGGGGATATGAGCCGCTGTAATCGTATGATACAGCCTGTAGGAAATCTCTATACAAATGAGGTGGCAGATAAGCTGCAAGCTTGTTCAGGGAGAAGATGTGATTGCTACCTCGCATACTCCCACCTTCAAGACCTCAAACCGTTGAAGTTTTTTGGAGGGCAACAAGTGCTTCGTGTTCCGCATCAAGTAGAGCCTAAGGCAATCTTCTTGGATGTAGATGGGACGCTGACCGGAACAGATGGCAAAATAACTCAGCGTACTCAGGAGGTATTAAGGCGTATTGGTAAGCATATACCTCTTTATCTAGGGACAGAGCTAACTTATGTGCAGGCTATGCACAAGTGTAGACAGATTAGGGGGGGGCTTAGTGGAGGATGTTTTGCAGGTGGTGCGCATCTTGTAGATGAGCCTACTGGTTATGAAGTATATAGTGTGTTATCGGAGCTACCTCCGTCTTTGTTAGGGCACAATGTCACTACATATAGTCATGAAGATAGGCCATATAGATTGCTTGTGAGAGGGAGGGTATCTCTAGAATTACAGAGGTATCTTAAGGAGCACACAGACTATGAAGTCATCCCACAAGGCGCACGTACAAGCATTGTGGCAAAAGGAGTGAGTAAGCAAAGTGGTATTCAAAAACTATGTGAGCGGCTAGGGATCAAACAAGGGGAAATCATGTATGTGGGCAATGACCTATTAGATATCCCTATGTTACGTGAATGTGGATACTCAGTAGCAGTGCCTAGTGCAAGAGTAGAAGTCAAAGAAGTAGCAACCTATGAGCTAGAAGTACACCAATTAGGATATATCGTGGATTGTAAGGAAAAACTATAACGATAATAAAGGGGTATGATATGAAACAATATTTAAAAGAACATCCAATCAAACTTGCTTTTATTTTATTGGGAGTTTGTTTGTTATTAAGACTAAATGATATTTTTGTCCTAAAAATTGATGAAGCTTGGGGCGAAATTATTATTTCAAAGTTCCTAGGGTTTGTGCTTATACTGGGGTGTCTGTATTACATCAAAGAAAAGTTTGCGACCATTGGGCTACATAGAAATCAGATAGGTTTGTGTATCATCATAGGGTTTGGAGTGAACTTACTGGTGTACCTTATTGCCTATATTACGGAGTATATTGTGTTAGCAGTGGGCAACCAAAATCCGGAATTTATCTTGGCAGCCATTGACCCTAAGCAGGGTGTGACGGGGAGTGTTTTGTTTGCCCTATGGCTCATCGTAGGGAATGTCGTCAATGCCCTGATGGAAGAAGGCTTGTTTAGGGGTGTATTCTTGCCAGCATTTAAGTCTCGCTATACATTTTGGAAGGCAAATATGTTGCAGGCATTATTATTTGGTGTGTGGCACTTGGTATGGCCACTCAAATACTACTTATCAGGTCAGCAAAGCCTCATGGGAGCTGTCATGAATGGGGTGGTGCTATTGTTAGGAACGTGTACTTTTGCTGTGGTGTGGGGATATATGTTTGAGAAAACCAATAGCCTGTGGACACCAATCGCAGCTCATTTTATTGCCAATACAATCCAAAACATATTACACGTACAGTCTACAGGGGGACTTGATATGATGGTGGCACTAAGAGGAACTGTTGCCAGCTTGGTAGGGCTTGCAAGTATTTTGATAGTCAAGTGGCTTGCAAGTAAGTATAAGTGCCAAAATCTTAAGGCATGGGCGATTCAGAAATGATGCAGTTAGAAAAGTGTGAACTATGCCCTAGACGTTGCGGTGTTAATCGGCAAATAGGGCATAAAGGGTTTTGTCAGGCGGGCATAGAGGTGAAAATAGCCAGAGTAGGATTGCACCATTGGGAGGAGCCTTGTCTATCTGGAGAAAGAGGATCAGGAACGGTGTTTTTTTCTCATTGCACTCTAAGATGTGTGTTTTGCCAAAATCACCAGATTAGTACAGGGGGTAAGGGCAAAATCTATAATATAGAAGAGCTAGCTGAGGGTTTTGTGGCATTGCAAAGGCAGGGGGCTCATAATATTAACCTCGTAACCCCTACACACTATGTACCACAAATTATAGAGGCACTTAAGCAGGCTAGAACAAAGGGTCTTACCATACCTATTGTTTATAACAGTAGCGGTTATGAGACGGTAGATACACTCAAATTATTAGAGGGATGGATTGATATTTATCTCCCTGATTTTAAGTATATTAAGGAGAAGTATGCCAAAGCTTATTCCCATGCACCTGGATATGCAGAGTGTGCAAAAGCAGCTATTGCGGAAATGGTAAGACAGGTAGGGGAAGTATCCTTTGATGAAGAGGGAATGATGACAAAAGGAGTTATTGTGAGGCATTTAATACTCCCAGGCCAGATGTTTGATTCCAAGAAAATTATAGAGTATCTACATCGAACCTATAACAATCAAATTTATATGAGTTTGATGAATCAGTATACACCCTTACAAATTGTGAAAGACTATCCTAGACTAAATCAATATCTTAATCCAAAACACTATGAATATTTGGTGGACTATGCTGTGCATTTAGGGATAGAAAATGCATTTATTCAAGAAGGAGAAACTGCAAGTGAAAGCTTCATACCTCCTTTTGAGGAGTAAAAGAGCCTAGGGATCCGATTTAGTTAATATGTATCGTTAAAGGAGATTCGTATAATGGGTAAACACAAATCACTAGAATCATCTATGCAGAGTAAAATCGATAACACAAGAGATGCCAAAAACGCTGCAAATGGGTTTAAATCAGGAATGAGTTCAGGAACTAGAAATTTGGTAAAAAATACCCAAAAATAATGTGCATGAAATAATACTAAAAGCACATAATAATGTCATACAGAAGATGTTTTGCAGCAGTGTGAAACATAAGCTGTATAAAAGGACTTAGGAGATGATACCCTTGGAGACTAGAATGCTTTAGCGGACTGATTTAAAAGAGTTATCACAACCTAATACAAACTGCCTCGTTAAATCAAGGCTCTTGTATTTTACACATTGTCTAACGGTAAGTCTATGGAGTAGTTGTTGGCATTATAGCACTCAAAACTTATTGAATGGGAGCTACCCAAAGTCAGTTAACACCAAAAGTTTTTGAGTTATAAACCACCGGCGAAATCTTATCAAATGAAGTATGTAAGATTGAGCTTTACTTTATCAAGGCAATAAGAGACCTCTTACTTGAATGTAGGGGGTCTCTTTTCTTAATTAATATTCTTTTTGATGTTTTTTTGGTCATACATAAGCATGTCTAGGTGAGTCATATAGTCATCAAAGCATGTAAATCGAGAATCGTATGCGTCATAACCATAACTAAATTTAATTTTATAGTGTTTGTTACTGGTGCTATTATAGGTATTTAATTTATGGGTGAGTTCTTTCAGCTTTTGCTCTAATAACATAAGATCAGTAGTGGCAACGATGATAACAAATTCATCACCTCCTATACGGAAGACACTACCTAAATGATGAAAGGTGATTTTGATAAGATGAACAAGGGTAATGAGTGCATGGTCCCCTTCTAGGTGTCCATAGATATCATTGATTGATTTAAATTCATCTAAGTCAATAAGTACCATAGCAAAGGAAGGAGAATAATTATTTAGGAGACAATTGACTTTTGTTTCAAAACCTAAGCGGTTTTGGGCATGCGTAAGGGCATCTTGAGTAAGTGTGAATTCTTGCAAATAGATATAAAAGAGTATGAGGCCAACGGCACAAGCACTCCAGCTTATTAAAATGGTACCATCAAAAACTTGGACAAGAGAAGCGGTGGAAGGCAGTATGACAAAGCTTACAAAAATCATGAATTCACCAAGACTGAGTTGATGACGGTGTCTAATGAGAAGGATCAAGTTATAAGCAATATAAATATAGCAACATAATGGTGGAAAGAGGAAGAAAGGCATTCGGTGGTAGGCATTGGTTTGTGTGATCGAAAAGATAAGGGGATAGCCCATATTAATGACACATACAATAAGGTTTAAAAATACAGGGATACATAAGGGCTTGAGCCGATAAGGTAAGCTAAGCCAAGTTTTGAGTTGGAGTGTGAGAATAAGTGTAATGATAGGAGCCAAAATAAATCCGAGTGTATTCACTAAAAGTGATAAGAGAATCAGTGATGACTGGTGATTAAGTTCTAGTACAAGTGAGCAAACTTCAAGAATTAAAATAATAAGTGTAAAGGTAGTTAACCAGCTAAAAATCTTAAAATGCTGTTGGTTACAAGAGCAATGACGTTTTTTGTGGCTTAGGAAAAGGAGAATAGAAAGTATAATCATTGCAGCGATATTAATATTAATAGAAGGAAATAAGTTCATGGTCTACCTCTTACTATAAAAGTGTATTATAGTATATATTACTCTAAAACCCCCTTATTTGGAAGTGTTGTAGTCGTTAAAAATATATGAATAGATTGAAAATATAATCAGAATGAGAACACTTGTATCATCATATATTGAATTAAAATACTATAAGGAGTAGGGGATGGATTATGGATAATGTGCTTGCAGTTATTACAAACATTACACTAGGGCAATTAGTGATGATTGGCATAGGCATCATACTTATTTATTTGGCGGTTGCCAAGCAGTATGAGCCGACACTGCTGTTGCCAATGGGATTTGGGGTGATTATGGTCAATATACCGTTTTCGGGCGCTAGTGGTGGCGGTGTATTAGATTATTTGTTTGAGTTAGGGATACATACGGAGTTATTTCCATTACTTATTTTTATTGGGATAGGTGCAATGATTGATTTTGGGGCATTACTGCAAAGACCGTCTATGATATTCTTTGGAGCAGCAGCACAGTTTGGGATTTTTCTAACACTAGTCCTGGCGTTATGCATGGGATTTACTCTCCAAGAAGCAGCATCTATTGGTATTATAGGAGCGGCAGATGGACCAACATCCATTTATGTAGCTAATAAATTAGCACCGGATTTACTAGGCCCTATATCTGTAGCAGCTTATTCTTACATGGCATTAGTGCCACTGATTCAGCCTTTTGCAATTAGACTTGTAACAACCAAGAAAGAGCGTCAAATTAGAATGTCTTATAGTGAGAAAAAAGTCTCTAAAAAAGTTAAAATCATGTTTCCTATTATCGTTACTTTGGTTGCGGGAGTCATCGCACCAACATCTATTCCACTTATCGGATTCTTGATGTTTGGGAACTTAATGAAAGAGTCTGGCGTAGTAGACCGCTTAAGTCAAACCGCTCAGAATGAACTGGTCAATATTGTAACGATATTATTAGGGATCTCTATTGCAGCGACTATGACTGCTGAGAAGTTCTTGGCTCCAGCAACACTTATGATTCTAGGGATGGGCCTTATCGCCTTTGTATTTGATACAATAGGTGGGGCCGTATTTGTTAAGGTCATTAACCTATTTGTAAAAAATAAGATTAATCCTATGGTAGGGGCAGCAGGGATATCTGCATTTCCTATGTCTGCAAGAACGATGCAAAAATTAGCACAGAAAGACGATCCACATAATTTTATATTAATGCAAGCTATTAGTGCAAATGTGGCAGGTCAGATTGCTTCGGTTATTGTAGGGGGACTCATCTTATCGTTATTATTATAGAGGGGGTAGGTTAGGGTGATCAAGGACGGATTATTAATCATGTTCTATGGTATGAGTGGAACATTTATATTTGCTGGGTTTATGTATGTTCTGATGCTACTGCTTGTTAAATATGTCAAAGATTGAAGTGCAAAAAATCAAGTATTCCCAAGAATACTTGATTTTTTTGGTGTTTAAATGATATGATTAAATAACAGAATAAATAGAATTATACAAAAAACTAAATATAATAAAGATGTAGGGGGAAGGGAGGTACTGTATTGTTTAAATCAAATCCAAAAAAGACAGGGGATTATCCAAAGTCGGCTCCAACAGGAGATTTAAAATCATTTCTAGGGGGATTGGTGTTGGCTATACTAGGTGTATATATGGTGTTTCAAATAACATCTGTTCAAACATCTTGGTATACATGGCATATAGGTGGATTCGCCTTGCCTGGTGGGACTGTAACGATACCTTTGCTCATAGGGATTGGGATGTTATTTTATAATCCAGAATCTTTTTTTGCAAAATTTATTGTGTTTATAGGGATAGCCATTATCTTGCTTACAATTATAATGAGTGTTCGTCTTGTATTTCGGTCAACGAGTTTATTTAACTATATTTTGATGTTTGGTTCAATTGTAGGTGGTGTAGGGTTGATGGCAAGGGGGCTATTTGCTAAGTCTAAAAATTAATTAATAGAAAAGGGGAATAAGTATGTCTATATTTGGAAGAATAGGTGATTTGTTTAAGGCGAATGTGAATGATATGATTGACCGTGCGGAAGATCCAGAAAAAATGATTAAGCAGTCTATTATTGACATGGAAAAGCAAGTAGGTCAAGCAACACAGGCATTGGGTCAGGCTATGGCCAGTGAGAAAGCAGCACTTAATACGTTAGAAAAAACCAAGAAAACAGCCACTGAGTGGGAAGAAAAAGCAAAACTGGCTCTTAAGGCAGGGAATCAAGAGCTTGCCAAAAAAGCACTTCAAAATAAAGTAGATATAGATGCCAATATTACTCAGTTGCAAGCATCTTACGACCATATGCATACTCAAGTGACAGAACTTAAATCAAGAGTTGAGATGCTACGCAACAAATTAGAGGAAGCAAGGTCACAGCAAAGCATTTTGATTGCAAGAGCACGTACTGCAGAGGCACAAAAAGATATTGCCGTTGCTATTAGCGGGACAGATAGTTCTAGTGCTTTTTCAAAGATGGAAAAGATGGAACGTAAAATTGAAAGTACAGAAGCCGAGGCACAGGCGTTTAGTGATATCTCAGGGGATACTACTTTTGCAAAAGACGAGTTCAAAGAACTTGCCAAAAATAGTGCTGTAGATGATGAACTTGCAAGATTGATGAAAGAAATGGAGCCTTAAGATAGGGTAAAGGGTGAAAAAATGGAATGGATTATTTTTGTAGTCGTATTGTGCGGCTGCGTAGGCTATGTATTCTATGCATTCAAAAAGGCAGATGCCAAAAGCTTAGATATCGGTTATACCCAGACGACCTCGCTTAAAGATGCTCTAGAAGTTTTTGAAGAGATGGCACAATCAGACCCCTCATATAGACATTACGTAGAGATCAAAGGGAATGCTCAAGGGGATAAAGTTTTGAAAGCACCATTTAGTGGGCAGGATGCTATATTTTATACCAATAGGAGTTATTCAGTAACACAGGAGACCCATGTTTCCTATGATAACAAGGGGAATAAGCGTACCAGAACCTCCAAGACAGAGCATGAGCTAGCAAGTGAAGTGAGTGCAGAGATGATAGGCATAACAGATGGAAGTTGTGAACAAAGAGTTTACATAGATATGGGGAGTTTTGAACAGGTACGTGATTTAACAGCAGGATGTGACCGCTTTGAACAAAAGAGCTCACCTTTTGCAAGGCAGTATTTTAGTGGTTTCCAGGGGGGCTCTAATTTCCTAGGGTTTAGGCTCAAAGAGTCTATTTTGAGACAGAACCAGCCACTATATGTATTAGGTGAGCTTTATAAGATGGGGAGTGAGTTTTATTTAGGGAGAGCTCATGTAGCTAACAAAACCTCTATGCTTTCTGTAAAGTCAGAGGAGCAAATCTTACACGAAGTGAAGAAGGAAAAAGTAACAGCGATTGTTGCTGCGGCGGGAATATTAATTGCAGCGTTCGTATTAATATTCTAGGATAGTAGTTCAAAAAAAGATGATACTATAAATTATAAGGTTATAGTATCATCCTTTTTTAGTTATACCCTTAATGAAGGGCATCAAATATTGTATGAAGAAGTTCACCAGTATCATCTTGGGTGTATTCCCAATACATCATTCCGGCTAAGCCTAGTGATTTGATACAGTCAGCTTTGTAAGTAATTGAAAAGGGATTATCAAAGCTAATCCAAATATCACCGTTATAGAGATAGGATGACTTGGCAGTATCATCCCAATAGGTTTGAAACCCCTTTTCGGAGGTATAGGTCTTAATGATTGTGCTGTAGGACAAATCCATCTCGTTAGGAGAGAGGGCTTGTTTGGCGATCTGGTATAGACCATTGTCTTGAGGGGGGACACCAGACCAACCATAGCCATAAGCTGGTATGCCTAAAATAAGCTTTTCGGGTGGGCAGACTGTGAGGTAGCGGTTGATGCCCTCGGAACTATTGAGTGTGGTTGGAGAGTGTTTGTCTTTGTTCCAATTGCTATGATGACCTGTGGTGAGGGACCATGCACCGATATAGTCATACCCCATGAGGTGAATATAGTCTACATAGGTGACTGCCTCAGCGATATTAAGAGACTCTAATGCCCAGTCAGACATAGGGGCAGCGATAGAGAGTTCATAGGCATTGGTAGATGCGTGAGCATCTAAGGCTAGACGCAGCTCTTTAAGTAACAGGACAAAGTTTTGAGGATCATCAGGGCTACAAGTAATGAGTCCATCAGAGCTTTGGCCGGGGTATTCCCAATCAATATCCACACCGTCTAAGTTGTATTCTTTAAGAAGCTTTATGACATTATCGGCAAAAAGCTTGCGTGTTTCAGGAGTAGCTGCAAGTTGTGAAAAACCATCTACCCCCCAGCCGCCTATAGAAACATTAATCTTAAGCTCAGGGTAAAGGGTATGGAGTGTTTCGATTTCTTGTTTAAGATTGAGAGAAGGATGTGGATTGAAGCTTACAGAGAAGTCGGGACCAAGTGTAGCGAAGGCAAGGTAAATATGGGTTAGATAATCCCCTTCAATAGACTCAGCAGACCAATTTTTGTAAAGAGGAAGGTAGGTTGCTCTAATATAGTTCTTTTTGGGGCAGACTAATTTAAGAGTAACGGGTATAAACAGAATTAAAATAAGTAGTAAGGCAATCCATAGACGTTTCTTTTTTAACATAATAGACCTCGCTAGTATTAGACTAAGTATTTTCCTATAACAGGAATAAGGCGGATTAATTTGACTAAGAAGAAACTAAAAGCAAAAGTTAGAACAATCATAGCAACCAGATAAAGTATGAATGAAACAGGAAGTATAAAATTTAAGGTACTAGAGAGTTTTATAATAACAACAATGTGAATGAGGTAAATACCTAAACTTGCATCACTAATAAGAGATAAAAGGTTTTGGAAACTATCTGTTAAACGATTGTTCCAATCGACGTCTTTTGCCCAGATAAATAGTGCGAGAGCTGTCAGAAATGTAGGTAAAGAAAGGTTGGCATAGAGCGTTTCATTAAGTGCGTTTTGAGAACTAGAAATGATGTAAGTGCCAAAAATTGTAACACCTATAGAAAGCAAACCAAGACTATAGAGTATCGTTTTGAATTTCTTAGAAAACTGTTTGGTATTAAGGTAGTAGCCTAAAATATAGTAACCAGATAAACCAAAGACAAAAGGTATGTTGAGAATGTGGATATAAATAGCATCAGAGCCTCCTATAATAGAGGTAAACTGTTGAATACTAAGGTATACAGTAGTCGCAATAAACCATAGGCCTAACCAGTATGTCATTTCTTGGTCGGAGCAGTGGTCAACGAGTTTTTTGAGTAAAGGAGAAATAAGATACATAATAAAAATATCATAAATAAACCATAGATGATAATAAGATTGGTCCGTGAGCAGATTGATGAAAATGGTCTTAAGGAAGCTAATCAATGTAATAGAATGCCCTAGGATATAGGTTTCTTTAATAAAAGAATAGATAACAGACCAGATAAGAAAAGGTATTCCTATTTTGAGTACACGTGATGTAAGGAAACTGGATATATTAGCGGTTTTAGGACTGCTAAGAATAAGGACGCCACTAAGCATAAAAAACACCGGAACAGCAAATCTAACAAAAGCATTAAGTACGTTGGCATACCACCAACTACTGTCTCCAAATGTACTAAAGTCCATGAGTTCTGTGGCAGCAGTATGTATAGCGATAACACCAATAATAGATACAACCCTTAGAACATCTAGGTAAACAATTCTTGTTTTAGATTTTACATTTTGCATATCATCACCTCGTATATTAAGTATGATACAAAGTATATACAGAAAAACAAAAAAGTCAAAAAAGATAAAAAATTTAATATAATATAAAGTATACAAAAATATAAGTGTAAAAAATGGAAGTAATAGGTATAAAAAATGAAACACAATTTGAAACTATAGTATAAAAAATAAATTTGTTTAAAAATAATCTAAAAATAA
Source organism: Cellulosilyticaceae bacterium (assembly GCA_051647765.1). Taxonomy (GTDB): domain Bacteria; phylum Bacillota; class Clostridia; order Lachnospirales; family Cellulosilyticaceae; genus JBOFEH01. Next base: position 24,352 of record JBOFEH010000203.1, on the reverse strand, counting down.
TAAAAAAGACTTGAGTCATATGTGTAAAATTAACAAAATTTTTTTTGATTACAGAATTTGATTAAAGTAAAAAGAATTAATATAATAGGCATTAATCAATTTTTTATTAAGGGGGAATAAGTGTGTATCTCATTTTATTGATACTATTTATTATTTTTCAGGTTATTTATATTGCTGTTCCACTGTTGAAGGAGAAACCTAGAAATAACTTAAAAAGTATACTGGAAAAAGAACAAAAGGGGCTAACGGTATTGGTACCAGCTTATAATGAGGAGTTGGTAGTAGAAAAGTGTATCAAGAGTATGGTTAATGTCAATTACCAGAATCATGAAGTGATCATTATTAACGATGGTTCAACAGACTTAACAATGGAACTTCTATCACAGATGCTAGAGCTTGAAGGAGAAGAGAGAGTATGTCAAGGAAAATTAGATTACAAGCAAGTTAAGGGGTTTTATCATTCTAGAAAATACCATAATATTTATGTGATTGATAAGTATAATGGGGGCAAGGCAGATTCTTTAAATGCGGGAATTGACTATAGTGGACATGATATAGTCATTACATTAGATGCAGATAGTGTCTTAGAGAAAAATTCACTAATGTATATTAATCAAGGATTTGATGAGCAAAATGTAATAGCTATTGGGGGATTGGTTCATATTATACAAGGGTTTGAAAAGCATGGTAATGGGTATAAACCATCACTTAAGCATGCGAATGCCTTGGTCAAGCATCAGATTATACAGTATTTGTGTGGGTTCTGTTTAAATAAATACACACACTCATGTTTTAATGCCATTACAGTCATCGCAGGTGCTTTTGGTGCTTTTCGTAAAGAGGTACTATTTAATGTGGATGGCTTTAGGCAGACCGTAGGGGAAGATATGGATATTACCCTCAAAGTACAAAAGTATATGAAGCAGAATAATAAAAAAGAAAAAATGACATTTATGCCAGAGGCAATTTGTTATACACAGTGCCCTAGTGATCTTAAAAATCTCTTTAACCAGAGATTTAGATGGCAAAGAGCTTTTATAGATTGTGTGATTTATTACTGGGATGATTTATTTAAAAACTTTAGTTTCTTGACCTCTATGTACTTATTATTTGACTCCTTTATACTAGGGACATTGGTGTCATTCTCTGTTATTATGATTCCATTACTCATTTTACTCTCTCCAAAGATGGGGATATTGGCCCTTGTATCTATGTTGGTGACAGCGGCCATTACAGGATTGCTACAGGATTTAGTGGTGCTGATTGTACTTAGGAGATATGGCTATCGCTATACTGTTAGTGGCTATCTAAAGTTTATTGGGTTTGCTTTATATGAATGTATGACACTGAGGTTTTTTGGGATTATTTATGCTGTGTTTGGGAGTATGAGTTATTTTGTAAATACCCATGGATGGAAAAAAATAGATCGAATAGAGCTTGATACTGAGAGTTCTAAACTCTAAAAAATACCGCTCTAGGGAAGACAGTCCCTAGAACGGTATTTTTATTTGTAGAGATTTGGCGTAAAAGTGATTTCATATTTGAAAGCACAGTCTTCCTCAAACCACATTTTGAAGTTAGTACCCCATCTATTATTAAATAGTGCATAGTAAAAACCGTTGGATAAATCATTAAATCGGTCATCAGCCTCGTAGAGATTACGGCCGCCAATGCTGACAAGTGGTGCACTAAGACTACCTAGGATGATTTGACCATCACTTGCTTGGTATACAAGTTTTTCAACGCAGTGCTGTTTTCTGTTACCACCACGGACTACATCAAGTGGTGATACAGGTGTGCCGAGTTTGTGCATCATCCAGCGGTTTGGATTTGCAACATCAAAGTTGAATTTGAACCAGAGTGCTTCAGGTATTCTGTTAGCATCTTTGTCAAACCATTTGAGTTCTATGTCTAATTTGTTTTCGAGGAAGGTGTAGATAAGCTGAGCCTTGCGTGGTGAACCGTATTTATCACAGGCTTCACTATCGCCGTATAAGTCGATGAAGATTTGGTGGTCAACTTGTGTTATAAGACCCGCTGCAAAATCATAGCATTTATTTTTGAGGTCTTCTACGAATTCAAGGCCAGGTTTTGAGAAGTCACCTTCAGACCAGCTACAAGTTGCGAAGAAGTCACGATTATATTGATAGTAGTTGGTTTTGCAGTTGACTGCATCAAAGACTTCATATTGAAGGAGGCCAATTTCTCCGCCATCTGTCCAGACTTTGCCATCACGTTCGAGGTAGTAAATCTGGCCATTACCACCAATGCGTACGTTCCAGCCATTGACCATATGGGTACGGTTTGGTGGTAAGAGTGTACCCTCTACCTCAGTATAAACAGGACTGATTGTTGCTACTGCAGCGTGTGCTTCTGCTTGTAGGGGCAATGGAAGTGAAGTAATAGCTGCTTGAATATAAGCACGTTGCTCTTCATGTGAGCTTTCATAATGTTTGTAAGAGCCATCAAACACACCACCGCGGTAGTTGTTAATATCGTATTCAATGCATCCTAGCATATGGGCATTACGGTAAGTAAGAAGCTCAAGTGTTGTTTTGTCTTCAAGACGCGCTTTTTGGAAGTCTTCTTTGGACCAGTTCTTGAAGTCTGCAAGATATTTCTTGATATCAAGACCCCAGGTATGCTCGGCAATCATAATGAGGTTAATCATGAAGGCATCATACTCAGGACTATTAATATCTAGTGAGCCTTCCGCAAGCCACTTGTGACGTAGGTTGCAAAGTTCTTTGTAGGCACCGATACGGAGAGGGTCTGAGCCCACACCGTGAATCCAAGTATCGCCGATTTCTTCTTCGATAATAGGAAGTTTGTGCTTAATCTCTAATAAACTCTGTGCGAAGGCATCTAAAGTAGAAGCCTCAATAGTAGCATTTGGGTACAGCTTGGCAATGCGATCAAGCTCCTGGGTGATTTGCGCTGCTGTTGGTGGACCTAAGTTATCAGCAGTATGAGCAAATACAAGAGCCTCTTCGAAGCCATCAATAGCAAGTGGCAAGCCATATTGGCTAGAGTAGTGGACGATAAGTTCTGAATCACCATGTTTCCAAAGGAAAACTTCTGGTACGTCAGGTACTCTAGAAGAAGGGTTGACACCAATGTGCATATATTGGATGCCTTGTTTGGCAAGATGAGGGAGCATACCAATAGTATGGCCTGGTACATCTGTCATTTTTGAGGCAATCGTTTGAATGTTATATTTACGGTCTAGTTTGGCACCAATCTCTAAGCTGTAGGCGAATAAATCACCATCCATGAGCTCTGTATGTGTGGTACAAGAGATACCGTGCCATCTGATATAGCCTTTAGCAATAGCTTCATCAAGTTTGTCGATTTGCTCAGTAGTGGCATTTTTGAGATAGTAGTCAATAAGGTAAGATCCTACTGTCCAAATAAACTTTTTGTCGTTTTCTGTGTTAAGAGAAAGCGCAAGGTCGATAGATTGGGGAATAAATTGATTCAGATAACGATCTAGTACGTTAGATCCCATATCAGTAAAGCCAATATCCAAATGGGTTTTAAACACGACATGAACTTTTTTGATATCTGCATTATTCATATGAATAGCCTCCTTGAGTTGTTTAAGAATCCCCCTGTCAAATAGTTGGCAGGGGGTATCTATTAATATTATTTTGTCATAAAAGCAACTGCACCGAATCCTGTACCTTTGAGGCTCTCAAAAGCAGCATCAGCATCTTGGTGATCAGTTAATGATAGACGGTAGCAGTATTCTGTAATACCTGATAAGTCCATCTTGAAGTTTGTTTCCCAAATGTTATTCATAATCCATGAATACACAGGTCTTTGGTTGTTTTCGACTTTGTTATCGCAAAGTAAGATTTCATGGTGTTTAAGGTCACCCATATAAACCATAGGTGAGTCAAGTGTTTGAATCGCTACATTGTGCTTGGCACCAGTATAAACAATGCCGTTATCAAGAAGGTAGTACTCCATACATGTACCTGGAAGTTGGTCGATACCTGGACGCATAGGTACATCACCTTTGTCTAAGTAAAGCTCAGTATTTGGTAAGTTTAATGTTAATGGAAGGAATACATTTTCTACATCTGTAGAGAGTGTTTTTGCAAGCTTGTATTTGAAGTCAATAAGAGGTAAGTGGTTAAACATCTTAATAACAATAGAGCTATGGAAAGTTCCTTCAAGGTTGTAAGTTAATTCAATGGTTTTGAAGATAGGACCATTGTCGATAATTTTAAGGTCTGTTAATTGGCCAATGAATTTTTCTGCATGAAGCCCACGAATATTACGGCCCATGATGCTACGTTCAGAATAAGTATTTGTTCTTACTTCAGTTTTCTCGTAGATAGGAGTGAAGAATTTTGCATCCCCATCTACTAACATTTCTACGCCTTCAGCTTTGTTGTAGAAAGAAGTAATACCTTCACCAACTTGGTAAGAAATCTTGAAGAAGTCACTCTCAATACCGTAAGGAAGTGTATAACTTACCGGGTCAAAGGTATTAACGATGTCTTTAATACGTTCAGAACCAACATAAGCAATACGTGAAGTTGATTTTGGTGCTTCTTTAGCCACTTCGCGGTAAGTATAGACTTTTTCTTCTCCGACAGCGAAAGTATCAACGAAAGTAATGAGTACACCACGTGGATGGCTTGATGTTTGAGCAGGAAGAATATCACCAGATGGTGATTTAATTTCTATTCCATCAAATCCCCATACTTCGATATACACTTCAACCACTTGCTCCCCAGCAAGTCCAGATACGTTGATGGCTTTGATTTTACCCTCACGGTCATAGTATCTGAGTTTGTCGCCTCTAGCATGAAGAATACGTGTTAGCATTTTTGCAGAAGCTTCATGTGCTTTTGAAGCATAAGAAGTCTTACGAATATCTAGGTTTTGAACCATTGTATCGTAAGGATTTGTAATTGTTGAAGAATGGCCCCAAGTGTGTTCTGCAAATACAAGTAAATTTTCTTCAGCTTCTCTTTGGAAGTCTGCGCGTATCCACTTGTTATCTGGGTCAAGACGCTCACATAAGTGATACGTTCTTTGTGCTTCTTTGTAATGTTTTACAGAGTAAGGTGTACTACCTACACCATGTGCCCACCAGTCGTTAAGGTCACCTGTATGTGTTTCTACATCTTGAAGCTCATCTTTGATTGCAGCATAAAGTTGTTCAAGTGTTACCATTTTGATTTCAACTTCATTGCTATAAGCTTCATTAAATTCAGCAATCAGGTTGGCAATTTCAATGTTTGGAGGTGCATTATCACTAAATACACCAGATACACTGATTGGCATGAACTTGTAAGCATAGCCGTACTCAGCACATTCTTCTAAGTATTTATATAAATTTGTTTTTAGAGACTCTAAAGGAGAAGCTGGTTTTTCTTTTCCTAAGTATGTTTCTGTCATATAGTTAGCATGTTTAGCAGGTACAAGACCTAATACATTTCCAAGGTTGTAGTGTTCGCCACTCCAAACAAGCATTTTTTTGCCTGCTTTATTTTCCCAGAAGTAAGGTTTTTGGTTTTGATAAAGTGGATACATACCATGGTGACAGTGGATATTTGTATAAAGGAACTCGATACCATTATCTAAGTAAGCATCTAATTGTCCTAGTGAAATACCATTAATATCGGCATTCATAGCTGATTTAACATCGATGTTTTGTGCGGCAAAAAGGTCTACCATTTCTTTTGTACGTTTTGAAACAACTGCTTTATCAGCTAAGTCGTTAAAGTTAAGGTAGTTAGCTGATAATCCGATTGTGCCTGCTTTAACACATTGATAGAATTTTTCTTTTTCAGCATCTGTTGCTTCTTCAAAGAATCTTTCAACACAGTAATATGTTTCACAGTTCCACTTAAAATCAGGGTTATCAAATTTACAAACTTCACGAATATAGTCGACATGATTAAAAAGAATTTTTTCTTGTAAATCTGTGTAACCGATATCTGTGTGTGAATGATGTACGACATAGATTTGCCATTTTCTATCGAGCATTGTAGTTCCTCCGAATATGAAATAGATTAGTTAAAAGTATATGATATAACATATTAATATTATTTTAATATGTTATATCATAAAGTTCAATAAAAATTTTAAATAAGATTAAAATTTTATTGAAAAAGTGTTTAAATAGGACAGATAAATAGATAAAATAATAGTAAATAGATGTAAAAGGGGAGAAAAGAGTGGACAAATACCATGAAAATTCGAGACAGAGCTATAATCATAAGGCCAAACACTACACGAAGACCCTGGATTGGAAAGCAACTGCAGGATTAAAAGACCAGCTGATAGAAGTTATTCAGCTAAAAAGAGGTAACTGTATACTTGATATAGGGTGTGGTATAGGGGATTTATTAAAGCGCTTAAGTGATAAGCAGTTAGTCCACGGATTCGGGCTTGATGTATCGGAAAAGATGATAGAGAAAGCAAAGCTACGATATCCCTTTATGCGATTTGAGGTGGGTGTTGCTGAGGTCTTGCCTTATGAAGAAAAATATTTTGATGCAATAACAATAGTGGGGGCATTTCATCATATACCAGATCCAGAACAAGCTTTGGCTGAAATTAAGAGGGTACTTAAGGATAATAAGAAGTTATATATTGCTGATTTTAGTATACCGTTTGGCGTAAGACAGATTACAAATAGTATATTTCCCCTTTTGCGATCTGGCGATGTGAGAATGTATTCTAAAGAAGAAATGGTGACATTATTAGAAGACGCAGGATTTAATAAAATTGAGTGGCATCAGAAGGGAATACAGTTTGTTGTAGTAGCACAATAACTGAAGACAAAAAAACAAGCACTTCTAAAGTTGAAAGTGCTTGTTTTTTTAGTACACGTTATAGTGTGGAAGTTTAAAGTGTTTGCTAAGCTGGGTGAGCTGAGCGCCTAATACGGAATTGCCACCTGTATCAAATGTGATGTTAGCAAATTCCGCTTGTTTATAGAGTGCGAAGCACTCCTCTAATTTAAATAGTGTCGGTGCCGATGTGACACCTAAATAAGTGCAATCAAAAGCTAATGTATACTCGGATGGTGTAATTTTAGAGAGTTCGCGGTTAAAGTCTGTAATGAAATTTTCACCATCAAATATAGTGAAAATCCCTTCTACTTTAATGAACATTGTCTTATGAGGGGGAGAAGTGATAATACGATATTGACCCATAATATCTGCCTCCTTAAAATAATGTAACTAGTATAATATTAAATGGTTTTGTGGCAAAAGTATAGAGTAGTATTTAATATATTCAGTTAATTAACCACAAATAAGGAGGACCATTTGGTCCTCCTTATTTGTTTAGGTGATTATTTTTGAGTAAAACCAAATGTTGCGATTTGGTATGGTGTTACAGTTGCTGTATTGTTGGCAACTGCACCAAATTTTTCTTCAAGTAAGTTAGATGTATACATAGGCATCTCACTATCAAGTGTAAGTGATGTATTGCGGTTTACTACAGAGTAGTATCTTACTGCGATATCACCAGAGTCTTTGCTTACTTTCATAGATGAGTACATAAGACCTAAATCAGCTTTTGGAGCGATGATAGGGGCTACTTCTTTGATTGTACCTTCAGCAAGGTCTGCTTGCATACCTGCAAATGGAACTGGGAACTGAGCAGCTTCCATATAAGAAAGAAGCATATCTTCTTCATTACCATGAGGGATGATTTCAAATTCAACTTCTTGTGCGCCTAAGCATTGTGCTTCTGGTGTTAAGAATACACCCCAGTCGCCAAGCTCTCTCATACCTCTATGAAGTGTTACAGCGATTGTGTTTTGGCCATCGCGAAGAACTTCGTATTCGTTAAGACCTTTGTTAGCAACTGTAAGACCAATGTTTTCATCATGGATATTGATGAAGTTTTGTTGGTGTTGTGCGTTGCAAGGGTTTCTCCACTCTTTGCTAACTTCTGTGTTACGTTTTGCAACTTCGAAGATAGAGTCTGCATAGTGGAATGGTGTAGCGATTTTTGTTGTAAATAATGCACGTAATCTATGGTCAAGTGCTTGGTTATCAAAGTTTGTTTTAACTTTGATGCCTCTAGCAGTTCTTTCAAGTGTATAAGTTGTTACGATTTCCATAGCAACTGTTTCATCCACACGTTGAGATTTTCTTGTTGTGAAGCCAATAAGCTCTTTCATTTCTTGTTCGATCAGTGGCTCTAATGATTTAGGAATATCCATTACAGTTGTCACTTCGATAGCAGCTACATGAGCAAGGTCTTTAACAATTTTCACTGTTGCTTTAGCATTTTTAGTTGTCACAGGTGTTTCTTCTTTTGGACACATGTAGATGTATTCGTTACCCATATCACCGTGGTCTTCGTAGATGCATTGTTCTTCAAATACATGACCTGTAGCTTTGTGAGTGATTGTTAATGAACCATTAGCATTTACTTTAGCAGCTAAGAATTCATTTTCAAGTGTATCACCGTTTACGATAAGGCTTGAAGTGTTTTCAGCTTTTTCTGTCACAGGAATCAGTGCAAGTTTTTTGAGTCCGAAAGCAGGAAGCTTATCAAGTTCAACGATAACTTTTGCTTTTTGAGCCATGTAAGGCTGACGGAACTTATCTTTTGGAAGGTCATAATCAAAGTGTAGGCCAAGTGATACCACTTCACCAGCTACTTCATTACCGTCTTCGTCTACGATTTTGTAAGCAGGAACTTCCCAATCTCTTGCATCATTGATTGCTTGTCTGAAGTAATCTGGTCTCCAGTACATTTGGCAAAGGTTAACTGGGATTTCAGCTAAACCTGATTTAGCGTGACCTGTTGGGTTGATGACGAAGAATGGAAGTGCTTCTTCGTGGATGTTTTTGAACTTGATTGTATCAAGAGCGTTTTTGATGTATGTCATACATTCTTCAATAATGTGAAGAGCAACTTGCTCAGCTTTTTCAAAACGAGATACCATCTCACGGTGTACCTCATCTACACTACAACCACAGATACTATCGTGTGGGTGGTTTTGCATAAGCACTTTCCAGCCGTATGTGAAGAGGTGGTGAGGGTATTCCATACCAAGTTTGTGAGCAATTGTAGCAACTGGCTCAGCTACTTTTTCAAATAAAGTCTGGCATTTAGCGTTCATTTGTTTGAGGTAAACACGTGCAGAAGCAGTGTTAGCAAGTGTATACCAGCCATCTGTTCTTTGGCTACGAAGTTCGCCGTGTACTGTTACAAGGTCATCTGGAAGCTCAGCTTTAATTGCTTTGATGTAGTCGTTGAAGTTAGAGTGAATGAACTCTACGTCTTCATAGAACGCTTTGGCATTGTTAAGTGCTGAAGAAAGGTCTGTTTGTACTGGTTGGTGGTCACAACCGTTCATGAATAATAAGTGATCAGTAGATGCGAATTTACCTGCATCTTCGAGTTTTCTATCCCAGAAAGTTTTGAGTGCTTCAGCATCTGTAGGTACTTCGTTACCGTTGCTGTACCAGTTTGCAAAAAGTACACCAAGTACTTTAGAGCCATCTGGACTTTCCCAGTACATTTCTGAATATGGTGATTCAAACTCTTCACCACTTACTTCGTTGTTGAAACCTGTAGGTTTTACACCACGTCCAAATACTGCTGTATCGATACCAGCTTGTTGTAACATCTGAGGTGCTTGGCCCATATTACCAAATGAGTCAGGGAAGTAGCCAAGTTTGCACACGATGTCACTACCATATTCTTTGGCATCATCATGACCTACTTGCATATTACGTACGTTTGCTTCACTGCTTGTAAGGAATTCATCTTGAAGGATATACCATGGTCCGATGATGATACGGCCTTCTTGAATGAGTTTTGTAAGACGTGCGCGGCGGTCAGGTCTTACTTGAAGGTAGTCTTCTAAAATGATTGTTTGACCATCTAAGTGGAAGCTTTTATATTCTGGATCGTTTTCTAAAGTATCCATTAAAGTATCCATGAACTCGATGAGTAACATGTGATGTTTTTCATAAGGTAAGTACCATTCTCTATCCCAATGTGTATGAGAGATAACATGAGCTTTTTTTGTTTGTTTCATAGTAAAGTCTCCTAAACAGTTATTATTAGTCTTGATAAGGTAGATTTTAGAGTAAAACTAGCTTATAATCAATGGAACTTGGATAAAAAATACATAAACTTGATATACTTGATATAGATAAAAAGGGAGGTCAAAATGAGTGATTTTGAACCACTATATATTCGGATTAGAAAGTATTTATTAGAAGTCATCGAGAAGAACAAAGAAACACCTGATTTTAAGCTGCCATCAGAGAATCAGTTAGCCTTAAAGTTTGGTGCAAGTCGCATTACGGCTAAGAATGCCATACTCTCTCTTGAAAAAGATGGTTTTGTCTATAGACGTCAAGGGAAGGGAACTTTTATTACTGCAAAGGCTAACCAGCTAGACCGATTAGAGGAAGAAAAACAAAGCCCGACGATTTGCCTCATTGTGCCAGGTGTGCAAGGGCAATTTATTGCGAAGATAGCAGAAGGGGTACAAGCATTTTTACAAGAAAACAAGCTTAAACTGAGTATTATGGTTACTGCATGTAATCAAAAATTGGAAGAAGAAATGATTCAAACGGCTATTCAGAATAACTGCAAAGGACTCATTATATTTCCTGTAGACCATAATATTTATAACAAGGAGATTGTTAAATTGAGTCTGAGAAATTTCCCGGTGGTACTTGTTGACCGTTATTTGGCGGGAATGGACATAAGTTATGTGGCATGTGACCATTATACAGCAGCCTATAATGGTACGAAGTATCTCATCGAAAGAGGACATAGGCATATTGGATTTATTGGACTTGAGCCAGATGCAGCAAGCTCGGTACAAGAGAGGCGTAATGGCTATCAGAGGGCTATGCTAGACTTAACAGGGGAGTTTGATAAGAGCTTACAACTTAGTTGTGAGCATAATATAGCAGAATTTGAAACAGTCGTTATACGTTATTTGGATGCACATCCACAACTGAGTGCACTGATTACCACAAGTACAGGGTATGGTCCCCAACTCGTTAAGCTTCTTCATCAAAAAAAGATTAGAATACCTGAAGATTTAACACTAATGCTTTTTGATAATGAGTTTGAAGAATATCTTGAACTATTATCCTTCAAACCCATTATAATAGACCAAAATCCATATAGTATAGGACATAAGGCAGCAGAAATTCTTTATAGATTGCTCTACCGTAATCCAAAACCTAAAAAGGTATTACTTGCAGAAAGGATTATAGAGCATACTAAGCATTAACGATTTCACCACCATTGATATGAATGGTTTGGCCTGTAATATAAGATGCGGCTTGAGATGCTAAGAACACATAAGCCCCTGCACATTCTACAGGTTGACCAGCTCTACCAAGAGGGGTGTTTTGGCCGAAGGTAGCGACCTTGTTGGCATCCATTGCAGATGGGATAAATGGTGTCCATATAGGGCCAGGTGCTACAGCATTGACTCTAATGCCACTACCTGACTTGGCCAGAGACATAGCTAGGGAGCGTGTCATAGCCACTAGAGCGCCTTTGGTCATAGAATAGTCCATGAGGGTATCGTGGCCATGGAAGGCTACGACGGAAGTTGTGTTGATAATACATGAGCCTGATTTAAGGTGTGGTAAGGCTGATTTAATCATATAAAAAGGCCCGTAGACGTTGGTTTTGAAGGTTTTATCAAATTGTTCGTCGGAGATTTGTTCGAACTTTTGGCACGTATACTGCACAGCTGCGTTGTTAACGAGGATGTCAAGTTTGCCAAAGTGCTGGAGTGTTTGCGTTACTGCAGCTAAGCAATCCTCATGCTTTGAGATATCACAAGGTATAAGTAGACAATCACGCCCTAAATTTTTTATAATAGAAGCAGTAGTTTCGGCATCATTCGTTTCATTATAGTAAACAATAGCGATATGAGCACCTTGTTTGGCGTAGGCTATAGCGACAGCCCTGCCAATACCACTATCGCCACCTGTAATAAGAGCGACTTGGTCTTGGAGTAGATTACCTTCTTGGGAGTAGTTTTCGTGGTCATAGATAGGTGGTGGTGTCATCTCGGACTCAAATCCAGGGTGATGTGTTTGGTGTTGAGGTGGAAAGCTTGTTGGGAATCCCATAATTTAGTCTCCTTTGTTTGAAATACAGTCACGCTTATTATGTACCTTTAGGAGGTAAGATATGATAGAGAAATTTAGAGAGTATAGCCCAAAGATTGATGAAACAGTATTTGTAGCACCAAATGCAACAGTCATTGGACAAGTGAGTATAGGAGAATCTGCTAGCATATGGCATGGTGCTATTATAAGAGGTGATGAGGCTACTATTACCATTGGTCCCAAAACCAATGTGCAAGATGGCGTGGTGATTCATATTGGTCATGATAGGCCAACAGTTATTGGAGAAGGCGTGACAATAGGACATAGAGCTATTGTCCATGGCGCTGAGGTGGGTGATTATACGCTTATAGGTATGGGGAGCACGATTCTAGACGGAGCCCAAATAGGCAAGAATTGTATTATAGGTGCCAATAGTTTGGTTACTTCTCATACACGAATTGATGATGGCATGATGGCAGTAGGGACTCCTGCAAAGGTCATCAGACCACTGACACACGAAGAGATACAGAAATTATATGACTCAGCAAATAGCTATGTGTCGTTAGCCAAGGAATACAAAAAATAAAATATCCCCAATATAGGAGGTTTGTTGATGAAAATGTGGATAAAACATTTTCATTAATAGACGAGTGTGGATGAAAACATAAAGGAGAAACAAATGATTCATACATTTACAAGAACAGAGATGTTAGTAGGTACAGAAGGACTAGAAAGATTAAAAAATAGCAAGGTAGCTATATTTGGTGTTGGTGGTGTAGGGTCTTATACTGCTGAGGCATTAGCGAGAACAGGTGTCGGGAATCTCGTACTCATTGACCATGATGATATTGCACTAAGTAATGTGAATAGGCAGATTCATGCTACACAAGACACAGTAGATAGAGCAAAGGTTGAAGTCATGAAAGAACGTATTCTTTCTATCAATCCTGATGCAAATGTAGAAGTATTCAAAGAAGTTTATAATGCAGAAACAGCAGAGCATATTCTAAAACAAGATTATGATTATGTAGTAGATGCTATAGATATGGTCACATCTAAGATAGACCTTATTGTAAGGTGCCAAGCTATGGGTATTCCTATTATGAGTGCCATGGGAGCAGCTAATAAGTTAGATCCAACGAAGTTAGAGGTGACAGATATTTATAAGACAAGTGTCTGTCCATTAGCCAAGGTACTAAGACATGAACTTAAGAAGCGTCGTGTTAAGAAGCTTAAGGTGGTTTATTCTAAAGAGCAACCTATCAAGCCTCTTCAGTTAGAGACAAGTGATGTAAGAAGAGAAGTACCTGGGTCGGTAGCTTTTGTACCTTCTGTATCAGGTCTTATTATTGCAGCAGAGATTGTCAGAGAGCTCATTAAGGCATAAAAAATATCAAATAGCCTACCTTCTATCTGATATTTTTGTGGGGGATTTTATATTAGGCCATAGGTGTAATAGTGAGTGTATAAGGTACCTGAATTACTTGAGAGGAATTTGGGTCACTTAAGGCATCGAAGAAAGGCTCAGGTTCGAGAGGATTATACGGAATAATACTAGCATTATCGGTTATTACAAATTCAGTACCTTTAATAATATCTGTTGTATAGCGGGTATTAATGTCATTCAGAAAATCACATTCATAACAACTATAGCCGAGTTCAGCATCTACGTTAACAATATTGTTTGATGAGAATGCAGTAAACTTAGCAGGATCAAGGTTCTTGAAAGTCTGGAAACGTTCTATAACTAAGTTGTATAGGATAGAGCCCTGAAGTGAAAGTTTATATACTTTAGATAGACAAGAAAGCGTTTGGGGATTTGTAGGGTCACTATTATTAAGTGTGATGATAGAGTCTTTGAGTTCAATAGTGAGCGTTGTATGAAGGTGATTACTATCAAGTGTCAGGTGTAGTTCATATAAAGGTGGATTGGTTAGAATATATCCGATAGGAATAGGAACAGTTGCCACAAAAGTAATAACTGTAGGTTTACTTGGATTAAGAGCACATGGTATAGGCATCGTATACACCCCTTTCTGAGAAGAGTCAAAACGATAAGTCATAAACCTAAAGGGTAGAGGTAGGATTACCAGTTAGGTTAAAATATATCTTGTCTTCTCTCTATAGCATATTCTAGTGAGGCTTAGGTGGTGTATGGTTACACAAATAAATATTTTAAGGGTTAGCCGCTTGTTATAAAGAAAGTTAGCACTCACCAAAATGAATTTCCTTCGTATAGTATAGTATGACCGTTTAATATAAAAGTACGGGGTGATACTATGCCACTTTATTTTTTCCTATGCTTATTAAAAAATAAAGAACTAAGAAATGATCTCATCACGGTTGAAACAGCAGACTGTACCTATATGGGATATCTTAGGGGAGTCAATGAACAAAGTTTAGAGATGGAAACAACCAAGGAGGATGGATGTATTAGAGTTTACGTGGTATTATCTAAGATAATGAGTGTCACACTGAGTAAAATGTGCTGTGAGCTCAAAGGCAAAGATGATATTAAGTGTTTTAGTGAGATTGGACTAGAAAAACAAACTTATTACGAACATCACCCAAAATACGAGAGATACTTAACGTATCAGCTGATGAAGCGTATAAAAGAACAAGAGAAGGCTAATCAGTGGATGGAGATTGTATTAACTAATAGTAAGAAAGTATATTTTAAAGTAGAAAATATACAAAAGGTACTAGAAGAAATTACCGTATTTTATAATCAGATTACAATAGCTGGGGAGAAACAGGAGTGGGTATGTGCCATTAATAATGAATTTATTAATGCCATACAACTGATAGAAGAACAACAAAAGTGAGACTAAAAGGGTATTGCGAAGAAGGAACTTTGTAATACCCTTTTGTTCTAGGAAAAAATGTACAAGTATATACTAATAGAGAAAGAGAGTGATTAGGATGTGGGAGTGGGTTCAGATGGAGATTTTAGGGAATAACCAAATTGTACTAAATATTGTTTTGACAGTGGTAGCGATCATGGCTATTAGTTGTTTGAAATGGTATACAATGCATTTAGTCAAGAAGAAAAAGCAAGATCCTAACAAGGAATTTATGAGTAAAAGAGTTGTTAGTTCTGTTTATATTGCAATCACATTTTTAGCAGTCCTGATTATATGGTATGATTCCTCTCAGTATATCGTGGCGTTTATTGGTTTGTTCTCAGCAGGTATGGCGATTGCTATGAAAGATATTTTACTGAATGTGATAGGTGGCTTATACATATTGTGGGCGAGTCCTTTTAAGGTGGGGGACCGTATTGAGACAGCAGGGCAAGTGGGAGATGTCATCGATATTAGAATGATGCAATTTAGTATGCTAGAAATAGGAAATCGTATTGCTGGAGAGCAGAGTACAGGGAGAATGATCCATATTCCTAATATGCATATCTTTAATTTCCCGTTGGCAAATTATGAAAAGGGATTTAGGTTTATATGGAATGAAATGATGATTCCACTAGAGAGAGATTGTAATTGGGAGAAGGCTAAGGAAGTGATTTATCACTTGATTGAGGAAAACAGCAAAGAGGACATAGAAGCTGCAGGAAGACAAATTGATGATGCGGGTAAAAAATATATGATTTATTATAATAACTTAACACCGATTATTTATACTGAGTACAAGGAAAAACAAATTATATTAACAGTGAGGTATCTGTGTGAACCTCGTAAAGCACGTATGACAGAACATATCCTATGGGAGCAAATCTTAAAAAAATTTGAGCAGCTAGAGGATGTGAAATTAGGCTAGAATGATGACGGTATAGGAAGGCAAAAGTGAGAAGTAATGTTTAGAAATATGACACGAAAAGGGATTAATAAATCTATTAAATATAAGATAGTTGTATTAGGGATAGTTGTTTTTTTAGGAATGGCAGTAGCCTTAAAATATGAGATGATGGCATTGATGAAAAACGATCCCAAAGAAATCGTATTGATAGATCAAGAAAAATCAATATTGGAATCTGTGAAAGAACAAAGTGAAGAAGAAAGGCAAGAGTTTAAACAGAAGGCTCTCAAAAAAGTGCTAGAATTCCAAAGATTATCAGATGGTAAAAAAAGAGATGAGTATTTAGGGGAGATTTATTATTTTTTAGGATATAACAGCTTTTTACAGGATGAGGTGGAAGACGCCAAGAATTTTTATGAACGTAGTATTCTGCATCTAGAAAACACCAAACATTACTTTTATTTGCTCAACGCACATAACGAATTAATGAAAATATATCTTAATCAAGCTCGAGATATAGAAGCTTTTGAACATGCAAGTCAGATTTATGGGCTATTACAAAATCCATATATTGCTGGGATGAGTGTTGAAGAAGAAAAAAATCTAAAAATTCAAGTGCTCTCAGGCATGATTACAGTAGCCTCACATTATGGAATGTATGAAATCAGTACACGGTTTTATGAAGAACTCATAGAGCTTACTGAAGGTTATAATAATCATTCTAGTATCTCTATATATGCTAAATATAGCTACAATTTTAATAGCCGAAACTATGAGATAGCAGAGAAATATGCTAGGGAATACATAGAATTTTATACACAATACTCCGCGGAGTATTATGAAGCGGCACATATTTATTTATTAGAAGTATGGATTCATAAGGGAGAGTTAGATAAGGCAAGTCAGCTATTAGAGTGTATCGAGCCTGTTTACCAGAAAAAGAACAATTTATTTTATTTAGGCTATCTGAATAAACTAAAGGGTATATTATATGAAAAACAAGAAAATTATCAAGAGGCTGTAAGTTATTATGAACAGGCGCTTAGGGAATTTGAAGAGATAGGAAATTACAAATTTTGTGTGGAAATTAGTCAATCGATTGTGAAGTTATATGACCGGGCAGAGATAGATATTGAACGCTATATACAAAGGGCAATAGCGTATGAGTCAGAGTATGATGCTATAGAAGAAATAAGTATGCTTGCAGATGGGCTGATCAAAATAATTTATCAAAAAGAGCAAGAGAAAAATAGGGTCTTATCTGAAGAAATAGAAACGATGAGGCATATTACAATACTCTCTAAAAAGATGAGTTACACTTATTTTGTGATTCTTATACTAGCGATACTTCTTGTGAAGTTTTTGAGGACCGAAGTAAAACAAGGAGAGGCCAAAACTAAGGAATTGGCATATATGTTAGAACATGATTATTTGACAGGAGCTTATTCAAGAGAATATATCTACACTAAACTTCAGCACAATATGAAAATAGGAAAACATTTTTGCTTGGTGCTGATAGATATTGATAATTTTAAGAAGGTCAATGATACTTATGGACACTTGTTTGGTGATGAAGTGCTCACTAGGGTTGTTGAGAGAATAACCCATATAATTGGTGGTAAAGGCCAAATTGGACGTTTTGGGGGAGAGGAGTTTATGATGATCTATGAAGAACCTATTGATGGATATAGATTGCATGAACGAATCAGCCAAGAACTTAGAAAAATCAATTGGAGTCAAGAGGGGTTTAGTGTGACCATAAGTGGTGGGCTCAAGAAGTGGCAACAAGAAGATATAGGTATACTTATAAGAGAGTGTGACAGACGGCTATATGAAGCTAAACAACTAGGAAAAAACCGTATTATAGGATAATCAAAAAATCTCACTATGTTTTATGCATAGAGGGATTTTTTTTGCAAGTGGTATAAGGTCAGGGGGAGTATCTTTTGAAATAAGTTAGGGTAGAGGGTCATACACATACTATAGGCATGAAAAAATAGTGATAAGTATGAAGTATAGGGGAGATGAGACTATATGAGGTGTAAGTATTGCCAGGGAGACATTTGATGACACTTATTTCTTAATCCCAGAGGATAAAAAACAATCCTTAGAGACAGCTATTAATGAACTTAAAGAGGCAATTAAGGAAGGCCGCTCAAAGGCTATTGGTGATAAACTACAAAATCTAGAACAAATCAAGCAACAAGTGATAGAGGCAAGTCAGCAAGAGATTGTCAAGCTTCAAGCGTCTTTAGAACAAGCCAATACTTCAGGAGCCTATGAAAGCGAAAGGATAAGAATAGAGGAGTTGAGACAAGAATTAGGAGCGACTTTGGCAGGTGAAGATTATGAGAAGGCATTAGGTATTATCAAGCAGTGGCAGGACCTTATTGCAATGATTAACCAAGGGAGTGCTTATAACCTAGTGATTAATCAAGTGGACGTGTCTGAATATCCCAATATCAAAGTTTATCTGCGTATAGAGGATGAGTATAGCCAAGAAGTTGTTAATAATATTGCATTAGATTCATTTTATTTGTCAGAGCAGATAGGTGGTAGTGTGAGATATATAGAAAAGCAAGTACAAAGAGCGGTACAATTAGATGAGGTAGAAAAACTGAATATCTGTATGGTAGCAGATGTCAGTGGGAGTATGATGGGCGACCCACTCTATACCGCGCAGTATGTCATGAGTGAGTTTGTGAATCAAGTACAATTTGATATAGGGGATAAACTATGTCTGCTTAGTTTTGCAGATCAAGTGACTTTGAATCAGCCATTTACATCAGACACTGTAGGGATATACAATGCTATTATGACAATGCAAACAGGAAATATGACTGCTTTTTATGATGCACTCTATACTTCTATTAATCATACAGTTAGGGAAAGTGGTGCAAAGTGTATTATTGCATTTACAGATGGTGCAGATAATCAAAGCAAGTGTAGTCCGCAGATGATTATCGAACTTGCCAAGCGCTATAATATTCCTATCTTTATCATTGGGGTGGGTCAAGGCATTGACACAAGGGTGATGGAGACTATGGCAGACAGTACAGGTGGGTTTTATCGTCATATCAATACCATAGGCTCAATGAGTGAGATTTATCAAAATATCTATCGTCATCAAAAAGAACTGTATATGATTGAATATGAGACGGATCAATCTAAAGAAGAGGCTATTGCACGTAATATTTATATTCAATATGCAGATGAACAGGTAAAAGTACGTAATCAATATACGTATACGCCTGCAATTCTCCAAGAAGGTAGAGTTTCTAATGCTCAGTTATTCGTCAATGATTATATTATTTATGATAGTGATAGCAGGTATGTGACCGTAGCAGATTTGCAGCAGCTTAGTGCCGAGCAGCTCAGAATCGCTAGAAACGAAATTTATGCTAGAAAAGGCAGGCAATTTGTAGACCAAGAATTACAAGCCTATTTTAATCAGAGAAGCTGGTATAGATCATCTATTGCAGCAGAGGATTTTAGAGAAGAAATGCTTAATGATTATGAGAAAGCAAATGCTTACTTTATCAGAGAGTATGAAGTACTTCACAATATGAATTGAAAGTGGGAGAACAGATGAAAATCAAAAAACAAGTTTTAGCTATTTTGATGAGTATAGGATTAGTGATGGTAAGTGGGGGCTGTAATATGGCCCCTGCTCAAGTAGGGAACGCAGAAGATACAGTACACTATTTACAAGATACTAATGAATCCAAGGAACAACTTAGTGAGAGTGAATCTAGTATGAGCATTACTACCCAAACGACAGAATCTCAGACAATTAATCAGCAAGACCAAACAACCTCTTCAGAATCACTAAGGGTAGCTGACGAGGGAGAAACACCTATACATACAACTTCTAGCAGTATCAAGGTAGTCGTCATTGACCCAGGACATCAGGCGAGAGGGAATAGTGCCAAAGAGCCTATTGGACCAGGGGCAAAAACCACCAAACCTAAAGTATCCTCAGGCACGTCAGGTGTTGTCAGTGGATTGGATGAGTATGAACTCAATCTTATAGTATCCAAACAACTCCGAGAGGAACTGGAAAATAGAGGGTATACAGTGTATATGATTCGAGAGCAACATGACGTGGACATTAGTAATAGGGAAAGAGCTGACCTTGCTGCAAAGTGGGGAGGGGATATTTTTGTGCGTATTCATGCCAACGGAGATAGTAATTCAAAGGCATCGGGTGTTATGACTATATGTCCAACAGCCAATAGTCCCTATATAGCCAATCTCTACAAAGATAGTAAAAGATTATCTAGTCTTGTTTTAGACCAGCTACTAGAGGCGACAGATGCTAATAGTAAAGGCGTGTGGGAGACTGATACCATGAGCGGGATTAACTGGTGTCAGATGCCTGTCACTATTGTAGAAATGGGATTTATGAGCAATCCAACAGAAGATGCACTTATGGCTACGGAAGATTATCAAAAGAAGATTGTAAAAGGCGTTGCAGATGGAATAGATGCGTATTTTAAGGAGTAAACAGGGTTAATCAAACACTTATCGTTTACAAGATATTAAAGTTAGAATATAATAAAAATTAAGAATAAACATGCTAGGGGTGCCTTTTGGCTGAGAGGATTTGTGTCCAACTCGTAGAACCTGATATGGTTAATACCATCGGAGGGAAGCAGACATTATACGTGGTCAATACATCACAACACTTGAATTGATATTCCTTCAATGGGTCATAAGGCACCAATACAAGCATGACATAAGACAAAACTATTGGAGGAAATAAGATGGAATACACAACACAGATGGATGCTGCTAAACGAGGGATCATAACACCTGAGATGGAGCGCGTAGCAGCCAAAGAAGGCATAGCAATAATTCAACTTAGAGAAAAGGTAGCTGCAGGAGTGATTGCTATCCCTTGTAACAAAAATCACAAAGCAATCTCGCCAGAGGGTGTTGGTGAGGGGCTGAGAACTAAGATTAATGTCAACTTAGGCATATCAAGAGATTGTGCAAGTATAGAAAACGAACTTGAAAAAGTACATATGGCAATTAAGATGGGAGCAGAGGGGATTATGGACCTCTCTAATTATGGCAAGACAGAGGTTTTTCGCCAAAAACTCATAGAGGTATCGCCTGCTATGATTGGAACAGTACCTATGTATGATGCTATTGGTTTCTTGCAAAAAGATATTGCAGATATTACGGTAGACGAGTTTTTTGAAGTTGTACAAAAGCATGCAGAAGATGGTGTGGATTTCATGACCATTCATGCAGGGCTTAATAGGGAGACTGTAGAGACTTTTAAGCGTACCAAGCGCTTGACTAATATTGTGTCTCGTGGGGGTTCGTTATTGTTTGCGTGGATGGAGGCTAATCAGGCAGAAAATCCTTTCTTTGAGCATTATGACAGGCTTTTAGATATTTGTGAGCAATATGATGTGACACTTAGCCTAGGGGATGCCTGTAGGCCAGGGTGTATAGCTGACGCGACAGATGCTGTGCAAATCAAAGAACTTATTACACTAGGAGAGCTTACTAAGAGAGCATGGGATCGTAATGTTCAAGTGATGATAGAAGGGCCAGGGCATATGGCAATCAATGAGATAGAGGCCAATGTGCTTTTGGAGAAAAAGCTTTGTCATGGGGCACCGTTCTATGTGCTTGGGCCATTGGTAACAGATGTAGCACCTGGATATGACCATATTACCAGTGCGATAGGGGGTTCTGTTGCGGCAGCAGCAGGTGTAGACTTCTTGTGTTATGTAACACCAGCAGAGCATCTGAGATTACCCAATCTAGAAGATATGAAAGAGGGTATTGTGGCCACCAAGATAGCTGCTCATGCAGGAGATATAGCCAAAGGAGTTAAGGGCGCTAGAGAGTGGGATTACAAGATGAGTAAGGCAAGAGCAGATATTGACTGGAATGCAATGTTTGAATTAGCTCTAGAGCCAGAGAAACCAAAGCGCTACCGTGAGGAATCAAAACCAGAACATGAAGATACTTGTACTATGTGTGGGAAGATGTGTGCAGTACGTAGCATGAACAAAGTACTCAAAGGCGAGAAAGTAGATATATTTGAGGATTAAGACCAATAAGGGTTGTTCAAAATGGGGGATATTATGGAGATACGCATAGAGGAACTAGCCGTTCAAAATCGTAAATTATACAAAGAAGTGCTTAATACGATTAAGAAGAAGAAAAAGGGACTTGCAAAAGTATTTAACACTAAGATTACACCAGAGGATGCGAAAGAGCTTGAATACCTTTCTCTCAAAAATATTGAGTTAGAAAACTTAAATTTTCTCAAATACTTTCCGAATCTTAAAGAGCTTGGTTTATCGGACTGTGGACGATTAAGTGATGTGAGTGGTCTGCATTATACCAAACAGATGGAGTGGTTCACCGTATATGATACGGGGATTGATAACTTATCAGCCCTAGAATATTGTACTGAGTTAGAAGTGTTTGAGTACATGACCATTGATAGGCCCGAGTACAAAAGAAGCCGTTTTGATGAAGTGAGACGATTGCCTAAGTTGTGGGAGGTAGATTTATCAGGGAATAATGTAGAGGATGTATCCTTTTTGGCGACTAATCCCAATCTCAAGGAAATCGTACTCTGTGATAATCCTGTTACCAACCTTATTTCACTCAATGTGTTAGAGAAATTAACTTGGTTAGAGCTGGAGAGATGTGACTTAGACTCTTTAGAGGGTCTAGATACATTCCCAGCATTAGAATCATTGTTTATAGATGAAAACCCTATACCAGAAGATGAACTTGCTAGATTTAAGAGTAGTGAATTGGGGAAAATTCTAAAATAAAGTGAATTATTTGTGTATAAGTACAAGAGATAGCAAGAGTCATGTGGATAACTCTTGCTATCTCTTAGTTTTTAGCTTTGTACTCCTGTAATGAAATACTATTGCGAAGGGGGATTTTGTTCACGGATTAATAAAGATGATTATAGCTAAGGTTAAAACAAAAGATAGGGGGAGTGGATGATGAAGACAATAGGATTAATAGGTGGGATGAGTTGGGAGAGTACTGTGGGGTACTACCAAATCATTAATACCACTATAAAAAATGAATTGGGTGGATTGCACTCAGCAAAGTGCATCATTAATAGTGTAGATTTCCATGAAATCGAGGTGTGTCAGGCAAACGGAGATTGGGAAAAGAGTGGAGCAATTCTAGCACAGGCAGCGGCATTGCTATCATTACAGGGGAGGAAGAGGTAGATGAAGAAGAGAAGTATGTATGCTTTAGGAATGATTATAATATGTATAGGAATTGGACTAGGAGGATATTATTGTTTTGAAAATAGTTCATCTGTAGTAGATACCTATCATATGGTTGCCTATCCGTATGAATCGAATTGGGTATCTCGTACAATTTTTAAGAGTGAGGATTATAGCCAGCAAATCAAGGAAATGGAACAATGGATAGATGACTTAGTAGAGGAAAAAGGAGAAAACAGTTTTTTTGTTGAGGAAGAATTTACGAATCAAAACTTAGTAGAACGCCAAATATATTCTGAGGATTTATTTGAACAAAATGAGTTATTCCAAAAGATTATTAAGAACTATTCTCAGCAATTGCCTATTGTAGATGATTATATTCCACACATCAATAAAGATTTAGATAAGAATAATGCGGGCAAAGATTACTTTGTGAGAAAAACCCTGTATGCAGAATCACATATGGAATTGAAAATAGATGCTAAATGCCACATGGAAAAAGGTAAGATGGCAATATGGATTGTGTCACCTCAAGGCGAAAAGATAGAGCTGAGTGAAAAAGTTACGGAAATGGATATTTCAGAGAGGATATCTATTGAAGAAGGGATATGGCATATTATTTATGTATTTGAGAGAGATGGGCAAGGTGAATTACAGGGGGAAAAAGACGTAACCATAAATAATATTTCATCTCAAAACAGTGAATCTAACTATGCTGATTTAACAGTTGATATTATGAAGGCAGATCTTGAGAATGATAGTAGTAATATAGAAACTAAAAATCTAGATTCAAATAGTGAAAGGCTAAAAGAAACGTTAGATACTTTATCTGCAAGAGAAAGATATACATCTGAAGGATTAGAAGTTGCTAGGAAATATATTTTACAAGAATTAGATAGTAGTTATGACATAGAAATTCAAACATTTAGCTATAATCCTGACATAGCGTTTAATAATTTAACTGAAATATTTGAAGAAAAGGGTAAAGGCGTGCTAACAGATAAGTATTATGTTGTTTCAGATGAGGAAAATAACAATGAAATTGGTAAAAATATAGTAGCTATTAAACAGACAAAGAGTACTTCGGATAAGGCTATTATTCTATCTGCACATTATGATTCTACCATGGGCAATACGGGAGCCTATGATAATGCAAGTGGTGCAGCTGTACTGTTGGAAATATCTAGAATAATTAGTCAAATAGATTTCAATATTAATATTTATATTGTGTTTTTTTCACATGAAGAAGAAGGGATTGTGGGCTCACGGTATTTTGTTAGTGAACTA
>JBOFEH010000202.1:0-12186 GCA_051647765.1 Cellulosilyticaceae bacterium | reverse complement strand
GTACCTGCTCTTTTGCTTGTTCAGACTTCTTTGGCACTTCGACTTGCTCTACTCCTCTATTTTCCGCTTGAATTGTTTGTATATCTTTCGTACACCCACTTATTACACAAATACTCATAAGCCCAACTAAAATTAATTTTAATTTTTTCATTTCAATCCCCCCATTCTAAATATAGCCTTCTTATCGTATCATACTATATTATCTAATAACGCATTTATCATTTTATAAACACCAACATTTTCTTGGAGATATATTCATAAAAGATGGTTCTACTTAAAAGTTAATCGTCAAATAGGTACTATCTCCATACTAAGAATAACTATTTTATCTTTTCTTCTTACCTAACCAATAACAGAATATACCTACAACAATTACTATACCACTGAAAAATATTATTAAACTACTTGTGTTATACTCATATGTCCCTATCAGCTCAGTTGGCTCGTCTTTACGATATACATAAGTTTCTATGATTTTACCTGTCTCCAATTTTACATCTTCCATTTCCTTAGTCCCCTTTTCATCCTAACAATTATCTATTTTAGTATTTTAATAAACTCATGTAAATATTTTAACTTTTACACTTCAAACCTTACAATTAGTAGTAATTTTACTGTGTGGTACGGTCTATGTCTCCTTACCGCAACTTTCCTTAGTTATCATTGTAACCAACCACTTTTATTTTCTACATCCATTAAACCTTATAAAATGGTCGCATTTACTTGTGGTACGGTTCTCTTCCATTGATTCTATACACCTAAAATGTCGCCCATTTGACGTCGTAATTGCGACGACTAACTGAAAAAAGACGACACAGATGACCACTAATTGTACTTCGCCAGTAATTCCTCCCCAAAACAAAAAGCCCTACAATCCTTGAAAACCAAGTAATTGCAAGGCTTTATTTAGTGCACCTGATAGGACGAGGTTCTACGACGCACGGTTTAGGAACCCCTCTTTCAGTACTATTCAAACATGCGAATTTTCCCTGCTCTATAGCAGAGGAATCCTCCTGATGTCATCACATCTCTGTCAATAAATCTTGCTTCAAATACAACCTCTGCTTCCTGATCTCCTGTGGTCTCTACGATATAGACTCTGTTTTTGACACGCGGACTCTTCATATCGTCTACGGCGTTGCCAAATCTGTCTTTGGCTGTACCGCCAAAGCACATGAGTCTATTATTGTTTTCAAGCAGGCTGATTCCTGACAAAAATGGGCAGTGCAGCTCATGGCCTCTTTGTTTGCCGTATTGCCATACTTGTGAGACTTCCTGTCGTTCTAGGTCTAAGTGGTATTCTACACCTCGGCTATAGTTTGACCCTGCTAGTGTTGCCTTCTCAAAATCAAAGCTTCTGTAGTTTCCGTTATCAAAGAGGAGTATATTGTCTCCATGAATAATGGCTGTATGCCCTGACCAGCTCCACTCAAAGTCCCCTCCTACTGGTTGGAGGAGATACTGCTTATAAGATTCTGCCCAATTTTCATGTGGTCCTAAGATCCACTTAATAGCTCTTGTGGCCTTATCAATCTTCACCACTAGGCTCTGATTACGTGACGAAACCACAATCCCACCATCTCGTTCATCATAAGACACAGAGTTCAGGTGTAGCCAGTCTCTTTCATCATTAATCACCTTTTTATCAATAACAGCTGGTCTCAGTGGGTCCAAGATTTCATTAAAGTCAATGACATCAATAATCTGTCTTGTCTTACGGTCAAACTCAACTACCACATCTTCTACAGTGTGTGCATGTTGTGTCAGTGCCAGAATATTGCCATTTGGCATCTCACAAATATCATGATGTGACCCATTTGGCATTTCATAAAAATCATAATAGCGTCCTAAGTAGTCCATCTCCACAACACCTGTTGGGGAATACTTCTCATATTCTCCCTCCGAAACAGGTGAATCCACTACCAGTCTGCCGTTTTTGAGTTTTTTGAACAAGTACCAGCTCTTGCCTAGATAATACCATCTGATTTGCCCATCGTAATCCATGATACTATACAGATTCCCAAATGGTCTTGAACCATCTGCCCGTGCAAGACATAGCGTCATCCACCCTTCACTGACTTTATCTTTTTGGCTTTGGACCACCTCAAGATAGTCATACTCTGCTGGGAGTGGCTGTGTCTCTATCACAAGTTGTACTGACCCTACCACCACATCATTTTTCTTAGCCTTGATCTCTACTTGATTAGTACACCCGCCATAGAGCCCTACAATAACCAGTTCTTGCTCTAGTGCATTAGCCGCTAGTGTATAGGTATAGTCCTCTGCCACAGTGACTTCAAAGTGTGTCACCTGCTCCATCGGGAATCTCACCATAGCTGCTAAAGGTGTTAACCCATAGGGATCTCTCTTCACATAAGGTTTGTCAAAAGTATAGTTTCCTTGCTGATATTCTCTTTCAATTGTTTCCGTTATTTGTCGTTGCGCCTCGTATATTTTTTCCACGTCATTCACCTCTGTATACCAAAAGGCCCTTATATTTGCAAGAGCCTTTTATGATTATTATTTAAATAAAGAAATAATGCACCCTACTAAGAGTGTTCCAATATAAAGAATGTTCATCATGACAAAGTTTTTAACTGCCAAAACAAACGTCTCCGCTTTTGATTGTAATGCAAAAAACTGATTGATATGGGCATTGACAGGTTTAATCGTAATGAGTGCAAGAAGTGATACGATTGGAAGTATCCCTGTCACAACCCCTACTAAGATGCCTGCAAAACCTATGTAATATGTCCATCTAAAAATTTGAAGTGCCACAGGCTTGCCTAAGTAGATTGGCAAGGTATAACGCTTGTTCACAAGGTCATCCTCCATATCACAAATATTATTTGCAAGCATAATATTTGCAATCCCTGCAATGGCTGGTAAGCTTACAATCCCAATGGCAATGAGTACGTTGAGGTTGAGTCCTACCTGTAATACCCCTTCTGATAATGTGATTCCAATCACACCTTGGTCATAAATATGCACATAGATCGCAAGAAATGTAATGAGTAATCCCATAGTCACCCCTGAGAATATTTCACCAAATGGTGTTCTCGAAATAGGAATCGGCCCAAATGAGTACAAAATCCCAATGCCAAAGCATACCATCCCTACTAGTAGCACCATGATATCTGTCGTCATCACCAATGTTAGTCCTAATACTGTAGATAAGATGAGCATCCCTATAATGACTTTTAACACCTTCTTAGGATCTAGGTTATCCCTTCCAATAGCATTATGCTCTTCATACCCAAATCCCTCTTTTTTGATAGCTTTGGTATAATCCACATAGTTGTTTATAGCTGTTGTGGTCATGTCAAAAACTAACATCCCTACAAATAATAATAGCCCCTCTTTTATATTAAACGTATCAAACTTATATAGTGCAAACAGTGTCCCTAATAAATAAGGAATCACACTTGCCACTTTGGTTTGTATCTCTACAAGTTTTAAAAAACTTCCAATGCTCATTGATTCTCTTCTCCTTCAAGTAATGTGATAAATGCCTCTCTTCTTGTCCCTAATAAGACCGCATCTCTATAGAGTAATAACGGGTCTGTCTCTATGGTATTCCATCCCTCTTGGGCTATAAATGCCAAGCGGTAACCTAATTTCTTGAGCCACGTTAGATTCTCTTGTGTATACGCACCAAAAGGATAGGCAAAAGCCTCTTGATAGGTCATATATCGCTCACAACACGCTAAGTCCTGTTCAAACTCAGCTTGGCTTGCTTCTTGAATAGCCGTTACCATCTGCCCTGTTCCTGTAAACCTTTTGGTATGCATGGTATGTGTATGATTGGCATACTCAAAAACATCTCTCATCTGCTCAAGTTCTTTGATGCTCATACAAACCGATACTTCTGGGTTATAGGCCATCGTCTCATCAAACAACCATTCTCCCACCACAAATCCTACAGCATGGAACCCATATCTTTTTAGGATAGGATAGGCATAGCGGTAAACCGATACAAACATATCATCAAAAGTGATTAATACCGACTTGTTAGGGAGAGTCTTCCCCTCCTCATAAAAAGCACGTACTTCTTCAAGGCTCAGTGTATGATAGCCTACCTCGTACAAATATGCCATCTGGGACTCAAAATCCTCCAAGTATGTAAAAAACCTATGAGGCAATAGATCCCCATAGGCTTGTTTGACTTGTATAGGGGATCCCTGTGCCTCTTTATAGTCTTCTTTTGCAATGATTTCATGGTAAAGTAAAACTTTAAATCCAGACATATGCTCCTCCTTAGTCATGACTACCCTTACTTGATATAGTCAAAGTTTGTTAATGTATCATAATCAAAGTCTTCAGTAATAACACCTTGCGCTTTGGTCCATGCTAAGACATTGTCAAACTGTTCCTTATCGAATGTTTTGGCATGCTCAAACTTACCTTCTGGTGTTTGTAAATAAGGTGCAATATTTGGTGCAATACCATATTCCTCTACAACAGTAATATATTCTTTCACATCTGTTGTATTGAGATAATCAATGGCTTTATTGTATGCTGTATAGAATTTCTTCATGTTTTCTGGGTAAGCTTCTACATACTCTTTTCTAAAAGCAACTGTCCCAATCTCAATCCCGTAGTCCTCTTCAGCATCTGCAATAATTGTCACACCATCTGCTGTGAGCATACTTGCTTGTGGCTCACCTAATACTGCACCACCAACAAGGCCGTTTCTTAAGGCTTCTAATCTTGCAGGAATCTGCGGAATCGCTTCGATTTCATAAGTGATGCCCTCCTCCTGGGCAATCCTATCCATTACATAATGTGTCAGATAATTTTTGGCAACGACCATTTTTTGGCCTTCAAAATCTTTGACTGAAGTAATGCCAGACCCTGTTGCTGCAATGAGCTTAAAGTCTTCATTCATATCTGAAGTCATCGTCATTGGGAACCCACTTTGTGTATAAGTAAGTACCGTCATAATATCTGTAATGACACCATCTACTTCGCCAGCTTGTACCGCTGCATCTCTATAGTTTGGTCCTTGGAAAGATGTAATCTCTACATCTAAGCCCACTTCATCAAAATATCCCATTTCTTCTGCAATGATTACTGGAATCTCTGATTTCCCTTGCATAATACCCATTCTGAGTTCATTATTCTCCGCGGCCGTAGTCTCTGGCCCAGCTGATGTGCATCCTACTAATCCAATCCCCATTCCAAGAATAAGGGCGCTACTTAATATTTTGAGTGTTTTTTTCATATTCATACTCCTTATCTCTCTAGTCATTGATATAAATTGATTTTCTCTGCTCTATAGCATACAAAACCATCTTCTGTCATCTTGTTAGTATCTCTCATCACCATCTCAAATACCACTTGATTCGTCTTGTGATCTATCTCTATAAGGTGTGCGCTAGCCTTAAGTAGCGGCGTGAGTAAATCATCAATAGGATTCCCAAATCGATCTTTGGTAATGCCTCCAAAACACATAAAGGGATTGCCGTTACTCTGCACACTGATTGATCCTAAATACGGACACTTAAGGGCTGATTGTCTCTGCTTACCATATTGCCAAATCTGCCTTACCACCATCTCTTTTTCATCAATTTGGTAAGTAACACCTCTACTATAATTTTGGTAAGCAAGCTTTGCAGACTCTAAGTCATAGCTTCTAAAATTACCATTATCAAAAAGCATCAACTGCCCCTTCTCATTGACAAAAGCGCTATGCTGCGCCCAAGACCATTCAAACTCTTCACCCTGAGGCGACAAAAGATACTTGGCAAACTGAGGCGTCCAGTGCTCATGTGGTCCCAAAATCCATCTGATTTGCTTGTCCAAATGGCCAATCTTCACCACACAGTTTTGATTTCTAGAGGACACAATCAGCGTATCATCTGTCTCATCATAAAACACTGAATTAAGGTGCAACCAGTCAAGTGGGGCATTAACCACTTCTTTATCAATACCAGGCTGCCTAGTTGGGTCCAAGATTTGCTTAAAATCATAGCGACGTACAACCTCACCCGTCTGCCTATCCACCTCTAGGATGATATCCTCTATGGAATTCTCCCCATCCGTGAGCACCAAGAAGTTGCCGCTTGGCATCTCATGAACATCATGATGTAGGCCATTGGGTACCTCATAATACCGGATGACCTCTCCCAATAAGTTCATCTCCACAAAACCTGTTGGAATATAACGCACCTTTCCAGGTATGCAGGCTGGGGCATCCATCATAATATGCCCATTACGAAGCTGCTTAAATAAGTTCCAGCCACGCTGGGTATAATACCATCTCACATCCCCCTGTGGGTCTATCACACTACACAAGTTGTGTCTTGGGGCACGCCCCTTAGTAGCCGCAAGATTGAGCGCCATATAATCAGGCGCCTTCGCTTCTTGCACTAGAACTTTTACTTCTAGTGCCTTATAAGGTTCAGGCAACGGTAACGGCGTGATCTTAATCGTGTTTTCTAACACCACTTGATCTGCGTTCCAGCCCTGCACAGTCACCAAGTTGTCCCGTCCCGGTCTTAGTCCTACTATATGGAGCACCTGATCGGCAGCCTCAGCTTGGCACTTCCACTGCTGATCTTCTAATAAAATAGTGTAATGACTACATCCTTCCTGTCTAAACAACACCATAGCTGTTAATGGTGCCACGCCAAAAGGATCTTCTATAATAAGGGGTTCTATCAATGTATATTTTTGTGTTTTATATTGGTTGGTGATCGTTTGTTTGACGATTTTTTGTTGCTCTAAATACTCATTCATCCGCTCATCCTCTATGCTTTATAGTTTCTGCCTCTTAGATTATTTTTTAACAACCCACTCATTTTATCATATCTCAAAATAGATTGCTACAGTTTCTAGTGCAATCCACCTCTTCGCACCTTTTATTCAACTTTTTCCCATTTGAGACTTTGATATGATGAGAGAGACTACACGAATCCATAGATTTATGTTAGAATGAATGCAAATTTTGCATTCAGGAGCACCTATATGTTGACACTCAATTCAATTGGCTTAACACTTAATGATCAAACAATACTCCACCAGATTTCTCTCTCCCTGCGAAAAGGAGAAACCCTCGCCATCATTGGCCCGTCTGGCTGCGGTAAAAGCTCACTACTCTTATCTATCGCAGGCATTCATAGGATTTCATCTGGCTCTATAGATACCCAGTCCCACCACCTCTCACTGATTCTCCAAAACGGCGGTCTCTTTCCGTGGAAGTGTATCCGTGACAATATTGCCCTATCACTCATCAACACCACTCATACCAAAAGTGAGATCAATGCTTTAATAGAAGCAATGGCTCAAGATCTTCATATCGCTCACCTTCTAGACCGATTTCCACATCAGCTTAGTGGTGGCGAAAAACAACGTGTTGCTGTGGCAAGAAGTCTCATTACAAAACCTGATATATTGTTACTTGATGAACCTTCTTCTGCACTTGATGCACTCAATAAACATCAGTTTCAAGACCTTTTGGTAATACTCCAACAACGTTATGATTTAACTTTTATTGTTGTGACCCATCATATTGAAGAGGCTGTTTTTCTTGGGCAAAAAATCGCTATCATGAATAATGGGGGGCTGCTTGAAATCCTAGACAACGACTTTTACGGCCACACCGATCGCGCAAAAGACTATGCCTTCTACCAACAAACCATTGCCTTGCAAGAACGCCTTGAAACACTAGGAGGTACTCATGATGAAAAATAATTGGATTCGCAATCTCTATACTTTCTGCGTCTTAGTCTTACTCTGGTGGCTTCTGCATCTGCTTGTTAATCCTTATATTATACCAAGCCCCTTTAAAGTATTAGGGCACTTCACAAAAATACTTTATCCTGTACTGTTTTTTAATGTCCTTGCAAGTCTTTATAGACTCACTGTAGCCATGGTCATCACTGTTATTCTTGGTTATACCATAGGTGTTCTTCTAGGTACTTCCAAATTACTAGACACTTTTGTAAGTCCTATTATTTATGCCTTGTACCCATTGCCACGTATTGCACTGCTACCCGTATTTATGGTGCTTTTTGGCCTTGGTGACGCCTCCAAAATCATCTTAATTGTGACCATTGCGATTTTTTATATTATGATCACCACGAGAGATGCCATCTTAACCATCCCAAAAGACTATTTCATCTCTGCCAAGACACTCCACCTTACGAAGTATCAAGTATTCTACCACGTGGTCATGCCTTATACACTCCCAATGTTGTTTACCTCTATGCGCATTGTCCTTGGCTCCTCTATCGCAGCACTCTTCTTCACCGAAAGTTATGGTGCCAAATATGGTATTGGTTACTTCATTATGGATAGTTGGTCACGTATGAATTATATTGATATGTATAGCGGCATTGTTGCACTGTGTTTAATGGGTGTTGGTATTTTTAGATTGATTGACTGGGCGAGTGCTAGATACTCCAAGTGGCATTAGCCGCCTCAGAATTTACTAAACAAAAGGGCTGGGATCTATTGATCCAGCCCTAAAAAAGTCTGACTTTTTTATCTACCACATCCCCACCATGAACCACAGAACTTGCAGTTATACTGAGTATCAACCCTACCGCAAGCTGAGTGATATGTACGAGAAGTCCCTGTGATACTGTGATTACATGATGGATTATATGCAAATACAGTTCCACTTAGACCTAACATAACAGCACATACAATTAAAAGCTTTTTGTTTAACTTTTTCATTTTAAGACGCCTCCTTTCTATCTTTTTACAAATATAATGAGTAGCTACTACAACACTTATTATACTCTACAAACTTGAAATAATTTGTAGAAAGGAGTTTTAAATATTTAGAATTTTCTTACAATTTTTGCATTACCTCTTTCATATTCTCTCTTGATCTATTTTTGATCCCATTTCCCATTCCGATAAAGTAACCAACCATAGATACAAATAATTAAGTTACTGGCACTCATCGAGAACCATATTCCCACTGGGCCTATATCTGTAAACGTCTTAAACACCAGAATCATCGGCAATCTTACAAACCATAGCCTTCCGATTTCCATTGTCATAGCATATTTGGTATAACCCGAGCCTTGGAATAGGCCTTTCAACACACTAAAAACGCCCATAAGCGGTATGGAATAAGCTATATACTGCAAATAAGTTAAACCTTGGCTAATAACCTCTGCATCATCCTTGGACTGCATGAAGAAATGAATCACCAGCTCATCTTGCCAAAGTATCAGCAAGCACCCTATTCCCCCTATTAGTGCTGTCACAATAAAAGATTTTCTAAAGCCTTCCTTGGCTCTTTCAACTTGCCCTGCCCCTAAGTTTTGGCCAATAATGGCAACTAATGCCGCACCAATTCCCATAGCTGGCTGCTGAATAAAAGAAGTAATACGGTTGACCATCCCAAATGCCGCCATCGTTGCTGTCCCATAAGATGCAATACAGCCATTAAGCACCATAAATCCTATCGCCGAACCCGATTGTCCTATAGTTGAAGGAAGTGCCACCCTTACGCATCTTTTGATAATTTCTAAATCAAACCTAAACCCTCTAAGCTGTGGACGAATCTGTGTCTTGCCACACATCAGAATCACCACTCCTGCTCCTGCTAATAGACACTTCGAAATCAGCGTCGCCCAAGCAGCGCCACTAATCCCCATTCCAAATCCAAAAATAAGAATAGGATCTAATATAATATTAATCACTGCACTCATTCCGCTAAGTGTTGTAGGCCATACAGTATTTCCCTGGGCATGCATTATAGCTGTAAAAATCGCAATCATAAATGTAAAAGGCATATCCAGTAGTGTCACACTCAAATACTCATTAGCGTACATCGCAAGCTCACCCTCTGCCCCCATCAATCGTATAATGATTGGGCACAAAGCTCTCGCTACCACCATAAAGACTGCTGATGCCAATACGGATACCACCACCAACTGACTGGCATAGCGGTTAGCCTCCTCCTTCTCATCTGCCCCTAATAACTGGGAAAGAAGTGACGTTCCCGCAATAGATAATCCACTCCCTATAGATATAAACAAAAATACAACTGGCCATACAAATGCAACTGCAGCAAAAGGTACTGAGCCAATCTTACTTACCCAAACCCCATCTGCCAAATTATATAACGTCTGAATCAGATTGTTCAAAATAATAGGCAATGCTAAGCTACCTATCACCCCATACATATTCCCTGACAAAATAGCTTCCATTTTATCATTTGTTTTTTTCATATTAACACCCCATTTTCTTTAAGTAACTTAAAGCATTATAAATTAAATTTAACTTTAAGTCTATATTTATGACCATGACAAAAAGTTAATCTGATTGTAATATAAATGTTATTAAAATAAATTTTTAGAATATTGTTGACTTATCAGTTTTGTGGTGATATATTTATCTCATCAAGTTACAAATATATCACATATCAGGAGGCGTTTTTTATGAATACAAATCATCCATTCAAAAAATTACTAGGGGATCGCTTTAGCTACGATCTCACACCAAACACCAAACCTACCTATACGCGCAAAATTAATCCACTATTAGGTCTATTAGGCTTCGCAGGCTTTCTTGGATTCTTAGGGTTTTTACCACCTCTTGGCGAAATCCAATTTGGCTTTTTCTTCTTCTCATTCTTTGGTTTCTTCGGATTTTATTACGAAGGCAAAATGTCCAATACCCTAATCGATGAACGCTTCCAGTTCAATGCCTATCGCGCTAATGCAATCGCCAACAAAACCGGTCTCGTGTTCATTATCTTCGCAACCATTGGTATTGCCTTAAGACTCCAAACAGCATCCACTACCCTAAGTTTCCTCATCGCCGTTATCGGATTAGCATTCGGTCTCTCAATATTTTTGCAACAATACCTACTCTACCGCTTTGAAAACGAGGCATAATCATGGCTGACTTCCAATGTAACCTCAAAAAATACAGACTATTACAAGACCTTACCCAAGAGCAATTAGCAGAATTAGTGGGCGTGAGGCGCGAAACCATCATGCGCCTAGAAGCAGGCAAATACAATCCTTCGCTCAAACTCGCCATAGATATTTCAAGAGCTGTCAAAGCTCCCATTGAAGACATTTTTATTTTTGATTAAAACTTTAAAACAAGCAAAGGCACCTCTTATTTACTTGAGGCACCTTTGCTTGTTTTAAATACTATATTAAGAGGCCAACTATAATCTAGAAATAAGTTGAGGTGTTTAACTATAAATACCTCGCCACCGCCCCCCACTAGAGTCTCATTGTCCAGAGAACGTGGAATAACCGTGAAAGTATAAAGATAATTTTTACTATTGATCAGTATAACTTAAATTTACATCTGACCGAATTACAATATCTTCACTATTTTTTACTTTATAAGTTATAGTTCTTTCATCATGTATGGATTGTATGTTCAAAGCCTCTTCTTTGCCATAGGCATCTTTAATTATATTATAATATTCGTTATTAGGATTAATATTATAATATACGGTGGTACAAATCACTGCTATAAACATACTAAAAACCCATAAAATAGCCAAGACTAATTTTTTGGGGTGCCAGGAAAACATCATTTAATCACTCCATCTTTACTGCATGTAATCTCAAATTTACCTTTGTTATATAGTACTGGGTTAGAAGTAAAATAGCCATAATAATCTACCTTGGCATATTCGCTGGCATTACTTATAGGAATCTCAGTTGCAAAAAGAGCACTTGATTGTAATACAATAACACCTAATACTATTGACTTTAAAAAAAATTTTTTCATAAATGATATACTCCTTTTTAATATATAGAATTTAATTATTATATTTTATATATTCATATTATTCAACACTTATTGGGATCCATATCTAATTGCATCCCCTATCTCCTTCAGATTTTTTATAATATTTTTAACTTATTTAAGACACAGATAATGTTGTATTCTCTGTGTTTAGTTACGAAAAAAGAAAAGTCCTAGAACTAGTTAAATAGCTCTAGGACTTTCCCTGTCATACACCTCTGTTTATTATAATTGCATTTCTCACTCCGTACCACGACTTATTCTAATTCACAACTCTGTAATCTGGAAATAAGTCGTGGTATTTGATGCGGAATTTGTCAAATGTGTTGTCGCATGAGTTGTAATGTTCACTCTTTCTAGCTAGTCTGTTTGTTCTTTAATTCCTCTTGTTTAACTGGATTTAATGCCACTTTTTCAGGTAACGTCCAGTTTCTTATGTTTTTACTC
>JBOFEH010000201.1:0-2646 GCA_051647765.1 Cellulosilyticaceae bacterium | reverse complement strand
CATTCCTTCCCATGCCTTGAGCTGCTCCGCTGGCAGCTCTCCTATCTGACTTTGTGGAACCTTTGATGGGATGAGCACTATTGTTTTAGAGAGTGCCTTGGCAAAACGCTGTGTGCACCACTGACTATCTAATCCTGTCATGTCCCCAATAGCCTCTAGCTGCTTATAATAACTATGACCCTCTCTACCATGTAGCCAATCTTCGAGATACGTGGTCATAATCGTCAATCCTCTTTGAGCATCCCCTGCCGCCTGAAGCTGTGCCAATTTTTGCTTGGCTAATAAATCTTGTTCCTTCGCTAAGTCTGGCTCAATGAAACTTTGCCAATTGGAAGTTAGCCCCTCTAATGTCTCCTTAGTAGTAGCAACTTGATCCATGGGCACATCTCCTACAACCACCGTATAGAGCGGATATTTAGTCCCCTCATCTTTGATGATTTGCACATGGTTTAGTCCTGCTTGTCTAAGTGCAGTCTGAAAAGCACCCTCACTATCTTGTAAATAAGCACTCACCCACAGACTCAGCCTCAAAGCTTCCTCATCACGCATCTCTTGGTCTATCAAAAAACTCTTCATCACATAAGCTTTGGATGAAACACTCTCATAGGACTTGGTCATTAGGGTATCTTTTTGGGTGACCGCATTGTCAATAACCACTGGTGCTTGCTTGTCTTGATACCCTTCTAGTTGCTCACTGATGGTCTCAAGGGTCTTTTCAATAGGAAGATTGCCATATAGACCAATCATCATATTACTTGGATAGTAATACTTGAGATAGGTCTCTTTGAACTGCTTATAGGTAAGCTTCGGAATCTCACGAGGCATACCACCACTATCATAGCCATATGTCCCCCCTTCAAAATAAGCTTCCCTTACACTCCTAAAAATCTGACGTTCAATACTACTCGTTGCCCCTTTCATTTCATTATAAACAACGCCACCCTCCTTATTTGCCTCTGTATCCTTATAATAAGCTTCTTCATAAAAGCTATAAGGCTGTTCTAATAAGAGTGGATGAAAAATACTATCCAGATACACCTGTAATAATCCCTCAAAGCACTTAGGGTAAGGTGTGGAAAAAGGATAATAGGTCATATCTGCACTGGTCATAGCATTCATAAAGCTATGAGGATACTTGGCACTCGCCTCAAAAAACAGCTGGTGACTTGGGAATCTCTTAGACCCTTTGAACACCGTATGTTCAATAATATGGTTGACGCCTGTATCATCTCCTACGGGCGTCCTCACCCCTAACACAAAACTCCACTGACGATCTGCAGTCTCTACCCATACCACCTCCATCCCTGTCGGCTCATGAACATACCGATGAATGGTATCTTTTCCCTGTGTGACTTTTTCCGTTTCCTTGAAGTTCTCTTGACCCATAACGCCCATTATTTGTATCAAAAACACCAAGAAGATTACGAGTATTTTCTTTTTCATGCCATCACATCCTTCTCTTTTAATACTGGTAGGTTGTGCAAATTTACTAGGTTCATTCAAATTAATTTAAGTTTGCTATAGTCAAAAGACTTTGTTTTATACTATAATGCCTTATAGAATGAATTTACGAAGGATGTGATCACTTGAAATATACAATCAAAAACACAGTGCTTACTGCAAGCTTTCTCTCTCTTGGTGCAGAGCTCTGTGAATTAGTCGATACAGAAGGCAAAAACTATATTTGGGACGCCAATCCCCTTTATTGGAAACGTCACGCACCTATTCTTTTCCCTATTGTCGGCAAAGTATTGGATAACACTTATACTGTCAGAAATAGTCCCTACACCTTATCACAACATGGCTTTGCAAGAGATATGGATTTTAGTGTGCATCACCAAGAAGATGCAATGATTACTTTTAAACTTACTTCTAATGATGCGTCAAAAGCAATGTATCCTTTCGACTTTGTACTCTATGTCACTTATACACTTGTAGAGAATCGCCTTGAGATTGCTTATAAAGTAGAAAATACAGATACACAAACCATCGCTTTCAAAATTGGTGCCCATCCTGGTTTCATGTGTCCATTATTTGAAGGTGAAAGCCTCACAGACTATTACTTAGAATTTGAATGCGAAGAAGACGCAAAGCTCATGCCTCTTACTGGCGAAGGCTACTTCTTACACGACGAAAGCCGTTTCACAGGTAAAACAATGCCTCTTAGTACAGAGTTATTTGCCAATGATGCGCTAGTCCTTGCAGACTTCAAGAGTACTTGGGTAGCTATTTGTTCAAACACCCATAACACTCGCATCAAAGTTTCTTTTGAACACTTCCCATTCCTCGGGATTTGGTCTCCTGTAACAGGCGCACCATTCGTGTGTATCGAGCCTTGGTTCGGACATGCCGACTATGTTGACGAACGTCAAGAACTCATGCGCAAGCACGACTTAATGCTACTTGATCCTGATCAATGCTTCTCTTGTATGCATGCTATTACAATCGAAAAATAACAAAAATAAGGACTGCCATCGGCAGTCCTTATTTTTGTTATCACTCATATCTTCTAAAAAAAGTGTCATATATATAGTTAGGAAAACTCTATTTTGAAGGAGGTTCTGTATGTCACGACAATCCACCGGTACACTTATTGTTGATTTAACCAC
Organism: Cellulosilyticaceae bacterium; assembly: GCA_051647765.1. GTDB lineage: Bacteria > Bacillota > Clostridia > Lachnospirales > Cellulosilyticaceae > JBOFEH01. The sequence continues at coordinate 37 of JBOFEH010000201.1, read as the reverse complement.
CGATCCTATCTTAGGTGCCATCAAACCTGTTGCCAAT
>JBOFEH010000200.1:0-1941 GCA_051647765.1 Cellulosilyticaceae bacterium | reverse complement strand
TAACCACACTTTTCATTGTATCCGTAATTACTTTTTTGGTTTTCGAAATCTTGCCTGGTGACCCTGCTACTATTATTTTAGGGCCAGAAGCAGACCCCTTGCAAATAGCAGCTATGCACGAGAGACTAGGGCTTAACGCTCCACCTCTCGTGCGTTATTTCAATTGGATTCAAAATGCACTCACAGGTCATTTAGGAGACTCTATCCGATTTAATCAGCCTGTTAGTACACTCATAGGTAGCCGTATTGCCGCCACAGCATCCCTTGCACTTGTCACACTTGTTTTGACACTTCTCATAGGCATCCCTGTAGGTATCCTAATTACCAAACACTACAGAACGCCTCAAGGAATGTTGATGTCTATATTATCACAAATAGGAATGGCAGTCCCTTCATTTTGGATGGGGATTTTACTGATTATGTTCTTCTCCTTAACACTAAAAGTCCTCCCTAGTGGCGGCTATGTTCCTCTATCAGAGAGTTTCTCTCTGTGGCTCCGCTCGATTATCTTACCCGCACTTTCTTTGGCACTAGGGACATCCAGTATATTGATTCGCTATCTCAAAACTTCTATGACTGCTCAGCTCACCAAACAATATGTGCAGACAGCTAGAAGCAAGGGGATTTCTGAAACACACGTACTCTATAAACACGTCCTACGTAATGCACTTATTCCAACCCTTACAATACTCGGAATGGTCGTTATTGATATTCTAGGGGGTAGTATTATTACAGAAAACGTATTTAATATCCCTGGTCTTGGGCATCTTATTGTAAATGCCATCAACAGCCGAGATTTACCTCTCATTCAAGGCCTCGTGCTCTACCTTGCTACAATTGTTGTAGCACTTAATTTCTTAGTGGATATACTCTACAGTTTGGTTGATCCACGTATTCGTATAAAGTAGGTGATTTGATGAAACGTCATGCACAAATAGAATTTTATATAGGACTTACCATTATAGGCTTTTTTGCATTTATTGCACTCCTTAGCCTCTTCTATACGCCCTATGATCCAAATGCCATGGACCTTGCCAACAAGCTCCAATCACCGACCTTAACCCACCTTCTCGGAACAGATCAATTTGGTAGAGATATACTGAGCCGTATTATGATAGGCTCTCAACTGGTCTTTATTGTCGGTATAAGTTCTGTGGTATGTTCACTTTTAGTAGGTGGCATACTAGGCGCCTTAGCTGGTTATTATGGCGGCTTACTTGATGATGTCCTTATGAAAATTATTGAAGCCAAGATGGCCTTCCCCGGTGTGCTTCTTGCACTCATGCTTATTGCTATATTTGGGGCACATCTAAGCATCATGATTTTAGCACTAAGCATTATGAATATTCCAAGATTTACCCGTATGATTCGTAGTGGATACATACAATACCGTGAGGCTGAATTCGTAGTCGCAGCCAAAACACTCGGTATCAGTGACCTTCGTATTATGCATAGGCATATCTTACCTAATGTCTCACAAGATATCTGGGTAACCTGTGCCCTCTCATTCTCCTCTGCTATACTAGCTGAGGCAGGCCTAAGCTATTTAGGCTTAGGGGTACAACCCCCATTTGCAAGTTGGGGCAAAATGCTCAATGAAGCACAAGCATTCATGCTACAAGCCCCCTTAGCAGCTCTTATTCCAGGGTTTATGATTACACTGATGGTGATTGGGTTCAACTTCCTAGCTGATGGCCTACAACGTCACTATTAATCTAAAGGCTAGCAAAATATCCTACCAATACAGGATATTTTGCTAGCCTTTTCATTATACAAACCTCTAATCTTATACATAAAATTATTTTCCCTATTATGTTTAATTCCTACATTTAATGTATATTGTTTCATGTTAATATTTTTTTCAAAACTTTATTTTGTTTTGTTTAGCTAATTTAAAGTTAAATTTATGCTGTTTTTTAACTGTTTTACCCATAATAATAA
>JBOFEH010000199.1:0-9069 GCA_051647765.1 Cellulosilyticaceae bacterium | reverse complement strand
GACGTAACTTTGAGTATTTCAGTGAAGATCCCTATCTTTCAGGCGCATATGGCATAGCATGGGTAAGTGGTGTACAAAGTAAAGGAATTGGTACATCGCTTAAACATTATGCCGTAAATAACCAAGAAAAGGCACGTCTAATTAGTAACTCAGTTGTAGATAAAAGAGCGTTACATGAAATTTATCTTTCAGCATTTGAGACAACAATTAAACAGGCAAAGCCTTGGACAGTGATGTGTAGTTATAACCGCATCAATGGAGAATATGGGTGCCAAAATACCTATACGTTAGATACCTGTTTACGTAAGGAATGGGGATTTGACGGAATTGTAGTGACAGACTGGGGTGCAATGGACGATCGTGTACAGTCTTTAAAGGCAGGTCTAGAGCTGGAGATGCCTGGATTAGCAGAATATAATGATGCTGCGATCGTAGAGGCAGTGCGTAGTGGTGAACTAGATGAAACCGTGTTAGATGATAGTGTGATTAGAATGGTGGAAATGATTCTACGTGCAAAACAGGTTGAGACAGGTGTAACTTATGATGCTCAGGTACATCATGAATTAGCACGTCGTATGGCGGCAGAGTGTATGGTACTTCTCAAAAATAAGGAAGAGGTCTTACCACTAAAACAGGGAGCGAGCTATGCTGTGATTGGTGGATTTGCGAAAGAACCGCGTTATCAAGGAGCGGGAAGTAGTAAAATCAATCCACATAAAATTGATGGACCATTAGAAGAGTTAGAAAAGGCAGGCTTTATTTGTGAGTATGCACAGGGGTATCCAACGGGAGATAAACCAGCGGATGAAACCTTAATTGCTGAGGCTTGTGCTTGTGCAAAAGATAAAGAAAGTGTCATTATTTTTGCTGGATTGCCTGATGCCTATGAAGGGGAAGGGTATGATCGTAGACATCTTAATATGCCTGAAAGTCACAATGCACTGATTGAAGCTGTTGCAAAAGTTAATAACAATGTAACGGTTGTGCTAATGTGTGGAAGTGCGGTAGTAATGCCATGGGAAAAAGACGTTAAAGGAATCTTACTTGCTTATCTAGGTGGGGAGGCTGTAGGGGGTGCTTGTTGCGATGTACTTACTGGAAAAGTCAATCCAAGTGGCAAACTAGCAGAAACATTTCCTCTTAAGCTAGAGGATACACCTGCGTATCTACACTTTGCTAAGGATGAAATAGATGTAGAATACCGAGAGAGTATTTTTGTAGGTTATCGTTTTTATGACTGGGCAGACAAAGACGTACAGTATCCTTTTGGCTATGGTTTATCTTATACAAGCTTTGCTTATAGTGACCTAAAGGTTGAATGGGAGGATGCTACCCAAACAGGAAAAGTAACGGCAGTGGTTACCAATACAGGAAATGTAAAAGGGAAAGAAGTCATACAGCTCTATATTGGGTTAGAAACAAGTCAGGTTATGCGTGCACCTAAAGAATTAAAAGGGTTCACCAAAGTAGAGTTAGAGGCAGGAGAAAGTCAAACAGTAGAATTTAGATTGGATGAACGTAGCTTTGCATTCTATGATGCAACGCAGCAAAAATGGTGCATCGAGCAGGGTGAATATACACTGTTTGTAGGAAACTCGAGTAGAGACTTACCATTACAAATTCAGATACCAGTACAAGGTGAGCAGGTTGTACCAACTCACAAATATGAAAAAGAAAAAGTCTTGAAAAATGGCATAATGGATGTAGATTATACAAACTTTGAGCAGCTATTTGATGGCCCCGTTCCACATATGCCTGAGGAAACAGGAGTGACTATGAATACCCGTCTAGGAGATATTCTCAAAACTGAAGCAGGTGCAGCAGCTTTAGATGGATTGATTAAACGTATGCGAGGGGCTTTTGAGGTAGAAGATGAAGCGGCTAAGATGATGAGTGGCATATTATTTGATATGCCTATACGTGGTATCGGTATGTTAAGTGGTGGAGCACTAGATAAAGGGATGATGGCAAAACTTATTGATCAAATCAATAGCAAAATATAAAAATACTAGGAGGTCAGCTTTGTTAAGAGAAAGAATTAAAATCACAACAGCGCAGTTTACTAAAGATGAACAAAGTGGAAACTGGGAGCAAGTGTCTATTCCTCACAGTTGGAATAATTTGGATGGTCAAAATGGTGGGAACAATTATGATAGAGGGTGTTTTACTTATAAAATAACCCTCCCAAAAGCAACAGCTAGCAAAAGGCAGTTTGTTGAATTTGAAGGGGCTAACCATATTACTACAGTATTTTATAAGGGAACAACAATTGGAAGCCATGAAGGTGGATTTTCAACTTTCCGTTTTGAATTAACTGACATTATTTCTAAGGAAGAAGAAAATGAGATTCTTGTTACTGTGGATAATAGAGAAAGTCATGTGTATCCGCAACAAGCAGATTTCACCTTTTTTGGGGGTATTTACAGAGGAGTAAATTTTATAGAAGTGGAAGAAAGTCACTTTTCACTGTTATTACATGGAAGTGAGGGTGTGTTTGTGACACCATCAGTAGAAGGTGCATTAAGAGTAGATGCATTTATTGAGCAGGCTGACCAGACTACAGTTTGTTTGAGCGTATGGGACCAAGCGGGTCAGAAAGTGGTTGAGGCACAAGCAGAGGGAAATGTACACACAGTGATTGAATCAGTTGTGCAACAACCACATCTATGGAACGGCTTAGAGGATCCTTATTGTTATACAGCAAGACTTGAACTAGTTAAAGCGGGGCAGACTGTGGATACGCTAGAGGTGCAATTTGGATTTAGAAGTTTTAAAGTTTGCCCAGAAACAGGATTTTATCTAAATGAACAACCTTATCACTTACATGGTGTTTCCAGACATCAAGATAAGTTAGATAAGGGATGGGCTATTTCAAAGGAAGATCAAGATGAAGACCTTGCACTGATTAGAGAAATTGGGGCAAATACAATCAGGTTAGCACATTACCAACATGATCAATATTTTTATGACCTTTGTGATCAAGAGGGTATGGTACTTTGGGCAGAAATACCGTTTATATCCGTGTTTATCAAGGGAGAGGCAGCAAAAAATAATACCATAAGTCAGATGAAAGAGCTTATTGCACAAAACTATAACCATCCATCTATTATGTTCTGGGGAATTTCGAATGAGATTACCATTGGTGGAGAACCAGATGGGCTATATGAAAATTTACAAGAGCTCAATGAACTGACCAAAAGACTTGATCCGAGTAGACTAACAACAATGGCACAGGTGGCTATGGTTCAAGAGGCTTCACTACATAATCAGTTAACAGACACAGTGGGATACAACCATTATTTTGGATGGTACTCAGGAGATGTTAGTACAAATGGGACTTGGCTTGACAATTTCCATAAGAACTATCCAGATAGACCACTTGGTTTATCGGAGTATGGATGTGAAGGTATTTTAACATGGCATAGTAGTGCGCCAAAAGTTAAAGATTACACCGAAGAATATCAGGCATACTACCATGAAGAGATGCTTAAGACATTTGCGACACGTCCGTATATATGGGCAACTTATGTTTGGAATATGTTTGACTTTGCAGCAGATGCTCGTGATGAGGGTGGATGTCAAGGAAGAAACAATAAAGGACTCATGACTTATGATAGACAAGTCAAAAAAGATTCCTATTTTATCTATAAAGCTTATTGGACAACCCAACCATTCGTACATATTTGTGGAAGAAGATTTTTAGACAGGGCGCCAGGGCAGCGTGATATTAAAGTGTATGCCAATGTATCTCCAGTAACACTAAGTGTAAATGGACAGGAAGTAGCAACCCTTGAAGCTGATAAGATATTTATATTTAAAGATGTTCCATTAAATATAGGTGAAAATACAATTACTGTGAAAGCAAAGGATTGTGAGGAAAGTATTGTACTAAATGGGACTGAAAAAGCAAATGAAAGCTATGTCTTGGTACAAGAAGAGAGTAGCCAAAGTGGTGTGAAGAACTGGTTTGAGGATATTGCAGAAGAACAGGAAATTGAATTCCGTGAGGGATATTTTTCAATTAAGGATACAGTGAAAGACCTAATGGTGCATGAAGAAGCTGGAGAAATAGTCAAAGAACTATTTAAAAAGTTTGCACAAGCAGGTGGGAAAGGTAAAAATTTAGAAAGCAATATGCAAATGATCGAAAACATGAGTTTTGAGCAAATTTTCATGTTTGCTGGAAATAAGATTCCAAAGGGTGTTGATGCTCATTTAAACAGTCAACTAATCAAAATTAAAAAGTAGTATTTATAAGCGAGAAGAAAAGGAGATTGACAATGAAAAATGTACAAACGTATAACAGAGCCAAACTTTGGCAGATGGGCCTTTTTGTTTTCAATAATACAGCAACGAATCTTTACATGACAACTATGGGGTTTGTAAGTTACTATGCAGTGGGGATTGCAGGGCTTTTAACTGCTGTAATCGGAATTGTACTTACAGGAATGAGATTATTTGATGGGGTTACAGATCCTCTCATTGGATATCTCATTGATAAAACGGACGGTAAATTTGGTAAGTTTAGACCTTTCATGATTATAGGGAATCTCATACTGGCAACGATGACTGCGGTTATTTTCTTTACCACCCATCTTGTTCCAGAGAATATCAGATTAGTATACTTTATTGTGTGTTATAGTATTTATATTATTGGGTATACTTTCCAGACAGCTTGTACAAAGGCTGGTCAGGTGTGTATGACCAATGACCCTAAACAACGTCCGACTTTTGCAATGTTTGATACAGCGTATAGCGCGGTGATCCTTTTAGCTGTGCAGTTATGGATTACAAATATTTTAGTACCTAAACATAAAGGATTCAATATGGAAATGTTTGGTGAACTTATTCCAACAGTAATTATAGCTTCTATGTTCTGTACAGCACTTGCTGTCATTGGGATTTGGAATAAAGATAGAAAAGAATTCTTTGGTGTAGGGACTAAGAGTGAAAAAATTAAGGTCAAAGAATACTGGGGTGTTATTAAAGATAATAGAGCGATCCAAATGCTAGTTGTTGCAGCTTCTACAGATAAATTAGCAGGAACAATTATGCAAAATAGTGTGCTTGGTGTTATTTTTGCAGGGATCATGGTAGGAAATTATGGACTCATTGGACAGCTTGGGATTATTGTTATGATACCAACACTTGTTCTAGGACTTTTCCTAATGAACTTATCTAGAAAACATGGTATGAAAAAAGCGATTGTCCTTTCTTCTTGGGTAAATATAGGGGTATATATGGGACTTGCTGCATTAATTATATTTGGCGATGTGACAACGATTTCACTTGCTAATCTTAACCTCATTACTATTGTCTATGTGACTATTTTAATTGTAAAAGGTGCTTTACATAATGTTTCAAGTAACTTAGTTATACCAATGATTGCAGATTGTGCGGACTATGAAGTTTTCCGTTCAAAAAAATATGTACCTGGTATGATGGGAACATTGTTCTCTTTCGTTGATAAACTCATTTCTTCACTTGCTACGACGATTATTAATGTTGGTCTTGCTATGATTGGTTATGCGACAATGCTTCCACAGATCGGCGATGCACCGACACCGATACTTGTGAAGTTCTATCTCATATGTGCAGTCTTTATTCCAGCATTTGGACTCTTCTGTAATGTGATTGCGATGAAGTTCTATCCACTGGATAAAGAAAAAATGCATGAGATTCAAAGTACCATTGCTGAAATAAAATCAGCAGCATAAAAATTAAAAAATTTTAAAAGAGTGAAAGCCAATCAGTCGAGTTTCACTCTTTTGAGTTTTATTTTTAATTAGGTTGTTATTTGAAGTGAGATGTGTTACACTAACAAGTGAAAAGAAAAGAATATCGCGGAGTGGAGCAGTTGGTAGCTCGTTGGGCTCATAACCCAAAGGTCGTAGGTTCAAGTCCTGCCTCCGCAATGACTAGTTAGCTAAAACTCTTATATCTTTTGGTATAAGGGTTTTTTAGTTTTTTAGGCAGAATTATTTCAGGTGGAGGCCCATATGACAACAACAAGCAAAAGAGTAAATGACCAAATTAACTATAAGAGTAAACAAAAAGTAGGCGTGGATTTTTCAAATAAAGATTTAAGAAGAAGTAACTGTTACAACTGTAATTTCTCAGAGGCGATCTTTAATGATACAAGCTTTAGAGGGGCGCAGTTTAAAGCTTGTAAATTTAATGAAGCACGTTTTGACGGTGCAGAGTTAGTTGCAGCAAACTTTAAAAATAGTCAATTTAAAGCAGCGACATTTGAAAATGTACTTTTTGATAGTGTGAATTTAGAAAATGTAGATTTTGAGGGAGCCACTTTTAAAAATGTTATTTTCATTGCAACAGATTTAACAAAAGCTATTAATGTAACATTAGAAGGTGAAGGCGTACAACAATTTGAACAAATGCCAACATTAGAAATCAGTGAGGCGTTAGAAAAGGCAGCAGCTTCAGCGATGGCTAATGAGTATATCAAATATGCAAGAGTATTAGATACAAAAGACGGAAAAGTAAGTCCAATTAGTATGATGCTCTTACTGAATCAATTTGATGAAGAAACATTAATTAAGGGATTAAAATGCCTTAAGAATAGAGTGACTAAAGATTTTAGTACCCTAAAGTTTATTGTAGAGACTCTAAAAGGGTATCAAGCAGAAGGATTAATCTAAATCCTTAAAGCGTAAAGAGGCGTTTGGCAGAAGTGTTATTTCATGCCAAGCGCCTTTTTGTGCTGTGCTTTTTCTATTAGTAAGGTTCTACGTGAACCATGCAATGTTTAATCTCTTCAATATTTCTTTCTAATAAATCATGAACTTTCGTTGCAATTTTGTGCCCCTCTTCGATGTTAATGCGCTTATCCACATAAATTTCTAGGTCCACATAGACTTTATTACCACTTACCCTTGTTTTTAAATCATGAATGCCTTTTACATCCGACTCTTGAGTGGCAAGGGATTGGATTTGTTTAATGAGTTCTGTAGGTGCAGCTTTATCGACTAGCTGATTCATAGATTGTAAATAAAGGTCAATCCCTACTTTGATAATAAATCCACTGACAATAACAGCTGTTAGCGGATCTAAGAAAGTCCAGCCTAAACTAGCCCCTAGTATCCCAATAAAGGTACCAATTGAAGAAAAAGCATCTGTTCGGTGATGCCAAGCATCTGCTTCCATTGAAACACTTTTAATCTTTTTTGCTGTCTTAAGGGTATACCAATACATACCTTCCTTAACAATAATAGAAACAAAAGCGGCGATAAGTGCAATAGGGGCTGGTTTGCTATATTCGCCTTGAATTAAAGCCATTAGACCTTCGTAACCAATCATCACGCCTGTAAAAGCTAAAAATAAACTAATGAGTTTGCCAAATACAGGTTCAAAACGTTCGTGTCCGTAAGGATGTTCAGAGTCTGCATCTTTACTAGAGATTTTTACACCTATAATCACCATAATCGTTGTAACCACGTCAGAAGCAGTATGTATACCATCAGCGATCATAGCTGTACTACTGCCGACTACGCCAGCAATTACTTTAAATAAACCTAATGTTATATTGATAATAATTGTAATGATTGAAACCTTTTTGGCCTCTTGATAAGTATTCATTATTCCTCCTTCATTCTCAATAGAAAATATGTTATTTAATAGATTATATGCACGAAGTGAGTATTTGTAAACACTTTTTGAAAAACCACGTATAACTTTCATTCTCATTTGATATTGATAAAGATTTTAAACTAAACTTAAGGTTAAGGGTGTATACTAAGGGAGAGGAGGTGTCAGGATGAGATTATTATTAGCAGAGGATGAGAAAGAATTGTCTCATGCACTAGTTGCTATTTTGAAACATAACAATTATTCAGTAGATGCAGTTTATGACGGAAAGGATGCCATAGATTACTTAGAGGCAGAAAATTATGATGGCGTTATCTTGGATATTATGATGCCAAAGATAGATGGATTGACCGTCCTCAAAACGCTGAGGGAAAAAGGTAATGCGATTCCTGTTTTGATGCTTACTGCAAAGTCAGAAATAGATGATAGAGTTTTGGGATTAGATGGTGGGGCAGATGATTATTTGACCAAGCCCTTTGCCACAAAGGAACTTTTGGCGCGTATACGGGCAATGACAAGGAGGCAAGGGGAGCTCACTCAGTCCACACTGAGTCTCGGTAACATTACACTAAACCGAACAACCTATGAATTAAAGTCACCTAAAGGATGCTTTAGGCTAGGGAATAAAGAATTTCAGATGATGGAAATGCTTCTGATGCATCCTAATCATCCTGTAGCAACAGAACGGTTTATGGAAAAAATATGGGGCTATGATAGTGAGGCTGAAATTAATGTAGTATGGGTTTATCTTTCATACTTACGTAAAAAACTAGCAGCCATTGATGCCAATATACACATTAAGGCCAATCGAAATAGGGGCTACTCCCTAGAGGAACAAGTATGATTCGGGCATTAAGAAGAAAATTTATCCTTATTTCAGTTAGTTCAGTTTTTATTGTTCTTGTCATGATTGCTGCAACCATCAATATAACAAGTTATATCCAGATAGAAAGTAGAGCAAGTGAAATGTTAGAGGTATTATCTCAAAAAAATGGAGTTTTACCCAAGCCGCAGTGGGAGCGGGACAAGTTTGGTAAGCCCAAGAAAATGGAACAAGATCCTTCTTTTTCAATGAGATATTTCAGTGTGGTGTTAGATGAAAATCAGGAAATCCGTATCATCAATGCAGAACGCATACCAGATCTTACAGCGAGTGATGGTGTGCAATTGGCTCGGCTTGCCTTGGAGAAGAGTAAAGCAAAAGGCGGGATTGGGAGCATACGTTATCAGATTACACAAAAGGATTATGGGACGCTGATTGTCTTTTTAGATTGTCATAAAGATTTTGAGATGTTTTATACTTTCTTAAGCAATAGTATTTTTATTTCTATTGTAGGGATAACCGCTGTCTTTGGGTTAGTGCTAGTTTTTTCTAATCGAGCAATAGCGCCTATTATAGAGAGTTACGAAAAGCAAAAGCAGTTTATCACAGATGCGAGTCATGAACTGAAAACCCCCTTGGCG
>JBOFEH010000198.1:0-2464 GCA_051647765.1 Cellulosilyticaceae bacterium | reverse complement strand
TCATGTTATCCATATAAAATACTTCATCACAAACTGTTGGCTCAATTCTCATCGTCCTACTTTGTGGATTAGTAACCTTAATATTGCTCATATGAGTTCCTGATCCACCCATAGTTAAGTCTAGTCCATGAACTGTATTCTTATCAATCATAGAAGGATGAGCACCAATATTATCAATCAATAGCTGATCATAATAATTGTATTTTCCTTCACCGGGATCATTCGTTCCATACAATCTTCTAAGAATTTCCCCTCTTAAGAGACAAATATTAAAGACAGCACTATCCTCACCTGAGTCTTGCTCACAATCATGGATATACATATTGCTAATACGGTTTTCTACTGTATACATATCTTTCATCGGATCATAACTTGCATCACTACCATCTCTTTGAATCCATCCAGACATCATAATCGCTCTTCTTGGAGAATTAAAAATTTCACAGTTAGATATATTGTTAGAGCCACTACTCATCAATGTGATTCCTGTACCATGTCCTACTTGTTCTCCTATATCATGTATTTCATTGTTAAAAATAGTATGATTATTGTTGTATTTTCCTATGCCTGGATAACCTCCATCCATGCTAATGCCACCATAGCCAGTATGCTCTATACTACTATTTTTGATGGTATTGTACTGATTATCCAGATACATAGCTACACCATATAACCCTGTATTGCTTATTTGACACTCTTCAATAGTAATATTGTTCGTATCTGTTAAAGTAATGGCACCCACTTGATACTCAGGTCTATCTGTTTGCTCACAAAATGATGGATTGGTACTACCAGCCGCTTCTGGTGGGTGTGCCCATATTCCTCCACCTGCATCACTATAATTCCAACCTGAGGTAAAGTAATCATCAAACTCTGTTCCCTCTAGCTTAAGCCCACTAAAAGTAATATGATGTACTTGTTTTTCTGCATCTGGCTCATCTTTTAAATCTGCTTTATCTTCACCTTTTAAGTAAAGTATTTGCTGCATTTTAGGAACAATGATTTCTTGGCTCTCAATCGCTCCATCTTCCTCTTCTGGATAATAATATAACCAGCCTGTAGTTTTATTGTAATAGTATTCTCCTGGTACATCTAAGAAAGCCAGGTTACCTTGTAAATAATATCTCGCACCATGCCCCACAGGATACTTCGCACGATAGAGTTCTGGTCTATTAGGATCCTGTTTGAATCTTAGTGTTCTTGTAGAAGGATCTATACTATTAATAGGTATCGTATCTGTAAACCAATCCCAATCCCCTCCATCCCATACATAAACCTGGGCATCTAAGTCTCCTCTTACCTGAGCATTGACTAATCCATCAATAGACTTCTGATCTATATCTCCCGCTTTGTACACTAAACTGTGGCAATCTCCTCCTGCTGACCACATATACTCTCCATGATAAGCTGGAAATCTTGGATCATATTCATAGTTTCTTGTACGTGCCATAATCGCACGATCACCATTTTCATACAATGTATTAAAATCATACTCTTCTGGATCTAATTTTACCTTATAAACTTGATCCATAACAGCTGGATCAAGGTCTATATCTACATCACTACTATCACACTTTTGCCATCCTATAATAGGCTGACCACCTACTAAACGTGCTTTTCCTATTCCGTCTGCACTTTTATAGATAATATTGTGCCCGTTACTTCCAGAGTCCTCTACATTAAACTCTAGAGTCTCATCTAAGTAATAATCTCCCTCACCTATGTAAACCGTGATCTCTCCTGTCATATTATCATTGATTTCTCTTACTTTTTCTTTTGCCCTTTGAATCGTTGCAAAAGGTTTTTCCTTTGTTCCATGACCTGTTAAGTCATCTCCATCTGTCTCTACATAAATGGCTTGTAATTGACTAGACTCACTTTGAACCGCACTTAAATCTTGTGCAAATATTGTTAGACCTACATTTGCAAATGCTGTGTTGGCTACCATGATTCCTACCAACATTTTTGTAATGTTTCCCTTTAAACTCATCGCATTACCCCTCCTTATATATTAGTATTTAGAACATTTAACATTCTAATATACTTAATTTACCATCTATGAAGGAATTTTTTACCACAAATTTTTATACATTTCTATAATTTCCATACTTTTACTTCACTAAAATATTGTTTAATAATAAAAAGCGTATTTCTCCATAGCATCCATAAGTGCTTTGATATTTTCTAGGGGTACTCCCGGATAGAGTCCATAAATCATCATAAGTCCTCCATCTTTACTTCCTAATTCTTTTACCTCATTTAGAATGAGTTCATCTACCTGCTTGGGTGTACCATAAGTAGTAATCTTTTGACGATCGATATCTAATTCAAGACAGACTTTTCCTTTTAAATGCTCTTTAATCCACTCAATTCCATTTACTAAATCTTGTAGATTCAAGACTTCTACTCCCCCATCTATCAAGTCCTCTACCAGATGCCTAATATGTCCATCTGAATGCATATG
>JBOFEH010000197.1:0-2551 GCA_051647765.1 Cellulosilyticaceae bacterium | reverse complement strand
TCATGTTATCCATATAAAATACTTCATCACAAACTGTTGGCTCAATTCTCATCGTCCTACTTTGTGGATTAGTAACCTTAATATTGCTCATATGAGTTCCTGATCCACCCATAGTTAAGTCTAGTCCATGAACTGTATTTTTATCAAGCATAGAAGGATGAGCACCAATATTATCAATTAAGATTTGATCATAGTAATTGTACTTTCCTTCCCCTGGATCATTAGTACCATATAATCTTCTAAGTATTTCCCCCCTTAAAAGACAAATATTAAAGACGGCACTATCTTCACCTGCATCTTGCTCACAATCATGGATATACATATTGCTAATACGGTTTTGTACTGTATACATGTCTTTCATAGGGTCATATTTAGCATCACTACCATCTCTTTGAATCCATCCAGACATCATAATGGCTCTTCTTGGAGAATTAAAGATTTCACAGTTAGATATATTGTTAGAGCCACTACTCATCAATGTAATCCCTGTAGCATGACCTATTTGTTCTCCTATATCATGTATTTCATTATTAAAAATAGTATGGTTATTATTATATTTTCCTATACCTGGATAACCTCCATCCATAGTGATTCCACCATAACCAGTATGCTCTATACTACTATTTTTGATGGTATTGTACTGATTATCCAAATACATAGCTACACCATATAAACCTGTATTAGTAATCTGACATGCTTCAATAGTAATGTTGTTCGTATCTGTTAAAGTAATGGCACCCACTTGATACTCAGGTCTATCTGTTTGCTCACAGAATGATGGATTGGTACTGCCAGCCGCTTCTGGTGGATGTACCCATATTCCTCCACCTGCATCGCTATAGTTCCATCCTGATGTAAAGTAGTCATCAAACTCTGTTCCTTCTATTTTAAGACCACTAAACCTAATATGATGTACCTGTTTTTCTGGATCTGGCTCATCTCTTAAATCAGCTTTATCTTCACCTTTTAAGTAAAGTATCTGTTGCATTTTAGGAGCGATGATTTCTTGACTTCCAATCTCTCCATCTTGCTCTTCTGGATAGTAATATAACCATCCTGTGGTTTTGTTGTAATAGTATTCTCCTGGTACATCTAAGAAAGCTAGATTACCTTGTAAGTAATACCTTGCACCATGTCCTACTGGATACTTCGCACGATAGAGTTCTGGTCTATTAGGATCCTGTTTGAATCTTAGTGTTCTCGTAGAAGTATCTATACTATTGATAGGTATAGTATCTGTAAACCAATCCCAGTCTCCTCCATCCCATACATAAACCTGTGCATCTAAATCCCCTCTTGCTTGCGCATTCACTAATCCATCTATGGACTTCTGATCAATATCTCCGGCTTTGTACACTAAACTATGGCAATCTCCTCCTGCTGACCACATGTACTCTCCATGATAGGATGGGAATCTTGGATCATATTCATAGTTTCTTGTACGCGCCATAATCGCACGATCACCATTTTCATACAGTGTATTAAAATCATACTCTTCTGGATCTAATTTTACCTTATACACTTTATCCATAATGGTTGGGTCAAGGTCTATATCTACATCACTATTATCACACTTTTGCCATCCTGTGATTGTCTGACCACCTACTAAGCGTGCTTTTCCTACTCCATCCGCACTTTTATAGATGATATTGTATCCGTTACTTCCAGAGTCCTCCACATTGAACTCTATGGTCTCATCTAAGTAATAATCCCCCTCACCTATGTAAACCGTGATGTCTCCTGTCATATTGTCATTCATTTCTCTTACTTTTTCCTTTGCCCTTTGAATCGTTGCAAAAGGTTTTTCCTTTGTTCCATCACCTGTTAAGTCATCTCCATCTGTCTCTACATAAATGGCTTGTTCTTGACTAGACTCATTTTGAGCTGTACTTAAATCTTTTGCAAATGTTGTTAATCCTACATTTGCAAATGCTGTATTGGCTACCATGATTCCTACCAACATTTTTGTAATGTTTCGCTTTAAACTCATCGCATTACTCCTCCTTGTATACTAGTATTTAGAACATTTAAAATTCTAATATCCTTAATTTACCACCTACAAAGGAATTTTTTATCCCCAAATTTTATACATTTCTATAATTTCCATACTTTTACTTCACTAAAATATTGTTTAATAATAAAATGCGTATTTCTCCATAGCATCCATAAGTGCTTTGATGTTTTCTAGGGGTACTCCCGGATAGAGTCCATAAATCATCATAAGTCCTCCATCTCTACTTCCTAATTCTTTTACCTCATTTAGAATGAGTTCATCTACCTGCTTAGGTGTACCATAAGTAGTAATCTTTTGGCGATCGATATCTAATTCAAGACAAACCTTTCCTTTTAAATGCTCTTTAATCCAATCAATTCCATTTACTAAATCCTGTAGATTCAAGACTTCTACTCCCCCATCTATCAAGTCCTCTACCAGATGCCTAATATGTCCATCTGAATGCATATGTATCATGATCTCTTTATCTTTTGCTACTTTCATTAATCTTTGATAACTTGGCTTGATATACTGCCTAAAATGTCGTGGGTTAATCAT
>JBOFEH010000196.1:0-42652 GCA_051647765.1 Cellulosilyticaceae bacterium | reverse complement strand
CACGCTCACGTTTGATTTCTCTATTCACAGCGATACGTACATGGAATAATGCTTTTGTTGTTTCTTCTTGAATATTTTGAATCATCTCTTCGAAGATATCGTAGCTTAAGAATCTGTATTCTACAAGTGGATCTCTTTGGCCATATGATTGAAGGTTGATCCCTTGACGCATTTGCTCCATGTTATCAAGGTGATCCATCCATTTTTGATCGATGACTTTGAGCATGAGTACACGTTCAATTTCTCTTAATTGCTCGCCTACTTCTTCTTCTTTTGCCTCATACATTGCTACAGCTTTTTGATAAAGCATTTCTTTGAGGCTGTCAGCACTCATATCTTGCTGATCTTCTTTTGCGAACTCTACGTCTTCATATGGAATGATTACTTTAAGGTGTTCCATCATTGATGCAAGATCCCACTCTTCTGAGTATTCAATACCAGCTACAGCATTATCTACTGTACGGTCAATGACGTTTTTCACCATGTTGATGACATTATCTCTTAAGTTCTCATTTTTGAGTACTTTGTAACGCTCAGCATAAATAATCTCTCTTTGGTCGTTCATGATTTTATCGTATTCTAATAAGTGCTTACGGATACCAAAGTTGTTGCTCTCAACTTTTGTTTGGGCTCTTTCGATAGCTTTTGAAAGAATTTTGTGCTCGATAGGCTCATCATCTGGAAGACCAAGTGCATCAAACATCTTGAGTGTATGCTCTGGTGTAAACAGTCTCATGAGATCATCTTCAAGTGCAAGGTAGAATCTAGATTCACCTGGGTCACCTTGACGTCCTGAACGTCCACGAAGCTGATTATCAATACGACGAGACTCATGTCGCTCTGTACCAATGATTTTGAGACCACCTAAATCTTGAACACCTTCTTCAAGCTTGATATCTGTACCACGGCCAGCCATGTTCGTTGCAATTGTGATTGCACCTTTACGGCCTGCTTGTGCTACGATTTCCGCCTCTTGTTTGTGGTATTTTGCATTAAGTACTTGATGCTTAACCCCTTCACGTTTGAGCAGCTTACTAAGGTTTTCTGATGTATCAATAGTTACTGTACCTACAAGTACAGGCTGTCCTTTTGCATAAGACTCTTTGATATCTTGGATTACCGCTTTGAACTTAGCATCTTCTGATTTAAATACCATATCTGCATGGTCTTTACGTTGAATTGGTCTATTAGTAGGAATAACAATAACGTCCATTCCGTAAATATCTCTAAACTCACCTTCTTCTGTAAGGGCTGTCCCTGTCATACCACATTTTTTAGTATAACGGTTGAAGTAATTTTGGAAAGTAACTGTTGCTAATGTTTGACTTTCTTTCTTAACTTCTACACCTTCTTTAGCTTCGATTGCTTGGTGAAGTCCATCTGAGTAACGACGACCATCCATAAGACGACCTGTAAACTCATCTACGATAACAATCTCACCCTCATCACTTACAATATAGTCTTTTTCAAGATGCATTAAATTGTGTGCTTTAAGTGAAATATTAATATGATGCTGAATCTCCATATTTTCTGGATCAGCTAAGTTTTCTACGCCAAAGTACTGCTCTGCTTTTTTTACACCTTCTGCTGTCAAAGTTACTGTTTTTTGTTTTTCATCTACGATGAAGTCGCCCTCTTCTTCGATTTCTTCACGCATCAGTGTAGACATAGCATTTTCTTCACCTAGAAGACGACCTTTTTTGAGACGTCTTACGAAGATATCTGCTGCCTTGTAAAGATGTGTTGATTTTGAACCACTTCCTGAAATAATAAGCGGTGTTCTCGCCTCATCAATAAGGACAGAGTCAACCTCATCTATGATGGCATAACTTAAGTCTCTTTGAACCATTTCTTCTGCATAAAGCACCATGTTATCACGAAGGTAATCAAATCCAAATTCATTGTTTGTTCCGTATGTGATATCACAATTATAGGCCTCACGTCTTTCTCTACTATCCATACCACTCAAAATACAGCCAACTGTAAGACCTAAGAAGTTGTGAAGTTGTCCCATCTCCTCAGCATCACGGCTTGCTAAGTAATCATTTACTGTAACAACATGTACACCTTTTCCTGCTAAAGCATTAAGGTATGCTGGAAGTGTCCCTACTAAAGTTTTACCTTCACCTGTTTTCATCTCTGCAATACGTCCATTGTGAAGAATTACCCCACCAACAAGCTGCACATGATAATGTTTTTTCTCAAATACACGTACAGATGCCTCACGACATACTGCAAATGCCTCTGGCAAAATATCATCAAGTGTTTCCCCATTTGCTAAACGCTCTCTAAACTCAGGTGTTTTCGCTTTTAATTCATCATCACTTAATTTTTGCATTGCTTCATCATATGATTCGATCTTTTCTACAATCGGTTCTATTCTTTTTAGTTCACGTTGTGAATGTGTACCAAAAATCTTTTCCATTAAGTTTTTCAAAATCTTCACCTCTTCTTTGTTTATTTTTATTTATGTATATTCAATGCTCTTCGCTTAGTTTATTCATTCAGTATAAACGCTATCACTAAGTATATCAAATATTAGACTCCATTACAACTATACATCTTATCCAATTGTATCCATTATTATACCATATATTACTTTGTCCTAAACACTAGTATCTCATGTTTGTATGGATAAACTTTTAAGATTATGTAAAAAATAGTTTTCATGTTAGATTGTGATAGGAGAATACCTCATGAAACCTTTACTTAAATTTCTTAAACCTTATTCCAAAAGTCTTGTCATTACGCTGGTTCTTTTGTTCTTACAATCAGCGGCTAATCTATTTTTACCGAGACTTATGTCTAAAATTGTTGATGTTGGTATTACCAACGGAGACATCCCTTATATTCTACGCATCGGTAGCCTCATGTTAATTGCAGCACTCCTGGGCACTATTTTTGTCATTGTCTCTAATCTTATTTCCTCTAAAATTGCTATGGGCTTCAGCCACGACCTTCGTAATAGTCTCTTTAGCAAAATAGAAGGCTTCTCCCTCGGAGAATTCTCTACAGTAGGCACTGCCTCACTCATTACTCGCTCCACCAATGATATTACACAAGTACAACAACTGATCTTGATGGCACTTCGTATGATGGTCACTGCACCTCTTATGATTATTGGTGGCGTCATCATGGCCCTTACAACCAACGTTTCCTTATCTGTTATTTTATTAGTCTCACTCCCAATCCTAATCCTAGTGATCTGGCTTGTTGGGCGAAGAGGTATTCCTCTCTTTAAACAAATGCAGAACAAGCTCGATGAGGTCAATCTCGTCCTAAGAGAAAACCTTATGGGTGTCAGAGTCATCCGTAGCTTCAACCGTATCCCTTACGAGCAGCGTAGATTTCATCATGCCAACGAAGACCTGACGGATAATGCCATTAAAGTAAACAAAATCATAGCACTCCTCATGCCAAGTATGATGGTCATTATGAATATCACCACGGTAGCCATCCTTTGGTTTGGCGGTGGTAGAGTGGATCAAGGTACTTTGGAAGTGGGTGATCTTATTGCTTTTACCCAATATGTGATGCAAATTATGATGTCTCTGGTGATGCTTACGATGCTTTTTGTACTCGTTCCTCGTGCTTCTGCCTCTGCCACCCGTATCTCCGAAGTGCTAGAGATTCCCTTTAGCATCCAAGACTCACCACACCCAGTATCCGCCCCGCCACTTGAGGGCTACTTAAGTTTTAGTCATGTCAGCTTTACTTATCCAGGAAGTAGCGAGCCTGCCCTACATGATATTTCCTTCGATACCAAACCTGGCGAAGTAACTGCTATTATTGGTGGTACTGGTTCTGGAAAATCAACACTTCTTAACCTTATTTCTCGTTTTTATGAAGTAAGTTGTGGAGAAATCTTGGTAGATGGTACCCCGATTCAGACGCTTCCTGTAGAGGTTTTACGTCAAAAAATAGGACTTGTCCCCCAAAAAGCTATTCTTTTCAGTGGCAGTATTAAGGACAATCTTTGCTTTGGCAAAGAAAACGCTTCTGATGAGGAAGTCTCTCATGCACTAGAGGTGGCGCAAGCTACAGACTTTGTCTCACGTATGCCTGAGGGTATCACCTCTTATATTGCTCAAGGGGGAACCAATGTCTCTGGCGGACAAAAACAACGTCTCTCTATTGCACGTGCACTGATTAGAAAACCTGAGATTTATCTTTTTGATGATAGTTTCTCAGCACTTGACTTCAAAACAGACGCCGCACTACGCAAGGCACTCAAAACAGAGCTTATGCAATCCACCATGATCTTAGTGGCTCAGCGCGTCAGCACTATCATGGATGCAGACCGCATCCTCGTCCTTCATGATGGTGAACTTGTGGGTATAGGTACTCATCAAGAATTGTTACAGCACTGTCCACTCTACAAGGAAATTGCTCTATCTCAACTTTCAGAGGAGGAGATTACCAATGAAACACAACAATAAGTCCGCTATGGGTAATCCCCATGGCGTCGTCCTATCTGGTGCTAAGGCCAAAAACTTCAAAGGTTCCTTTAAACGACTTTTAAGCTACCTAAAACCTATGCGCACCAAACTCATAATTGTTTGTGCTCTAGCTATTCTCAGCACAATCTTTATGGTCATCAGCCCAAAAATCTTAGGGTCTGCAACCACAACTATTTTTGAAGGCGTAAGGCGCAATCATGTGGATTTGCCACGTATCAAAAAAATCCTTATTAATTTGACTGGGGTTTACCTGCTTAGTGGTTTTTTTGCCTATCTTCAGCAATATCTCATGGCAGATGTCGCCCAAAAAACAGTGTTCGTCCTAAGACAACATGTAGACCACAAACTCTCTAAGCTACCTCTCAAATTCTTTGATAGCCATTCTCACGGGGATATCTTGAGTACTGTAACCAACGATGTAGACAATATCAGTAATACCTTGCAGCAAAGTTTAACGCAGCTCATTACCTCTGTTCTCACAATTATTGGTGTTATTGTGATGATGTTTACCATAAGTCCGCTCCTAACGCTCATTATTATTTTAACCCTGCCTATTGGTGTTCTTGTGACAAGGCCGATTATTGCACGCTCTCAAAAGTTTTTCTCTGCACAACAAGAACAACTTGGCCAACTTAATGGGCATATCGAAGAAATGTATACAGGTCATCAAGTAGTCAAAGCCTTTGGCTATGAGTCTAGATCCCTCCATACTTTTTCCGAAATCAATGATGCACTTTATCACTCTGGTTGGAAAGCCCAATTCATATCTGGGCTTATTATGCCACTGATGATGTTTATCAATAATATTGGGTATGTCTTAGTGGCAGTGATTGGTGGTATACTCGTAACCCAGGGCCGTATTAATATTGGGGATATCCAAGCTTTTATCCAGTACTCTAGACAGTTCACTCAGCCTATTAACCAACTGGCTAATATTGCTAATATCTTGCAATCCACAGTGGCCTCTGCTGAGCGCGTATTCGAAATCTTGGATGCACCTGAAGAAGTCCCTGAGTGTCCTCATCCTATTCATTTAGAATCTCCTGAAGGCGAAGTGTCCTTCCACCATGTCCGTTTTGGTTATGACCCTGATCAGATTTTGATGAAGGATATGGACTTAGACGTTGCAAAAGGCCAAACAGTTGCAATAGTAGGCCCAACTGGTGCGGGCAAAACCACACTGATTAATCTACTCATGCGATTCTATGAACTCAATGGTGGCTCTATTACTGTAGACGGGGTGGATATTACCAAGCTAAGACGTGAGGATCTACGTAAGCTTTTTGGGATGGTACTCCAAGATACTTGGCTCTTTAAAGGAAGTATCAAAGACAATATTGCCTACGGCAAAGAAGGCTCCACACTAGATGAAGTCGTAGCTGCTGCAAAGGCAGCAAGTGCAGACCACTTTATCCGCATGCTCCCTGAAGGCTATGATACAATTCTAAACGAGGAGGCCTCTAATATTTCTCAGGGGCAAAAACAGCTCCTCACTATTGCCCGCGCTATTCTTGCCAACCCTACTATTCTTATTTTAGATGAGGCAACCAGTAGCGTAGATACACGTACTGAAAGTTATATCCAAAATGCCATGACACGTCTCATGGAAGGCCGCACAAACTTCGTCATTGCCCACCGCCTTTCTACGATCAAGGATGCTGATGTGATTTTGGTCATGAAACAAGGTGACCTTGTTGAAAAAGGCACACACCAAGAGCTCCTTGCCCTTGGCGGACTTTATGCTGAGCTTTATAATAGTCAATTTGATCATAGTGCCTAAGCTCTATTATTGATTTTTATCTTCATTAAAAAGGTAGCCATCTCTGGCTACCTTTTGTTGTGCTTATTCTTTTAATATTCTCCAAATCCAAAGCCTATGTCTTGGGCTCTATGTGAATCAGACCCCCATAGAATAGGAATATCATACTGCTCCACTAGCTCTCTTAATCGCCCTGATGGATAAAGCTCCTCACAAGTAGGCTTTCTAAGTCCCCCTGTATTAAACTCAACAGCCATCTTACTCTCCTTGATTGCTCTCACCACTTCTTCTAATAATGCCTCATTCTTATATTCCAAAGGATACTCATTTTTAAACACCCTCACCAGTGACAGATGCCCTAGTCTTCTTGGCTTATAAGGCCCTAAGTCTGCCCTAATTGCCTTGAGTAATGTCTCATAATACAAATCATAAATCGCCTCTACAGACCCCATTCTCTCTAAGGCTTCCTCAAACCCTTTGATTTCATCAAAACAAATGTATTTGCCTTTGACATCCATAATATGTACTGAGAGCAGACTATCTTGCAAATAAGGTCCGTAAACTTCGAGCATTTTACGCGTCTCTCCTTCGCACCCTTCTATATAATCTACCTCTAAACCTGTGGCAATGACCATTTTATCTTCGTACTGTTTCTTAATAACCTCTACTGCCTTAAAATAATCTAAAATCACACCTGATGATGGCGAGCAGTACGCCGCTACCTCTGGTGTTAATACGCCATCAGGTAGTGGCATATGCTCTGTAAAACTCATAACCTCTAGTCCAATCTCTAAACCACGTTCCACGTATTGGTGTAATGCATCCCCAGTTCCATGTGGACAAAAAGGCGTATGAATATGCCCATCCCTTACTATTTTTTCTCTCTCCATTTTAATTTTCTCCCTCTCTCAACAAATATTGCTTTAGTTCTCTCTTATTATTATAAAATTATAAATAATTTTAGTCTATAACATTTTTATTCTATTATTCCTTAGACATTTTAATTTTTTTAGTTACTCCTCGCTCTTCTATCATGATATTTATATTTTTAATATTTTTGATCTCTCCCTTATTCATGTAGAATTCACTTTTAAATTTACCTAGTAGCTCTATATTCTTATTGGGTGTATACTCTAAATTTTCGCTATATAAATTCATCCCATTCACACTTACCGTCACTTGCATTTCTTTTGGGATAACAAAATCTTCCCTTGCAGGCTCTATAATGAGGATGCCTCTCCCCAAAATCTCTTAAAAGCTTTACAAATAGGATTATTTATGTAATAATAACTATTAATTAATATAATATTTTACAGGAGGTTATCCTATGTCTACACTATTAACAGAAGGAATGCTTGCTCCTGACTTTACACTTCCTGGTTCTGATGGCAAAGACCATACCCTAAGCCATTACCAAGGAAAAAAAGTCATTCTTTATTTTTATCCTAGAGATAATACGCCAGGTTGCTCTACACAAGCACAGAACTTCAGAGATTATTTTGAACAATTCTCTCAGCGCAATACTGTGATTTTAGGTGTAAGCCGTGATACTATTGCTTCTCATGAGAAGTTTATTGCAAAATACGATCTACCATTCGTTCTTCTTTCTGATCGCAGCGAAGAAGTTTGTAAACTCTATGATGTACTCAAAGAAAAGAAAATGTGTGGTAAGGTTGGTATTGGTATCGAACGCAGTACCTTTGTGATTAATCCAGATGGTACACTTGATGCCATCCACCGCAAAGTAAAAGTCCCTGGACATATTGATTCACTTGCTTGCCAGCTGTAGTTTCTAACTACTGTTTTTCCCAATAGCCCCAATGCTCCCCCTTGGTAAGTGAAGCATTGGGGCTATAGTTTTTTGGGGATTGAGAATCCTATGAATATCTCTTATAATAAATTTTAAAACAAACCTACTAGGAGCTATGACAACTATGGAAAAATTACTACACGAAGCGAATAGATGTTTACAGTGCAAAAATGCGCGTTGCCAAAAACACTGCCCTATTCTTACCCCTATCCCTGAAATTATCACCCTATTTAAACAAGGACAACTTCATGAAGCTGGAGAGCTTCTATTTCACAACAATCCGTTATCAGCTATTTGTGCTATTGTCTGCCCACATGAAAGCCAATGTGCAGGGCACTGTATCAAAGGCATCAAGGAACACCCTGTCCCTTTTTACGAGATTGAAGAACATATTTCAACACAATATCTGCAAGAACTTTCTATTCATAAGCCCCAAAAAAATGGAAAAAAAATTGCTATTGTAGGATCTGGTCCTGCAGGTATTACAGCCGCTATTATTTTGGCCCAAAAAGGGTATACTGTTACTATGTTTGAAATGCGCGCAAAAATCGGTGGTGTGCTCTCTTATGGTATTCCTGAATTTAGATTGCCACGCACCCTCATTACCCAACTCGAAAACAAACTTCGTCAATTAGGTGTCATGATTAAGCCTAATACTTTAGTTGGCCCTATTATTACACTCGATAAGCTTTTGCATGATGGCTATGACGCAGTCTTCATTGGAACAGGCGTTTGGAATCCCAAGACACTCGGTGTCAAAGGCGAAACATTAGGCCATGTCCATTATGCCATTGATTATCTCAAAAACCCTACTAGCTATACGCTCGGCAACAAAGTTTGTGTCATCGGCGCTGGCAACGTCGCTATGGATGCGGCTCGAAGTGCCAAATACTATGGCTGCGATGAAGTCCATATCTGCTACCGCCGTGGTGAGGAAGATATGACCGCTACCAGAAAAGAAATCCACGAAGCCAAAGAAGAAGGCGTAACCTTTACACTCTTCCAGAGTCCTGTTCGTATCACAGATGAAGGCGTTATCTTTGTCCAAACAAAAAAAATCTCTCATCCAGACGGCTCTGTGATGCTAGAGACACTCCCTGACTCAGAGCATCTTTTTGCTTGTGACTCTGTGATAATTGCTATTAGCCAAGTCCCTCAAAACAACATTGTGGCAACAACTACTGGTCTTGAGACCAAATATGGTTTACTGACTACCGACGAAGCAGGTCACACCACCAAGCAAGGTGTATTCGCCTGCGGCGACGTTGTGAGTGGTGCCCAAACCGTCATCCAAGCTGTGGTCAATGCCAAAAACGTTGCCAGCAGCATCGACACCTACTGCCAAAGCCTATAACTCACACTTGACATATACTCCGCCAATCTAGGATAATGGAGCCATAGTGTCTATTCGACACGTATGGGCTCGCGCAGCCAAAAATGCTTCGTTAGTACATTTTTGGCAAGAGATTTTACGTAGTCTATTAGATACCTATTGGTTCGCGTAGTCAAAAATTCCAAAAACAACTCTATTTAAGGATGGTTAATATATGAGTAATGAAAATATGAGCTTTAACGAGCAAATTGAAAAAAGAAGAACCTTTGCTATCATTTCGCATCCCGATGCTGGTAAGACAACCTTAACAGAAAAGTTCCTTTTATACGGAGGTGCTATTCGTTCTGCCGGTACTGTTAAATCAAGAAGATCTTCAAAGCATGCTGTATCTGACTGGATGGAAATCGAAAAACAAAGAGGAATCTCTGTAACATCGAGTGTACTTCAGTTTAATTACGATGGTTTCTGCATCAATATTCTTGATACCCCTGGGCATCAGGACTTTAGTGAGGATACTTACAGAACACTTGTTGCAGCCGATAGTGCTGTAATGGTTATCGACTCTGCAAAAGGGGTTGAGGCGCAGACCAAAAAACTTTTCAAGGTTTGTAAAATGCGTGGTATTCCAATCTTTACATTTATCAACAAAATGGATGCACAAGGTCGCGATCCATTTGAACTGGTAGAAGAACTTGAAAACCTTCTAGGTATTCGTTCATTCCCAATGGACTGGCCTATTGGTTCAGGCAAAGAATTCAAAGGGGTTTACAACCGCCTCAAAAAACAAATCGAATTATTTGATGATGGTAACCATGGTCAATCTATCGCCAAAGCTATTACTGGTGATATTTCAGACCCTAAATTCGCTGAAATCTTAGGCTTTGAGCTTCATGAAAAACTTCTTGAAGATATCGAACTCCTTGATATGGCAGGAGATGCTTTTGATTTAGACCAAATTAGAAGTGGTGAGCTTACACCAGTATACTTTGGTAGTGCCCTAACAAACTTCGGTGTTGAACCTTTCTTAGAATCTTTCTTAGAAATCAGTAAGCCACCACAACCACGCGAAAGTAATATTGGGGAGATTGCACCTACAGAAGACTTCTTCTCAGGATTTATCTTCAAAATCCAAGCCAATATGAACCCTGCCCACCGTGACCGTATTGCCTTCCTTCGTATTTGTTCAGGTAAATTCGAAAAAGGTATGGACGTAACACTTGTTCAAAAGAACAAAAAAGTAAAACTTGCACAGCCTCAGCAATTCTTAGCACAAGACCGTGCCATGGTTGATGTGGCTTATCCTGGTGATATTATCGGTATTCACGACCCTGGTATCTTCAACATCGGTGATACTCTTTGTACTGGTAACAAAAAACTAGAATTCGCAGGTATTCCACAGTTTGCACCAGAGCATTTCATGCGCCTCTCAACAATTAATGCCCTCAAACGTAAGCAATTCCTCAAAGGCGTTAATCAGCTTGCTGAAGAAGGTTCTGTTCAGGTTTACAAACCACATATGACTGGAACCGAAGAACTGATTGTTGGGGTTGTAGGGGTACTTCAGTTTGAAGTATTAGAATACCGCCTAAACAACGAATATGGCGTTGAACTTCGTAAACAGGGCTTACCATACCGCTTCATCCGCTGGATTGATATGCCAAACTTTGATTACTCTACTTTCAAACTGGCTCCAGATACAATGCTTGCTGAAACACCAGATGGTACACCTGTCTTACTCTGCCAATACGAGTGGTCTATCAAACAAGTTCAAGACCGTAATGAAGGTGTTATCCTTAGTGAAGTTCACTTAAGACACTCTTAATTCAATAATAAAAAGGCAATAAATCCAAATGGATTTATTGCCTTTTTATTATTGAATAGTTGTTAACGCATTATAGATTTCTTCACCTAAAATCTCATGTGCCGCTTTTGTAAAGTGCCACTCATCAAAAAATACATACTCATCTATGTTTTCAGCTACTGGCTTAATCTCTGGCCAAGTTGGCTGTGCTTCAACTGTTGTTTCCGTAAATCCATATTCTTCTGGATTTGAAATCATTTTTCTTGTAGCGCTTGTTAAATCACATGTAGCAATTGTTATTTCTAAATCTGCCGCAAGTTTTTCAACAAGTACCGGTAATTGTGTATTGATACGCTCTACAAAAACCGTTGCATACTCAGCACGATTTTCTCTTACTTCGTAAGGAATAGCTGCAACATCTGTAGCTGTTGGAATCATAAACTTCTTTGCCCCTACTTCAACTAATGTTTTAACTGCCTCTTCAATATTAACAATAACTTGATCTGCAACTTCTTCTACAGTTCCACCTACCCCATAATCTACTAATTTACAGTAGTCGTTTGCTCCACTAAATATAAAATAAAGTGCATCTTGATCTGCCATCTCTCCATTAAGGCTTGTTTTGAACATATCAATTTGCCCTAGTACACCTGTTGGCTGAATAGTATCCATCCAATCTGAATAATTTGCCTGACCACTCGTAGCACCTCCAATAGCATAGTTTACTAGCGGAACTTGCGCACGTTCAGCAGCTACTTCAATAGCTGTCTTTCCATTGGAATAGCGATTTTCCCAGTACAACTCCCCTGGTTTAATATATGCCCCTTCAACTTTTCCTTCTTCCACGATAGCCTTTGAGACCTTAAAAGCCCCACCATTATCAGACATACTATCCCCAAAAGCAATGATCTGGCTAATTCCTGTGGTTTCGTTTTCTTGTGCCTTTTGATTATCCGTAGCACAACCTACTAAAGATACCAGTGAAGTACATACCAATATCCCCACTAATAATTTCTTAAATTTTTTCATTTGTTCAACCCTCCAAGTAATTACTTTAGTATATTTTTCGTCAGTTGTTAATTTTATCATATAAACTCTATTTTTAAAATAGTTTTATTACTATATTTAACCTTATTTCATTTAACCTTAACGCTAAGCTGCGCCCTGTGCCGATCTTGTTCCTCTAGACTTTCTATATCCTGATAGTCTATTTCTAAGGTCGTTTGGTTCACCCACTCAAATGCTAACTTCCCTATAGCATAAGTATTTTGCCCACCAAACATCTGATGCTCTCTAAATGCCATTTCTCCAGTCATCAAAGGATGTCCACCCTTAACATACAAATCTTTTCCAAGTCTTTTTTTGAAAAGTCCTAGTGTCTGCTTATAGACGCCCAGATAACCATCATCACGCACACCCTTCGTATACTCCTTGAGCACCAATCTCACACTTGAATCTGATGAGTACATATAGTTATACCTTGCCTTAGATGAGCTCCCTGCCATCACACTCATCACTATAATCACGACACAGGCAAACATCACCGTTCTACGAAACATAAAGTTATACTCTAGTATCTTAATAAAAACCGCTATCAAATCCACTGCAATCAGCCAATAATACCATTCATCCTTCAAAAAGCTTACCCCCATAAGCCATTTGACAAGATACACAACTGCCGTCACACTTAGTAACCCCAACACGATTTTATTCTTCATATGTCTCCCCCTTTTTCCCAAATAACCTTCCCTCACTGATTATCTGTATAGATATTTTATAATTTTCCCAATATTTTTTCAACCCTTCTCAGAGATAAAGGGCAGATTGCTGTATCACAATCTGCCCTTTATCTCTATTCAACTTGACTTGGTAGGTAATCTTCAACAAATTGCTTAAAGAATACCTCAAAAGATTCCCCAGCTTCTTTGTGATAGCCTTGTAGATACTCATAAAAATAAGGTACGATCACATGATGTTTCTTCTTGAAGTTTTCTAAGCAACCCTCAGGCTGAGATTCTATACCAATTTTATTAGCGATATAAAGCCCCAGTGCCTCTGCTATATTTTCTGTTATAAAGATATCCTTCTCTTGCTCTCCCGACTGTCCTTTTTGGGCCTTAAAAGCTAAGTCAACCCACTCACATTCACCAAGCCATCTCAGTTCCTCTTGCACCAACGTCTTATCATAAGGTGGATTAAGCATCTCATGGGCTGCTGCTACGAGTATATCCTCCTGAGACCAACTCATATCTGCAATATATTGCTGTCCATCCATCTTGATATCATGAGGCGCTGCATAGGCACAAAGCCACAACACAATATCCTCACCACTCATTGGCACAAATTGGGTAATCTCAGAGTACAAATCATACCCTCTTAAATAAGCCTCCAAAACAGTCATCTTGTCTTGAATTTGTGGCAAGGCATTTTCTAGCCAATACGTATGTAACCCTAGCTTGATGAGCTCTTCCCCTAATACCAATACAGCCTTACAGACATGGTGCACCTTATCATTTAATTCAGGACGCTTCATTTTTGCTACAATTTCATCTGCGTTTTCAAAGCATTCCTTAATCGTCTTACGGGAAAAATCCTCTTCCAAAGAAAGCATATAACATAGCTCTGGTCCAATCTTGCTTCCACCAAACTCTTGCTTCAAAACTTCTAGTGCCCCTAATGCTGGCTCAGTAAGTCTTGGTGCAAATTGATCATAAACCTCTTGGTGATGCTGGGTATAAAACGCATCCCCCGTCAAAACATTAAACGCACACAACATATCTAATATAAAATCATATTTCATGACAAACCCCATGGCAATACCCCCATTTTCTTTATCTATTACTTGTTGACGTCAGCTCCTTAAAGATATGGCTTACAATCAAAATTTTTGACACCCTTCTCCTTACGCATTTTGTTCCCAATTGTGTTGAGCATAACACTCATAGGATATGCCAAAATCACTGGCATAGGCATGGTTACTTTTTTTTGTATCTGGAGTGTAATACTCTGATGATCAAGCACACACGCCATGACACGTTCTAATCCTTTGAGATATTTTTTTCCTACACCACCTACTGATGCTAGTGGTTTGCCATCGATCATAGGCCCCATTCCAAATATCACACCGCCTAACCACTGCATCTTCATCTGCTTCGCAAAAAGACGTGTGGTCCTTACACAGGGCTCATGAACATCTAGATATGGCATACCCCCTTGGACAATGGCAAAACAGCCTTTTCCTTCTAAAGCACGCCTATCTCTCCCTGCCAATTGCTCCAAACACCATATAGCAGGAGCAGGCAATGTATTGACATAACACGGAATCACTAACGCCACCAAATCACTTGCTGTCATCTTCTCCCTAAGCCTATCCATGGATACTTTCTGGTCATAGTAATCAATCAAGTCTTCAATATGCCCTTGATGTCCCTTTTGCTCTAGGAGAGTGACCATAGCCTTTGCAAAGCTTGTCGATGTCCCCTTCTTCCTAGGTGCAGCATTTAGAATCAGTACTTGCTTAGACGCCATGTGCTATCACCCCTTTCACAATCTCACCAATTCGCTCCTCAACGCCCCCCTCTTCTTGATTCACAATATATGTGCTAAGAGGCATATCCATAATGAGGCTATTGGCTTCTACCAATCTTACAAAACTTTCTTTTTCATCTGTCTCTAAGTCATTACCTATCCCTATGACTATCTTGACCTGCTCATGTCCCGTATCTGCTCCATATCGCGGCGGATGTTGCAAACGCCCACCTTTCACCACAAAGCTCGGTAATCCTAATACACCCCATTTATCCATTGCTTTTTTGAGTGTACTGCTATAGCCTCCAAAAGTAATCTCTGTAAGCATGAGAACGACCTCTGACTTAATCAGCGCCCTTATCATCTGAGGTGTATCATCCTTTACAATACACTCTCCTGGAGTCTTAAACTGACAGCCACTGCAATTTCTACAAGGCGCAATCGTCATCTCCTCTAATTTAAAACACTTATAATCTACACCCAACTCCTCTAATTGTTGGCACACAGTGTTCCCTATATTAGTACTCTTAGGCATCCCATCTAATACTAACACTCCCATGGCACCCTCCCT
This sequence comes from Cellulosilyticaceae bacterium, assembly GCA_051647765.1. Lineage (GTDB taxonomy): Bacteria > Bacillota > Clostridia > Lachnospirales > Cellulosilyticaceae > JBOFEH01. The sequence goes on along the minus strand of JBOFEH010000196.1, from coordinate 27,390 downwards.
ACTTTAACAACTTAGCTAACGCATCAATTTTTTCCTCAGAAATTCTATCAACATTATGCTTGCCATCTATTTGAGGCAAGCTATTTTCTGTGTCCTTTTGGCTCTTGGCAATCATCTTAACCACAAATTTTTCGAAGAAATTCATTTTTTGAAGATTAAATGCCCCACCGCAACACACTGTCTCTCTAAGCGCCTTTTGAATCCCCTCAGCTAAATTGGCTTCTACATACCTCGTTTTCCCCTGCTCATCAAAACAGCTCAAGAACAGATAGAGTTTCTTTTGGACTAAAACCGCTTCATACTCCGTACAAAACGCCTTAATCTCCTTACGCATACATCCTGCATAAATCGAGCTCCCCATAACGATTTGGTCATAGGGCTTAGGGTCTATAGTACTTTGCTCACTCAAATTCACCAAGGTTGTATCTCCCTTAAGCTTCCCTGCTAATTGCTCCGCACATTGCTTAGTTGCACCATATTTAGAACTATACACAATTAATGTCTTCACCACATTCATCATCCTCTCTACTTGTCTCCATCTTTTGGATATTCAGAAGCAATCTACAAATCCCTCGATAAAGTCCTGACATATCTTCCTCTGTAAATCCCTCATAAAGCTGACCGAGGTACATCTGCTCTGCTACTTCTCTCCCCTTAAAATACGCCTCACAATATGCCGTCAAGTGAATCCGCAATGCACGAGAATCTTTTTCATCTTTTTGCAAAGTTATAAATCCTTTTTTTTGCAGCTTTAATGCCAGTTGCTTTATATTTTGTCTTGATACCCCCATGAAATCTGCCACTTCACTAAGCTTTGGGGCTCCTTCTCTAAACTGAGTAATCATTACCACCAGTAGCCACTGTTTCATCGTAATATGTTCATCCCACCGATCACCATTCACTTGTAATTTGTTGGCAATAATAAATAGTGCACCAAACACAAATTGCTGCGGCGAAAGATTCTCTGGCCCTACCACTTTATCCTTCACAGCTCACCTCTCCTTCATGTTCACACCTGTGAACCTTCAAACAACAAAAGGTAATATATTACTTATATAAGTAATATATTACCTTTTGTTGTTTGAATAGTCAATTATTGTCTGAATTTAATAGTTAAATATTGCACTTGCTACAATGACAGCCACTACTAATGCAGGAAGCAAATTCACGACTTTTATCTTTTTGATCTCTAGGATAGATAAACTTAGACCCAGCAAAAGTACGCCCCCCACAGCATTAAGCTCTGTTATCACCTGAGGTATTAATACAGGTTCCAAAAAGCTTGCCAATAAGGTAATCAACCCTTGATAGAGAAAAAGTGGCACTGCAGATAAAATCACACCAATCCCCATACTACTTGCAAAAAGCGCCGAAGCAATACCATCCATGACTGACTTGGTAAACAGAATGCTATGATCACCTCTTATCCCACTATCTAGTGCACCCATAATTGCCATAGACCCTACACAAAAAAGTAATGTGGCTGTCACAATCCCTTCACCTAAACGGCTATTATTCCCTTTGACTTTGCCCTTAACCTTATCCGCTAAACTTTCAAGCCTACGGTCTAAATCTATCCATTCTCCTAGAATACCGCCTATTACCACACTTACAACCACAATCAATATATTTTGTGATGGGAGTGCAAAACTTAGTCCTATCACCATGGTCACAAGACCTATCCCACTCATAATCAAATCTGCAAACCGCTTAGGTATGCCTTTTTGAGCTAATACACCTATGATACCACCTATTATAATACAGATTACATTGACCAATGTTCCTAAAAACACATTTCTTCCTCCTCTATATACACCTCTAACTATTTTCCTTATTTTATCACAAAGTTTGAATAAATTATTTACTTCTATTAAATTTTATATTAAAATAACACTATAAGGAAGCATAACTCAGCTGGGAGAGTGCCACCTCGACAAGGTGGAAGTCGCAGGTTCGAGTCCTGTTGCTTCCATATTTTACAAACAAAAGGGAGTGTCGCGAAACCAGATAATTAGTTTCGTGACACTCCCTTTTTTGGACCTATTTTTAGAGTTATATCTATGTATATCTACGTTATAAGTGTTTTGATAGTTTTTAACGCACTTTAATAAGCCCAAGCTTTTTGAAGTCAAATTTTAGGCTGATTTTAATGGATGTAAATGTTTTTCACACCGCTTGTTTTGTATTTTGGCATGTAGTTTATTGATATTAGAAGCAAAATACAGGAGCATAAACTCTATTTTTATGTTGTTTTTGTCACACCTTAAAAATCTATTGAAATCGTTGTCTCATTTCAGTACCCCAAAGGCCCCTTCTACTTGAATAGAACGGTTCATTCTGAGTAGCTTTCCTTTTTCAGTTTTTATATTTTCGTAAGATACAGCCCTCTTAGTAATAAACTGTTTTGATATCCTGATTTGTCTATTATTCGTTGCTTTGGTGCATTTTGATTTGACAGGACATTCAGTACAATCTTCGCATTCATAAATGGTTAATTCACTTACATAGCCACTAGTACTTGTGGTATGAGAAGTGCCTATCTTACTAAGTTTTTTGTCTTTAGCACAGGTGTAGTAGCCTCTTCCTTGATCATAGCTCATGTTTTCACATTTAGGTATGAGGGTTCTTACATCACTGTGGTCTTAAAAAAAATCCATACTCACTACATATTCACTTTCTACACCGGTCTAAATGTTATACCCAAGTTTAAGCTGGGCATTTCTCATATGATCATCTTTCATGGTCATAAAAGTGGCATCCGTATCTGTTTTGGAATAATTGGTTAGACGCATTGCACTTTTATTTACGCATCAAATAGTCCTCAGCTTGCTCTAAGCACTTTTAAAGAAGTGATTTACGCTTACCTGTACCATACACAAAGATAATTTCTTGATCTTTTTGCACTGTTTAAGGAATACAACCATCTTTTCTAGTGACTCAGTAGGCTTCTCAGCAACAAACGCAAGGGTTGTAAGATAGTTTGTATTAATAAGGTCAATGAGCTCTGTTATTTTGAGGTTCATCTTAGCCTCTTAATTATTAATATTTTTTTCTAAACAAAGGTATATTTATTGGCGTTGCCTTCTATTTTAGTTCCATCCACAAAAAGATTCTCAAACCTAATCTCATCTAATGTGGCTAGTTTTAAAATTATCCTCTGCCCTTAAATTTTTATACACAAAGAAGAGGGTGTTGTCGGAACTAACCTAAGCGGTTAATTGTGCAACACCCTCTCAATTTTAAATACACCTTTTTTCAGTTATCTCAGCTTAAAATAGGCACAATTACCCTCGTTATCATACTTATATAGCTTAAGTATAATTGGCTTGTTAGACTCTTTTACCTCTGCAGGCACTTCAAATGTTAAATTACGTGTTTGTTTAGAAAGCGGATTAATTGAGTTAAATGTATCAAACCAATTATTTTCTAGCAAATGTGCTACATCAGAATATGTATATTGGCCATCATATGTGACAGATCCTGATAACCTACTGCTCTCATTTCCAAATGTATCAAACGGAGTACGCTTAATATCATCTAAGTTCTTTAATGAAATATTGCAAATTAAATAAGTCTCTCCCTCGTCAGCAGTGTAATAACTATAATATCCTTCTTGTGGCTCAGAATCAATTCGGCTAAATTTCATTGAATTAACAGTAACCTCATACTTGTTAATTTCTTTCATTTCTCCAAATTCGTGCAGTGCAGTTACTTCCACCCTTCTGGTCGTTTTCGCAACATTTCCATTGTTATCTGACACTTCATAGGCAATATCATACTCACCAGCCTTCTTAACATCAAGTTGGCCTGCAACTACTTTCACTTTATTTGTGATATCTCCATCCAGATTATCTATCGCCTTCACCCCGTCCATGATATCTACTTCTTCACCTTCAAATATGGTAATTTTACCACCTGTTACCAGGCTAGGTTCTTTTTTATCTACTACCAAAATATCTTCTGTTAAGCTATTTGTATATCCTTGTGAATCAGTCACAGAAATCGTGATTGAGGTATTACCTAGTTTACTGCCATCAAATCCATCTTGTACCGTAACCTTGTTGGTAATATCACCATCAAATACACTTGTTGCCTTAATGTACTCTGCCCAGTTCATCTGATTTATCTCTTTTACAGCATCTATCTCTGTTGTCTTTATCTCTATACTAGGTATGAGTACTTGGTTTATAGCTTCCTTGATCGCTTTAGTATCTTGTTTAATAAATTCTTCAACCTTCTTGTCCTTGGCTATTAACTCCACGCCTTTCATCATGATATTTGATTCAGTTGGGAGATAGACTCTATTCAATAAGTTGCAATATATAGGAAGGTATTCACCTGAATAGTATTTTCCTTTTTTGAGTTGTTCAAAAAGGTTACTATCAATTTCATTCTCAATTATATCCTTTGCATATTTTTCATCTTTCATCTCGTATATAACAGCTTCTTTATATCCTAGCTTGGTCAATTTATCCTCGACATTACAACCTGTCATCACAAAGCTTAAGCACACTATAGTTATCCCTAGCAAAATACTCTTTTTCATTACACAATCCCCTTTATAACTTTAAAATTTAATCTTCATTTCATCATTTTCAATAACTACTAAAAACGAAGCTCTCTTATCAAATGTAGGTAATTGCTTATCTTTAGCTAATTGTTTTATCACTGAAGGTGCTGCATACCAGTCTGTTAAAAATCCATTACTCGGTAAGAGGTATATAATTCTTGTAAAATCAGGATTTTTAATATTACATTCAACTAAGTATCCATTATCTACTTGCTTCACTCCAATTGGCTCATAGTATAAATCATTCTCATATAACTCTTTCATGCTTGAATCAATTACGATATTAGCCTCTTTACTATCTGTCTTTAAGCTATCCCCTATCCACATCCCCAAATAGGATCCCTCTGCTAATATGGCATTTGCCTCAAAACTGTTATTGGTTATCATAAACCCTACATACTTCTTTGCTAAATCATTTGCTTTTTCTTTCTCTATTTCAATTTTTTGCTTATAATTGTTTTCTTCTGTAATGATCTCCCCAACACTTTTGCCTTCTAGTTCACTCTTTTCAAGTCTAGATAATGCATCCATAAAAAGTGTTTTGCTTTCTTCATCTAATTCACTTTTTTCAACCTTTTCAATAGTCTTTGTTCCTTTATATTTTGCTTCCATTATCGAAAAGTTACATCCTGTTAGAGATACTATGCATGCAGTGCATAGCATCCATTTAAATATTTTCTTCATTTTTTTCTCCTTATAACTTACTTCAATTTATTTCCCTTACAAGTCCATATTAATTCCGTTGTTTTTGAGCCAATCTTTACTCACTTCCTAGTCTGGCATAATACTGCCTACCAACTCCCAAAAGGCTTTAGAATGACCCTTATGATACAGCTGACAGAGCTCACTCATCCTTACAGAGCCTTAAACACCTTATCTAACTCTGGACCTATGCTAAGAGGTAACTCCTCAAACCTGAAATCAAAGTTCGGCGTAACAAGGATGATTTAAGACCTATTTGAATTTACAATACCATTTCAAATAAAAATTTATTCTAATCACCTTTAAAGTGTCACAGTGTGGCGTAAAATCATACTCGCAAAAGCAAGTTTTTTTATTGTCCTTAGTATACTATATTTACATATTTATAACTATGTTTTTTCTCAAGATTATTGTTTTTATTTTTAAAATTTTAAAATATTTTATGCATTTCTACAAATAAAAGCCGACTTCACTAAGAAGTCGGCTTTTATTTGTCTATCCTTTTAAAATACGTTTGTACGTTGCTTTGAAGGCTGGATTTTTGTCATCTATTTCATGGGCTTTCTTGATATCTTTGATAGCTTTTTCTAAGTCTCCTTGGATGAAGTAGACAAGTGCACGCTCTGCTAATGCATGCGCATCTTGAGGGCGACTCTTAAGATACATATTATAATATTCAAGAGACTTATCGTAGTCTTTATTCAGTCCATTAATTAGCCCTAAACAATAATGCGCTAAGTCATTATCTGGATCAAGGACTACAACTTTTTCATACAGTTTAAGGGCCTCATCATACATCTTAAGACTGAGCAAAATACTTGCTTTACACTCATAACCTAATGTCTCTTCTGGCTCTTCTGCAATCGCTTTGTTGAAACAACGAATAGCTTTTGCATAAGCATCTTTTGCAAGGAACTCATCTGCCTTGTGGAAGTAGCGCTCATAATCCATATTGATAGAAAGTACCGCGTCAAGGTGTTTTTGAGTGAGTACCACATTCATTTGATCCCCTGCATAATTGTGTATGTAAGCAGCAATCTCACTTGCTTTTGCTGAATCCATCTGCATCATAATTGGAGGTTCTACACCTTCTACCACAAAACGGCGCTCCTCCATTGGTAATAGGACTGCTTTTTCTGATGGTCCTACAATGCTGTAACACATTTCAATACGTTCACTATCTAATGTAAGCTCACACTTATGGTTGCGATAGATTGTTGCATCTTTGTACCACCCTACAATACAAGACTCCCCTTCTTTGTTTGGTGCTAACCAAACAACAGTGACACCCTCTACCTGGTCATCTTGGGCACTTGCCCCCTCTATATCTTCAATGGCTATTGCTTCAAGCCCTTGTCCATAGCCGTAGTAGAACCCATTGACATTTTGAAAATTATACCCACTTAGTGGTACAGCCTTTTCCTCGTCCCCTTCTCCTACGTAATATTTCATCCAGTCAGTCGTTACGAATACTATTTTCATATTACACATTCTCCTATGCCATAAATAAATTTCATATGGTTATAGCTTATCATATTTATGATTTTTTTTCATCCCTTTAATCACCAGGCTTTGTAGTCCTAGATTTTTCTTTGTAACATATTTTACAGTTAAGTGTTAAATGCTTAACATTTTTCGTCTAAAGCAACAACAATCCCTTAAATTACTAATTAGTATTTTCAACTTTGGTTTTTTAGGTTATAATAACTGTGGACAAAATGTTTAATAAAACATCAAAAAATTTAAATACAAGTCAATGGAGGGTTTACCATGTTAGTTTCAGCTAAAGATATGTTAAACAAAGCTAGAGATGGAAAATACGCTGTAGGTCAATTCAATATCAACAACTTAGAATGGACAAAAGCTATTCTTTTAACAGCAGAAGAAAACAAATCACCAGTAATCTTAGGAGTATCTGAAGGTGCTGCTAAATACATGGGTGGATTTGATGCAGTTGTTGGAATGACAAACGGTTTACTTAAAGGTTTAAACATCACAGTTCCAGTTGCATTACACTTAGACCACGGTAGCTACGAAGGTGCTTTCAAAGCTGCTGATGCTGGATTCTCTTCAATCATGTTTGATGGTTCTCATTACGCAATCGATGAAAACATCGCTAAAACAAAAGAAATGGTTGAGTTCGCTGCATCTAAAGGTATTTCTTTAGAAGCTGAAGTTGGTTCAATCGGTGGAGAAGAAGATGGTGTTGTAGGTGCTGGTGAAATCGCAGATGCTGCTGAATGTAAAGCAATCGCTGACTTAGGCGTAACAATGCTTGCTGCTGGTATCGGTAACATTCACGGTCAATACCCAGAAAACTGGGCTGGATTAAGCTTCGATGCATTAGCAAAAATTCAAGAAGCTACAGCAGGTATGCCATTAGTACTTCACGGTGGTACTGGTATCCCAGAAGCAATGATCAAAGAAGCGATTTCTTTAGGCGTTGCTAAAATCAATGTAAACACAGAATGTCAATTATCATTCGCAGAAGCTACACGTAAATACATTGAAGCTGGTAAAGACTTAGAAGGTAAAGGCTTTGACCCACGTAAATTACTTGGACCAGGTTTTGATGCTATCAAAGCTACAGTAAAAGAAAAAATGGAACTTTTCGGATCTATCGGTCAAGCATAATTAAATCCTCAAAAAAACTGCTGGTAAATACCAGCAGTTTTTTATTTGTCCCGTGTTTTATAGGCAGGGACTAAAGTCCCTTGTCCTTTCATTTACTTGCTATAAGTTGGTTCCTATTATATAATAACTGTATATATTTTACCTTAAAGAGGATAGAGCATGTCAACATTCTTAGTAGTCTTTTGTTTAGGGGCGCTTTTTATTATTATGATAACGAACTTACTTATTTATACTATACATCGTTTATTAAGCCCATTTCATTATAAACTCACAATTGCTTCATACTATATTTTATCACTGCTTACAATACTTATTATTGGACCTATTATGGGACTAGGTTTTTCTTATTTAGTTTTATAAATTTTTTAAAAAGGAGTTATCTTAATGGCTAAAATTATGTCTGTGTTAGAAAAATACAAATTCATTGAGAAAGAAGCGCATCAAACGCCTGATACGTTGCCACCTACAGAACCTTCTCATGAACCTGTAGTTTCTGATACACCAATTGATTCTGAAGAACCACTAGTTGAAAACACCTTGGTATCACCTAGCTTACCTGAACCTCCACAAGATGAAAAAATAGTACCAGAACCTACTGATACGACACTTAATTATGATTATAAGCTTCCTTTAGATGCCATTTACACACATTATGCAATGAACGTACCAGATGTCACACGCACTGTTTTCGTACTTGAAAACTTAATGAATGCGCTTCCTAGTGAATTACCTGAATACGTCAAAAAAAGTACGCTTCAAAATATCATTATCGCATCTGCTATGAATCTTGATCAGCTTTTAGAAGATGGTATGAAACGCTCTACAATACTTAGAGACTTTTCTAGTGATTATACTGAAAAGGTGGACAAGAGCATTATCGATTTAAAGAGTGAAATTGCAAAACTCTCTGCTATTATTAATGACTATCAGCAACAAATCAAAAATAAAGAACTTCTCCAACAAGAACAAATGCAATTAGTTAAATCTGAGGCTACACGTCTCCAAGATATACTAACTTTCTTTGAGGAATAACATTCATGTTCCCATCTCATGAATGTATCCTAAAACTTATTATGATACAGTTTTTGCTAGCCTGTGTCACTTTAAGTATAGGATATCTTCTCAGTTCACTTTAAAAAGTAGCTTATGGTTAAATCATTCCATAAGCTACTTTTTTATTGCAAGGCATCTCTCGACATCATCAGCATTATATCACACAGGCATCCCATTACACCTATAGCAATAACGCCCCATTGGGTACTAATAGACAGCTGTTCCTGTATATGCATCACCACCGGATGAACGACTAAGGCAAGCATTCCTGCCAGACTACACCATATCAACGTAAAAGGCAAACATACATAACCTTTTATATTCCCCCAAATCCCTGTATAATTCCACAGCCTCACATCACGGGTTTTATCTAATACAATGCCTACTACATATTCTAGGCCTGTAATCACAATCCCACTTGTAAGCATCGCCAGCCATTTATAAGGCATGGCATCAAAAATCCTAATAATAAGCACACCACAAATGCCGTACAACGGCAAGAAGTACTGAGTCATGACACCTCTTCTTCTAATCCATTTACTTTGTCTGATACTGGCATAAATACTTTCTAATAACCATCCCATATACCCGTACATCAAAAAATATAACCATATTTCTCTAACACTTTTCATATTATTAGCCTCCTTTATTAGAGGCTAGTATGTCACATTTTAACACTATCCATTCAAACTCCTTACAAGTCTCCTATGGTTTTGATAGAGAAATCCTGGTTCAGTTACAGCCATGACTCTCACAACTGCCTTATGATAGATTCTTAACTTATCATAATCTACCTCTCCCCCCAGTACTTCTATACTTTTTGCAGCAATAATAAGTTGCTTGGGGAAAGATGTTCCAATCACTTCATCCACTTCATCCAACAAGCCACAACATACAAACACGCCCACTTGTTTACGCATTAACTGCTCTAGCTTATTTTCACAAAAAATCTTAATCCACATATTAATTTGTCCCAAATAAATGGGTGTTCCAATAATAATCTGATCGTATGCTGTAATATTGGGCATATTTAGTGGTCCTAAACAAATAAGATCCGCCCCCTGCGCAATATTGGCTGCAAGACGTTTGGCACAACTTTCTGTAAATCCATACACACTACTATATACAATCAGTGTCTTCATACACGCCACACACTCATCTGGTTTCCCCCAGTCACTGTTTATTTCATCATACTCTAAGCCAAGCTCCCCTGACAATACCTATTTCCCCAACAAAAAACACTCTAGATAAATATTATCCAGAGTGTTTTTTGTAGCTGAAGTTATGCAAGCTCTATCTGTTCCTGCACTTCTAGCTGATCTGATTGCACTTCCATTTGCTTCAAATGCATCATCTCTTTTAAAATAATGATTCCTGATACTGTTACTGCTAACACATCCGCTACAGGCCCTGCAAACCATACCCCGTTTAATCCAAATAATCTTGGCAAAATAAGAAACGCTGGTATGAGGAAAATAACTTGCCTTGAGAGACTAATAACCATAGCCTTTTTGGCCTTACCTACTGCTTGATAGTAGTTAGAAGCTGTCATTTGAATACCTATGATAGGTTGTGAAAGTAAGAAAATACGCATACCACTTACTGTAATTTCTGTGAGTTCTGGATCACTATTAAACATTCCAACAGCCACTTCTGGCATGAACTCTACAAATAAAAAGCTTAAAACTAAAACAACGGTACATGCAACAAGTGAGTATATATAAGTTTGTCTTACACGCTTATAATTTTTGGCACCAAAGTTATAACCTATGATAGGTTGTGCTCCTTGATTTAAACCAAATATCGGCATGATGAATATCGTACAAATTGAACCTATAATAGCCATAGCCCCAATAGCCAAGTCCCCACCATATGTCATCAGTGACTTATTTGCAATAACGGTTACAATACTACTTGCTAATTGCATACAAAACGGTGCCATCCCTATCATCAAAATACCTTTGATAATTTTAGGATCTATTCTCATATCTTGAAGGGTGATTTTAATCGTTGATTTTTTGCCTTTAGTAAAATAATATAATACCCAACATCCTGCTACAAACTGAGAAATAACTGTAGCATAAGCAGCCCCTTGAATACCTAGCCCTAATCCAAAAATAAATATTGGATCTAGAATAATATTAATACCAGCTCCAATAATCATCGTAAACATCCCTATTTTAGGATTTCCATCGGAACTAATGGAATGATTTAGACCAAATGCAAATAAATTACAGATTGTACCTATCATTAGTGGTCTAATGTATGCCAGTGCATAAGGCATGGTGAGGTCACTTGCCCCAAACAAAGATAAAATTTGGGTTGCAAATAAATTCCCAAAAACAGCAACACATAGACTTACTAGAATAATACTTGTCAATCCGTTCCCTAAATATTTTTGAGCTTCATTTTTTCTTTGCTTTCCAAATGCAATAGAAATACTTGCCGATGTGCCTATCCCTATAAGCATTCCTAATCCTGTGATAATCTGTGTTACAGGCATTGTAATCCCTACACCTGTAATAGCTAATCCACCTACTCCCGGCATATTCCCAATATACATACGGTCAATGACGTTATACAACATGTTTACAACCATCCCTATAATAGCTGGTATGGAGAATTTTATAAGTAATTTGATAATACTTTCATTTCCTAAATGATCTTGTTGTGATATAACTGACATGAATCGTCCCCCTTTAGATTTATTTCGTTGCGTTTGCAACAAAATAAATCTTATCACATTTTCGTTGCGTTCGCAACATATTAGTTATAAGAAACTCTTCTGTCCTGTTGTTCTAATCTCTGAACCCACTGATTCCTCAACACCTTGAGACTCTCCTTAGAATTGATTCCCCCCTTCGTTCTAGGTACAACTTCTAATAATTCCACGACCACATCCCCTTCACTTACCAGCTTACTTCTACAATCTTCTAACGCTTCATCAACTGATTCACTTATCACCAAACAAAATACCTCTGTTATTTTATTTCTTACAACAAATATGCCACTTCTCATAATTTACACCTCATTTTTCATTTTTCACCTGAATAGTCTCCCCATATAAACAAAAAGGTATGATTTCGAATATCAGAAATCATACCTTTTTGTTTAATACTTAATACTATTGACCGCTTGTCTCATTTCCTCTGTGAGTCCCGCAAGTTCTATAGCTAATGTCTTAACATTAGTACTTGCTTCTACAAGCTCTGTTGTGTTCCCTAAAATACTCTCTGTTGTGGCCGCAATTTCCTCAGATATTGCTGATGAATGTTCTATTCCACTTACAATAGTCCCTTTATCTACTGCGATTTCTTGAGACTTGGTATCAATATCTTTAATCATAGTGACCATATTCATGACCATATCTGAAATACGTGTAAACGTTTGTATTGTACCTTCCACACTATTAATACCTTCCAAAATATCAGATTGAACCTCATCTGAAACGTGGTTAATCCCCTTGATTTCACCCACGATATTATCTAATACTTCTTGAATCTTGATAGATGAATTTTTGGATTGCTCCGCTAAACCACGTATAGATTCTGCAACAACACTAAACCCTCTACCCGCCTCACCTGCTCTTGCTGCTTCAATAGCTGCATTTAATGAGAGTAAGTTGGTTTGCTCTGAAATACTATTAATAAACGTCGTAATCTCAGTAATCGTATGTACTGTTTCATTAAGGCTTCCTAAGAAGGCTACAAATTGCCCAAAAGACTGGTCAATCTTTTTCATATCTGTAGCAAGCATCCCCATATCTTTATTGCTGGCAATAGACCTGTCATAGATGTCATCAGACATCTGATCAATAGACTTAATTTGATCAATATTATTAGTAAGTTTTTTGTCAAAATCAATAAGCATTTCGTTTGCAGCAGCAAGCTCCTCACTCTGTTTATTGTTACCTGTTGCAGCTTCATCTGTCGCCACATTAATAACCTCTGTAACCGCTGTGAATTCATTAGATAATTGATGCAATGTTGCGCAATATGTATCAATTTGAGTGGATTTCTCATTGATTTTGGCAATCATTTGACCAATACCTTGTTTAGCTAACTCTAACTCAACATAAATATCGGATAGTTCATCCTGTACTTTGAATGTTTTTGGGGCTAATGTAATATCACCCTGTGCTACTTTGCCAACTGCATCTTTAATCACAGTAATTTTATTATTAATCCCTTTGGCAATACCTACTGCTACGATTATAGCAACACCACTTCCCACAATCATTAGCAAAATAGCTGCACCTAGCATCAGGTATACTTCTCCTAGAACTTCCCTAACATCTACTGCAACACCTATTGACCAACTACTTTTTGGAATCGGCGCATACCCCATTACCTTTAGATTCCCTGCACTAGAATAAAATCCAGACCCTGTCTCTCTTTGAATCATAAGGTTATGCATTTTTGCAATATTCTTATATCCTATTCCTTCAGCCTCTAGCATTGCAGCTGTTTTTTGCTGCACAACCATTTCCATATTGGTATGGGCAATAATTGTTCCTTGACCGTCAATAATATGAGCTACTCCTGTCTCACCAAAACGATTCTCATTGGCAATATCAAATAAATCCTCTGCACTACGGTTAATCACTACAGCACCTAATATTTTGCCTTCTTTCTTATCTTCTGCGCGAATAGGTACTGCATACGTCATAATCATCTGCTTACTATTTTCACCTACAAAATACGGCTCTGTGACACTGATTCCACCTTGCATCACATTCTTAAAATACGCTTCATTGGCTACGTTTTTTTCAATACCTATAGAATCATAGTAGTTTCCTAGCTCATCCACAAGCCCTACTGAATAATGCCCCCCTAATTCTTGGTTAGATTGCATAATATTACGTCTTACCATCTTGATTTGAGCCATTGGCATATATGTTGAATCATACACAGGCCTATTAGTCGCTATAGCTTTGGCTGCATCTATATTTTTACTAATACTTTCTGTTACGCTTGATGCAATGGTTTGTGAATACTCTTCAATAAAAATCCTAGAATTCTTCATCAATGCTACACTAGCAATGATACAAGACGCTGCACCTGTTACTACAATAATCCCCAACACCATACACACTATCTTTGTTATTAAAGTTCTCTTAATACTTGTTCGCTTCTCCCTACTCATTCGTCTCATGTATACTCTCCCTTATGTTTGATCACTTCTAGTTTAAATCTACTATTTCTTACATAACGTAAAAGATTATACATTAGTTTACAATTTTTTTCAATATTTTAGCTAAATTTTATAAACTTTTACTCTAGTTTATAAATTTAGCATCTCTAGGGAATTCTTCAACTGCATGACATCATTTATTTCTAATGTATAGGTCACATCTTGGGGGAATTGATTGATACTTACTATAGTCCGTGCTATGTCTATTGTCCCTTCAGCTAGGCCCTTGTGTTCATCTCTTTTACCGTTATTGTTATGCAGATGCACATGACCAATACGTTTTCCTATGCTGTCAATCCACTCTTTTAACGAATACTGCGAATAAGCATTCACATGCCCCACATCTAAGCATATAGAGAATGCTGGATGATTTACCTCATCAATTACCTCTATTAGTGGCCAAAATTCGTTTTCATAGACATTCTCCAAATGAACCTTGATACTATCTCCCTTTCCTTCCATAAATTCTTTCCAAAACGTCTTACTATTTCCAAGCCATCCCTCAATATAGTAAGTAATGGGGATAAACCCCGAATGATACACAATACGATCTGCCCCAAGCTGCTTCGCAATCTCATAAGCCGCTTCAAATCGCTCCAATGTTACCTTTCTTATGGCCGAGTCAAAGCTAGCAGGGGCTAAATCAAAGAATGGACCATGTAGTGATAGGGGACGTTCTCCTATATAAGGCGCTAATTGTTTCACGTAGGCTTCTACCCCGGCCCTTCCTTGATCTAATACCGTTGCAATACTAAATTCTATCGTTTCAATTCCCACTTCATATTGATCTAGTATGCCAAACAATTCCTCCCTGCTGATAAGGTGAGAAATATACACCTTGTTGTATAATTTCATGATTTAACCCTCCTATTTGCCATCATCATTTTAAATCCTATTATACTGATGCCTACTAGATTTTCATAGCAAAAAACTACTCTTCGTGCACATATTGGTTGATGCAGTAGCGAAACACTTCGTAGTCGCCTCTCCTAGACATAACAAAAGACTGCAACTTATGTGCAGTCTCTTAGACACTTACTTTTCATTTTTACCAATCATCTTGTAGCATAATACAACAAACCAGATCAAACTCACACCCATAAGTGCATGTGCTGTTCCTGCTATATGATTAAGTCCTGCCATCGTCGTTCCGTTGACTTGATGAACACCTCTTATAATCAGTGTTGTAATCATAAATACAAAAGAAGCATTATATGTCACAAACCATGCTTTTGCACCTTTGACAGCAGATAGCTTAAAGTTCTTCTCTAACATGAGCAAAATAAGCCCAAACAAAAATCCTAATACAAGAATATGTGTGTGAACACCTTTTAATACTGTCACACCCTCAAATCCTGTCATACGTGTCAATTCTCTATAAAATACACCTGCACCTAATCCTACAGCAAGATATGTTGTTGCCATATGTAAATATTTTTTCATGCTATCACTCCTTTTATTAGTTATTATATAGTAACTAATATCTTTTATCAATATTTGTTTTTTATCACCTATGAGTTTATTTAATGTACAAACAAAAAATGCACTCTGTTAAAAGTGCATTTTGGTTGGCTTAATAGATATAGCTATATGGATTAATAGGATTCCCGTTTTTACGAATCTCAAAGTGAACATGGTTTCCTGTTGAATTACCTGTACTTCCTACACTTGCAATGTTTTGGCCTTTTGAAACTTTTTGTCCTACTTGAACATAGAGACTATTATTATGGGCGTAGTATGTACGGTAACCATTACCATGATCAATAATGACCATCTTACCATATCCCCCATTATTGTATCCTGAGTAAACTACTGTTCCTGCTGCTGATGCATAAATCGGTGTTCCTGCTGGTGCTGCAATATCAATGGCTCTATGGAAGCTACCCCATCTGCTGCCGTATGGTGAGGAGATCTTTCCTGCACCATTCAGTGGATGCATAAAACTTCCACCACCTGATGGTTTCACAGCTGCACCACCACTACCGCTACTATTCTCACTTGGTTTTGGCTTAGGCTTTTCTTTTGTTCCAAAGGCCATCACCTTAGTCTTTGGCTCTGTAAGAATATTCTCTGAAATACCTTCCCTGCTAACTTCCTTACCATTGATTTTGGTAACAGCTACTGTGATCTCCTTAAGTCCATCATGTCCTTCTTGATAAACTTTTGTCTCATCCTTATAAAGGTCTGAGAACTCAACATATTCAATCTCCGCTGGAATTAACTCCTTGAATGTGGCTACCTCTACAGTAGAAATCGATAAAATAGGATCCGGTACCTCTAATTTAATCATATCCCCTATTTGCATTTTTCGTTCATCCACAATTTGAGGGTTAATCTCTAGAATATGATCCATTGTTGTGCCATGACTCATGGCAATATCCCAGATATTATCCCCTTCTTTCATTTCATACTCTACGATTTCTTCCTTATTTCCTAATAACACATCTATCGCTTCTTCAGCTGTCAAAATCTGCTCTTCAGGTACATATGTATTTTTAATAGCAACTTCTTCATTGAAGTCAAAGCCCTTTAAATCTCGTTTAACTTTCTGTCCTTCCTTGGCATCTTCTTCTTGCTTTTTTGCCTCTTCATCAATAGCCACTTCACCAACTTTTACAGCTGCCTTAGTCTCTGCTACTTGCCCTGCGTCGGCAACTTCAACCACTTCTATGTTTGATGCTCCCGTAGTTTGTGAGGCATTACCAACAACTTCCTCTGTAGCAACTTGTTCCTTTTCTTGTGTCTCTGCCTCTACCACCAAAGGTTGTAAATCTAGTGTAATCTCAGACTCTCCTGGTAAATGTTGTTTTGCAATCTCTGCTAATACTTTTTCTGCGATGGCTTCACTTTCCACAATAGCATAGGATGTGTCGTCGATGAGAATCTCAAATGCCTCTACATCATAGGTTACTGCTGATGTCAAAGTCTCAACCACTTGCTGCCCTGATAATAACTGGTTTGACTTACTGTTAATATGCTCAACTGTTACCTCTTCCTTGATGGCAATATCCGTACCCTTTTGCTGCTTAAGTGTTTTAACAACTGTCTCCAAAGCTACTTTAGCCTCTTCTTTTTGTTTAACCACTGCAACAACATTCCCATCTACAGAAATCGCATAGGCATTTTTTCTAAGCCCTACAAATCCAACAGACAAACCAATAAGGGTTACACCAATCACAATCTGATATGTCTTCTTCTTTAATTTTATATGTTCAATGAGTGCTTTCATAATCGTTTTCCTTTTATTGTATATATGTTAAATTTTGTTACATACTTATTACGATTTTTTTATTTTATCAAATTACTGGGTTTCTGTAAAGTGTTAGAAAATTTTAATCAAAAAGAGTGGCTTAGATTTGTCTCTAAACCACTCTTTCTTTGATTATGCTTCCTTGATCTTCTTGAGGTATTCGTAAGCCTCATTAATCTCTATGATTTTTTGGTTTGCAAAGGCAATATAATCTTCTGGCATACTTTCTGAAGCTAACTTATCTGGATGATACTCTTTGACAAGTTTACGGTAGGCTTTCTTGATTTCACTCATTGTTGCACACTCAGATACCCCAAGCACCTCACTATGCTTTTTGATCAGTGCTGACTGACTCATGCCACTTTGAGCGCTGTTATAGCCACCCCCACCACTATAACCTGTATAACCACTATTGTCATACTCATGGGTAAAGGAATTCTTGATACTACGGTATTCATACTCACTAAGTCCCATTTGGGCCAAAATTTCACGTAATCTCATATCTTCTGATTCTGAAATATTCCCATCTTGCATTGCCACAGAAACCAATAGATATGCAATAACGCGTACAACATCCATACGATTAGAGTATGTGGCAACAAACCTTGCAAATTCTGCGTACGCCTCTGGATGTTCCTTGCCATAATCAAAGGCCTCCGCATAACTATTAAGCTCGTCCCCCATAATACCAAAATGCTTGGTTACAAACTGTTTGACCAAAGCAATTTCTTCCTTTGTAATAGCACCATCTGTCTTAGCAACAATTGCTGCAAGTGCCATAATAGATGCTACCATAGGATTTTTGCCCTTAAATGCTGGATGATTTCTAATCTCTACACTAAGTTTGGGATATTTGGTAGGGAGTAATATGATAATAACAATAGCCCATGGGAAAAATAGGCCAACAAGCCCCCACAAAGCAGCATTCCTTCTCTTAAACAATGCAATCACAGCAATTACACCCGCTATAATGACTGTAAATATAAACGATATAATACTTAGTCCAAAGCCTAATATGCCTTGAATTAGTCCAAATAATAATTCCATCTTTTGTACACCTCACAATCTTTGTGCTTATTCTATCATGTTCACTGTCTTTATACAATTACTTCTATTAATAGGTGTTACTTCAGCATAATATCTGCTGTAAATTCATCCAAGTCACAATCCCCTTGAATACCTGGCACCCTACCATGCTCTGTACTTTGAAATCCAATCCAACTATCCCAGATACCATTTTCAGCAGGCCATGTCACCCCATACTGTGCAATCCAAAGGCGATAATCTTTGAGCCGCTCTGTCAAATTCTCTTTCACAAAACTGGTATAGGTATACACAACAGTTCCCTTCCCCGTAAGCTCCTTAACTTTATTCAAAAAAGTAATTGCGATTGTTGTAATTTGCTCCTTACTTAAATTCTTTTTATTGACTTCAAGGTCTAGCGCAAGACGACACGTATACTGTTTGCCTTTAATGGTACGGACAAAATGCTCCGCTTGCTTAATGGCATCTGCTTCATCTACAGGAGATAAAAAATGATAAAATCCAATAGCAAGCCCTGCTGCCTTGGCCCCCGCATAATTCTGATCCATGGTTGGGTCTACATATGTTGTCCCTTCAGTTGCCTTAATATAGACTACTTTTACCCCACTAGACTTAACTTTTGCATAATCTATTTTACCATCCCAATGGCTGACATCAATTCCTTTAATATTAGCTTCTCCCCTACTTTTCATACAGCATCGCCTCCTACAAATCTGTTCTTACTTATAGCTTATGCTTGATTGCTTCAGTCGGTTATTCTAAAATAGAGTTTATACACTAACAAAGGAGCTTCCTATGATTAAACTTTATGATCTTGACCCTTATACCCAACACTTTACCGCTGAAGTTGTCTCTATTACAGAAAAAGACAATCAGTTTCATATTGTCCTAGACCAAACAGCTTTTTATCCCGAAGGCGGCGGACAGCCCTCTGATATCGGGATGATTGAAGACTGTATGATTACACATGTTTATGAAGAAAGCGATATCATCTACCATGTAAGTCCCAAAAAACCTATCAAAATCCACAAGCTTAAATGTCATATTGATTGGACTCGTCGCTTAGACCATATGCAACACCATATGGCTCAGCATATTTTGTCGGCTTGTTTATTAGATACTTGTGGGGCTTCTACGCTGAGCTTTCATCTAGGCTCCGAGAAATGCACATTGGATATTGATAAGATCCTGACAAATAGCGAACTTCTCTTGGCCGAAAAAGCCGCTAATGATGTCATCGCTGAACGTATTGCTACAGAAATCCTCTATCCAACTAAGCAACAACTCAAAAAACTCAAGCTACCTCATGCTCTACCTAAAGTAAATGGCCCTGTCCGCATTGTAAAAATAGGTGATTTAGATAACAACCCTTGTTGTGGGACACATCCATGTAACACCTCCGAGGTACAGCTTATCAAAATCCTTAAGCACGAGAAGTACAAAGGTGGCCTTAGATTGACATTTATCGCTGGCCAAAGGGCTCTTACGGATGCCCTAAGCCAATACCATTTTGTAACAGAGGTTTGTGGCTTACTCAAAACAAATCCTCAGGATGCACTCATCAAATTACAAGGTCTCACCCAAACGATTACAGACCTTACTAACGACAATCGTAGACTCAAAAATGTAGTTGCTGATTACGAAGTCAAAACAATGCTCGAAGAAGCACCTCTTGTGGGAACACTCAAGCTCGTTAGGCAACGTGTTGATGGGATGTCTATCAAAGATGCACAACTACTTGGTACCAAGCTCACTGCTACCCCAGATGTATTGGTACTTTTCGGCCTTGCGCACGAAGGGAATGCACACCTTCTATTCATGTGTTCCAAAGACCTCAAACAGCTGAATATGAACCTCCTGCTCAAAGACTGTATGACACTGATTGATGGGCGTGGTGGCGGTAGTGCTTTCTCCGCCCAAGGCGGCGGCAAATCACTGTCAAACCTTGATATGGCTCTTGATTATGCAGCAATGAAAATCAAAAATACCCTTTGACACACATCATAAAAGGAGGTTTGTAAAGTATGATACTTTACAAACCTCCTTTTATTTTCTTGTATGAAAGCGCTATTGTTGGGGCTTACATAAGTGACAGCCTACAAGATGACCTTGACCGGTTACATCCACTAGTGCTGGCGCTTGTTCCCTACACTCAGACACTTGGTCTCTATAACATCTTGTATGGAAACGACAACCTTTTGGAGGATTAATCGGACTTGGCACATCCCCCTTAAGGATAATACGCTCTTTCTTTTGTTTAAGCCTTGGATTGGCTACTGGTGTTGATGAAAGCAAAGCTTTGGTGTATGGATGCGTTGGATGATCATACAGTTCATGCTTATCTGCTAACTCTTGCATCTGCCCCAAGTACATAACCCCAACGCGGTCACTAATATGTTTGACCACGTTAAGCCCATGGGCAATAAACACATAGGTAAGACCAAATTCATCCTTAAGGTCACTTAATAAGTTAAGCACCTGTGCCTGAATTGATACATCCAGTGCTGATACAGGCTCATCACAAATAATAAGCTTAGGCTCTACAGCTAAAGCTCTCGCAATCCCTACCCTTTGACGTTGTCCACCTGAAAACTCATGAGGATAACGGTTTCTTTGATGGTTTGCAAGTCCCACACACTCTAATAAATAATTCACTCTTTTTTCAACTTGGTCTTTTGGAACCAACTTATTAATCTTAATTGGCTCTGCAATAATATCCCCAATTGTCATTCTTGGATTGAGTGAAGCATAAGGGTCTTGGAACACAAGCTGAATCTCTTTGCAGTACTGACGTCTTTCTTTTTGAGAAAGCTTGGTTAAATCCACACCATTATAAATGATTTCACCACTTGTTGCAGAATACACATTGGCCAGCATCTTCCCAATAGTTGTTTTGCCACAACCACTCTCTCCTACAAGACCAAATGCTTCTTGTTTATAGATCTTAAAAGATACATCGTCTACTGCCTTAAGTACTTTTGTTGGTTTACCAAAGAAGTTCTTTTCAATGACGAATTCTTTTTTAAGGTTTTTGATTTCTAATAAAACTTCTTTTTCTTGTGCCATTACTTCGTCACCTCCACGCTATCACTGTATAAGTGACATCTTACCAAACGTCCTTCAACCTCTAAGGCCTCTGGCATTTGCTCTTTACAAATCGCCATGCACTGTTCACAACGGTCTGAGAACGCACAACCTTGTGGCATATTCATAGGGTTTGGCACCATTCCTTTAATCATATACAACTTGTCTTTGTCTTCATCAATCTTTGGAATCGATGCAAGTAATCCTTGTGTATAAGGATGAAGTGGCTTATCAAAGATTTCCTCAACACTTGCTTTCTCTACAATACGACCACAGTACATAACCACCACATTATCCGCGGCCTCTGCTACTACGCCTAGGTCATGGGTAATAAGGAGTACTGCCATATCCAGTTTTTCTCTCAGACGATAGATAATGTCTAAGATTTGCGCCTGAATCGTTACATCTAACGCCGTTGTTGGCTCATCTGCAATCAAAAGCTCTGGCGTACACGCAAGTGCCATAGCAATCATCACACGCTGTCTCATCCCGCCAGACATCTGATGAGGATAATCCATCACACGCTGATCCGGAGACGGTATCCCTACCATTTCAAGCATCTCTACCGCTCTAGCCATAGCATCTTTCTTAGACACCTTCATATGTAGAATAATACTCTCCGTGAGCTGATCCCCTATTCTCATAACAGGATTAAGAGACGTCATCGGCTCTTGGAAAATCATAGAAATCTGATTGCCACGAATCTCTCTCATTTGCTCTACTGATTTTTCAAGGATATTTTCACCTTTATATAAAATCTCGCCACCAGCAACTTTGGCATTCTCCGCTAATAGTCCCATAATTGATAAAGATGTCACACTCTTTCCAGAGCCACTCTCTCCTACTATTGCTAAGATTTCACCTTGTTTACAGCTAAAACTCACATCATTAACTGCTGTCACTGTCCCTTTTTTCATCTTGAACTCTGTCTTTAGATTTTTGACTTCAAGTAACATATTTTCACCTTCTTTATCAAATTACTTTCTTGCCTTAGGGTCAAAGGCATCTCTTAAACCATCTCCTAATAAGTTAAATGCCAGTACTGTGATTGTAATTGCAATCCCAGGGAAAATCAACATATAGGGTGCTTCAAATATAAATACTCTCGCACGCCCTAACATATCGCCCCACTCTGCAGCTGGTGGCTGCACACCCAGACCTAAGAATCCTAAAGCCGCAGTATTAAGTACTGCTGTGGAAATACCTAGTGTTGCACGTACAATAATAGGTGACAGTACGTTAGGTAAAATATGCTTGAAGATAATTTGGGCATCGTTATTTCCCATAACTTTGGCCGCTTGTACATATTCATTGTCCTTAATAGACATAATACTTCCTCTAACAATACGGGCATACTCTGGAATCGTTACAATCCCAATGGCAATAACCGCCTTGTCTATACCGCGTCCTAACGCTGCCATAAATGTAATGGCTAAGAGTATATCGGGTATGGACATCATCATATCCATGACACGCATAATCATTGTATCCGTTTTGCCACCTTTATATCCTGCTACCGCCCCAAGCATCGTTCCTATTGCTAAGGCAAATGCTACTGCTGAAACCCCTACTGCAAGTGATACTTTGGTCCCATCAATGACACGAGAAAAAATATCTCTCCCTTGTTCATCTGTCCCAAACCAATGGGCACTAGAAGGAGGTTGCTTATTAATAGATAAATCCGCAAAGTTTGGATCATATGGCATAATATATTTTCCAAATACAGCAAGAAAAATCAAGAATAAAATAATAACCATTCCAACAACTGCTGCTTTATTTTGAATGAGTGCACTCCACATCTGTTTTAATTGGGATTCTGGCATCGCTACTTGCGGCTCATTCTCATGCTTTGTCACTTCTTCTATTTTCATGTATTTCCCTCCTTACTAAGAATATTTGATACGTGGATCAAGGAATGCATAAATAATATCTACCACAAGGTTCATCATAACGAATATAAATGCTATGAGCAGTACAACCCCTTGCACTACTGGGAAGTCTGATTTCATAATGGCTTCTACTGTAAATTTACCAATTCCTGGCCAAGCGAATACTGTTTCTGTCAGTACTGCCCCGCCCATGAGATAACCTAATTGAATACCAATAACTGTTACAATTGGAATCAGTGCATTAGCAAGTGCATGTTTCTTAATCACGCGTCTTTCTGAAATACCCTTTGCTCTTGCTGTTCTAATATAATCTTGTGATAGTGTCTCTAACATGGTACTACGTGTCATTCTAGCGATAATCGCCATAGAGTACATAGCTAGTGCTGCCGATGGCAAGATTAAGTGTTTGAGTGCAGATACAAAAGACTCCATATCTCCCATCAATAAACTATCTACTAAATAAAACCCCGTCACATTGTCCGGTCTTAATAAGGTTTCAATACGTCCTTGTGCCGGTAGCCAGCCTAATGTTCCTGAGAATAAAATAATCAGTAATATTCCTAACCAGAAAATAGGCATTGATACCCCTACAAGCGCCGTAATCATGCTCACATAATCCATAATGGAATTTTTCTTAACTGCTGAAATCACACCTAGTAGTATCCCTACAAAAGAGGCAATAATAATCGCACAGATCGCCAGCTCAATTGTTGCTGGAAAACGTGAAAAGATTTCTTTTGATACAGGTGTCTTTGTATAGTAAGACTCGCCAAAATCTCCCTGAAGAACACCTTTCATGTAGTCGATATACTGGGTTACGATGGGTTCATTGAGCCCATTTGCCTCACGCCACTCTTCCATCTTTTCTTCTGTTGCATGTTGTCCAAGTACAATAGGTGCTGGGTCAGGTGATAAAACACGCATAATAAAGAAAATGATAATGGAAACACCTAAGAGTACAGGTATGAGTTGTAATAGTCTTTTTATGATATATTTAATCATCTCATTTTTCCTCCTAAATCCCCGCTTTTTTTATCTTTTTTGTAGATACACAAATACCATTCATCTTAACAATGAATGGTATTTGCAATCTGATACTTCATTGAAGTTTTTATTTTGCAGATTCTTTATACATATCTTTGAAGAATACATTACCTGTTACATGGTAAGAGTAATCTTTCACTTGTGGTGAATGTGCTGAAAGGTTGTTTGTATGACAAACTGGTACCCATACAGCTAAGTCTGCAATATATTGCTCTGCTTCTTTGTAGATTGCATCTCTTTCTGGACCTTTTTCTGTGTTTGTACCTTTTGCAACCATTTCATTGAATACCGCATCATTTAAACGCGCAACGTTCATTGCTGGATTTTGGTCTGCTAATAAGTTAAGGAAGTTATCTGGGTCACCATTATCTCCTACCCATCCGTAGAAACAAATATCATAGTCACCTGTGATGACTTTGTCTTTGTATGTTGTCCAGTCGTAGTCTTCAATAACGACTTCTACGCCTACTTTACTAAAGTAAGATTGAATACTTTCTGCTAACGCTTTATTTCTTGGGTTGTATGGTCTTGGATTGTTGTAAACAATCATTTTGATTGGTTGATTAAAGCCTGCTGCTTCTAATTCAGCTTTTGCATCTATTGGGCTATAAGCAACTTGTTTAACATCCTTACTGTATCCTGGAATGAATGAAGGAAGAATTGTTGTTGCAAGTTCTGCATAATCTCCATATAACGCTGTTACAAGTTCTGGTACATTGATTGCTTTTGAAAGTGCTGTTCTTACTGCTACATTATCAAACGGTGCTCTTGTTGTGTTGTATGCCATATAGTTAAGGTTCATACCTGACACATTGTAAATCGTATTGCCATCTGCTTCGATTTGAGCAACACCTGTTGAGTCGATTCCATCGATCATATCCACATCACCATTTTTGAGGGCTACGATTCTTGCTGAGTTATCTGGGATAAATTTGAAAACAACGTTTTCTGTTTTTGCTGGTGTTCCCCAGTATTCATCATTTCTTGTAAGCACGATATCTTCTGATGCATTCCAACTTACAAATTTGTAAGGGCCAGTACCTACTGGTGACTTGTTACAGTTTCCATTGTTTGCTTCAAGTGCCGCTGGACTTACAATTGGTGCAGCCATACTCATCGCAAGGTTTGCTAAGAATGCTGTGTTTTTCTTTGTTAAGTTAATCTTTACACTGTATGTATCTAATACTTCTACATCTTTGACATCTGCAAATACGAAACTTGCATATGGCATATCTTCTTGACGTAATGGTGGTAATTGTCTATCAATATTGAATTTTACAGCTTCTGCATTGAAGTCTGTTCCATCATGGAACTTAACCCCTTCACGCAATTTGAATGTATAAGAAAGTCCATCTTCTGACTCTTCCCAACTCTCAGCAAGAGCAGGCACAACTTCTGTAGAATCTTTTGCATAAGCTAAGAGTCCCTCATAAATATTGACGATTACTTTTGATGATTCCCCATCATCAACTAATGCTGGGTCTAAACCTCTTGGTTCCGCTCCTTGGGCAAATACAAGTGTTTGTGCTGCACGATCAGATTTACTCGCACCTTGGCTAGTTTCAGATTTACCTGCACCACAACCAGCTAATGTTCCCATTGCTAATAATGAAGCTAATATTACTGCTAATGTTTTTTTCATACGATCATCCCTTCTTCCATTAATCTCCTATATCTAAATAGCGAATAAAAATACAAAGATACTTTTATTAATACTCTTTTAATTATTATGTAAATCTATGTATTTTCAATCTATTTTTAGTTATTATATAATTCAATTATGATTTTTGTCAACTTGTAAATTTCAAATTTCTAAATTATTCATTAGCTTGACGCTATCCATTATCCTCTTCTACTACTTTATATATTTGAGAGTTAGGTCAACCTCACCAAATTACACAAAATGACACAGGTAAAATTGCACTTCTATTAGTTATGTGGATTAGATTATAGGTTCTATGTTATAAAATATTAAAAATTTTATTTTTATATTGAATTTTACATTTTTTGGTTTTATAATGGTATTAACAACATTTTTACCACTTGCGGGTGTGGTACAATGGCAGAACACCAGCTTCCCAAGCTGGGGACGCGGGTTCGATTCCCGTCATCCGCTTAATTAACAAAAAGCTATACCCTATGCACTCATCAACTGCATAGGGTATAGCTTTTTTAAAGTTTTATCTAAACAAATTAAAAGATAATACAAACATAGCAAATACAATAGATACCATGGACATGAGTTTGATCAATATATTAATAGCAGGCCCTGATGTATCTTTGAAAGGATCACCTACTGTATCACCTACAACGGCCGCTTTGTGAGCATCTGAACCTTTCCCACCCAAATTGCCTTCTTCAATATACTTCTTACCATTATCCCAGGCGCCACCTGAATTAGCCATCATCACCGCTAATATAAAACCAGTAGTCGTCGCCCCTGCCAGCAAGCCCGCAACACCATTAGGTCCTAACAATAAGCCTACTATAATAGGTGAGGCTACTGCTAAGACAACAATTTTGATAAGCTCTTTTTGAGCTGAACGGGTGCAGATATCTACGCATGTCGCATAATCTGGCTCCGCCGTACCTTCCATTAATCCTGTGATTTCTCTAAACTGCCTTCTGACCTCAACTACGATTTTGCCCGCAGCCTTACCTACCGATTCCATAGTAAAGGCCGAGAAAACAAATGTCAGCATCCCTCCTAAAAAGAGTCCTATAAGAACCTGTGGGTTCACAATAGATAGATCAAAAGTAAAATCAATATGATTTTTACTAGCAAGTACTTCTATAGAATCTTTGTAGGCTGCAATAAACGCTAATGCCGTAAGAGCCGCTGATCCTATAGCAAATCCTTTTCCTGTAGCTGCTGTGGTATTCCCTAATGAATCTAACGCATCCGTACGCTCTCTCACGACGCCTTC
>JBOFEH010000195.1:0-2795 GCA_051647765.1 Cellulosilyticaceae bacterium | reverse complement strand
TTGTTAAAGGTGATGAAGATAAAAATGACAGTGAACTTCAACACTTAGATGAGCGTATTTTAGAAACACCATCTTTCGCAGTACAAAATGCTACAAAAGAAGTAGTACGTATGGGTGAAATGGCAGCTCAAAATGCAAGAGTAGCAGTAGATGCTTTACTTGAAAAAAATCCTGATAAAATTCAGGAAGTTTTTGAAAGAGAAAAAGTAATCAATCAATTACAACATGGTATTAACCATTATTTAATAAAATTAACAAACTTAGCTTTATCAGAACAAGAACATCATATTGTAACAGGTTTATTCCATAGTGTAACAGATATTGAACGTGTAGGTGACCACGCGGAAAATATTGTAGAGCTTGCGGAAAATCTGATTAGAGATGAAGTAAGTTTTAGTGATATTGCAAAGCAAGAGTTAAATGAAATGGCAACAGTAGCACTTCAGTGTCTTGAAGTAGCTATTCAGGCATGTGAATTTGATGATAGAACGCTTGCAAAACAATCTATACCAATTGAACAAACAGTAGATAAAATGGAAGAAACACTTAGAGTTAGACATATTAAACGTTTAGCAGATAATAAGTGTACACCGCTAGCGGGAGTTGTGTTCTTAGATGTAATCAGTAACTTAGAACGTATTTCTGACCATGCTTCTAATGTTGCACAAACAGTATTAGATGATACAAAAAAAGTTGCAACAAGTGAGAAAATTAATTTTAACCAATAAAAATAACAACTAAAAACCTAGGCGCATGCCTAGGTTTTTTTGTTGATACAAAATAAAAATGTTAAATTTTCTACAAGGTCTTGCCAAATACTAGGAAGTTAGGTACAATATAGGTGTGGGACGCAAATCGACAGACTGGGACACAAACAGTCCCGCAAGGTGAGTAAATGGAAAATATAATGTCAGCATTAGAAAAAGTAATTCCAGAAGGTATAGAAGATCTCAAAGTGAGATATACCTTATTGCAAGCTATACTAGAAAATCAACCCGTAGGTAGAAGGAAGTTAGCAGCTCTTACTTCTTATTCTGAAAGAATTATACGAAGTGAAATAGAAGTACTGAGTAAGCAGGATTTAGTCATCGTACAAAACAGCGGGATGTACCTTACATTACAGGGAGAAAAGATGTTAGATAGATTATATACTCCAGTAAGGGTACTAGAAAGGTTTGCAGAGCTTGAACACCAGCTCCAACAGGTATTAGGTCTAAGACAAGCCATTATTGTCAAAGGCAATGTAGACGAAAGTGAAAATACAAAATGGAGACTTGGTAAAGCAGGAGCTAATCTTTTGAAGGAAATTATAAAAGATCATAGTGTAGTTGCACTTACAGGTGGTACAACAGTAGCGAAGATGATAGAAAGTGTAAACGTCAAGTCAAACACTCATCAAAACATAACAGTTGTAGCAGCTAGAGGGAGTGTTGGGGAGAATGTAGATATTCAAGCCAATACATTAGCAGCAGAATTAGCTAAAAAATTAGATGCACAGTACGAACTTTTAAATATTCCAGACAATCTAGGAATGGCTTCTATTAATACCATAAAGCAAGAACCTCATATACAAAAAACATTGCAAATTATGGTAAAATCAGATATGATTATATTTGGACTAGGCGATGCGGTGAAAATGGCCACACGTCGTAAAGAAAGTCCAAAAACGCTCAAATTATTACAAGATAGAGAAGCTGTGGCAGAAGCTTTCAGATGCTATTTCGACAAGAATGGACAAATCGTGTACAGTTCTACGAATATAGGTATTGATTTAGAAACAGCGATGCAGATTCCAACTCGGTTGGCTATAGCAGGCGGGACTTCTAAAGTAGATGCGATATTAGCAGCAAAAGAGTTACTGAAAGACAGTTATCTTGTACTAGATGAAAGCGCAGCAAAAGAGGTCTTACATAGAACTCAAATTTTAACAAATTAACCAGGTATCAATTCGCTCATTAGGAGAATACTAAGGAAGGCGATTTGAATATAAAACTACAAAAAGAGATATTTTTAAGGAGGAACTAATAATGGCTGTAAAAGTAGCAATTAATGGTTTTGGACGTATTGGACGTCTTGCATTTAGACAAATGTTCGGTGCTGAAGGATATGAAGTAGTAGCGATCAACGATTTAACTAACCCAAAAATGTTAGCACACTTATTAAAATATGATTCAGCTCAAGGTAGATACGCAAAAGCTGAAACTGTAGAAGCAAAAGAATCTTCAATCGTAGTAGATGGTCAAGAGATCAAAATCTACGCTGAAAGAAATGCTGCAGATCTTCCATGGGGAGAGCTTGGAGTAGACGTAGTACTTGAGTGTACTGGATTCTATGTATCAAAAGCTAAATCTCAAGCACATATCGATGCAGGTGCTAAAAAAGTAGTTATCTCAGCTCCAGCTGGTGATGACCTTCCAACAGTTGTATTCGGTGTTAACGAAAACATCTTAACAGCAGAAGATACAATTATCTCAGCTGCTTCTTGTACAACAAACTGTTTAGCTCCAATGGCTGACACATTAAACAAATTAGGAACAATCGAAAAAGGATTTATGACTACTATCCATGCTTGGACAGGAGATCAAATGACTTTAGATGGTCCTCATCCAAAAGGTGACTTAAGAAGAGCTCGTGCTGCTGCATGTAACATCGTTCCTAACTCAACAGGAGCTGCTAAAGCAATCGGTCTTGTTATTCCAGAATTAGCTGGTAAATTAGATGGAGCTGCTCAACGTGTACCAGTTCCAACAGGTTCTTTAACAGAATTAGTAGCTGTAGTAAACGGTACAGTAACA
>JBOFEH010000194.1:0-3131 GCA_051647765.1 Cellulosilyticaceae bacterium | reverse complement strand
AGATACAGCAACAAGACTTGGTCGTTATATGTTCCAAGAGCTCTGTGATGGGAAGCAATCTGAGGAAACCGTAGGACACAAAAAGAAAAATATTTGGCAAAACACAGTAGTTGCTACAGCCGTAACTGTAGGATGTGCGATTTTGTTACTTGCCTATGGGTATCAAAATATATGGCCAATATTTGGTGCATCCAATCAGCTTCTTGCGGGCTTAGCACTTCTGGGTCTGACAGCATGGTTTGCTAAGACCAAAAGAGGTCTGCTCCCAACACTCATTCCTATGATCTTTATGTTTATTGTAACGTTGACTGCGCTGGGAATGCTGATTTATAGCTTCTTCATGGCCAAAAATATTGTGTTATTGGTTATTGCTGTGATTTTATTTGTACTGGCTATTGTACTGATTGTCACAACGGCGCAGACATTTAGCAAAGAAAAAAAGCAAAATAAGAAAGAAACACTTGAGCACTCCTAATAAGTGAGATAAAATAAGACAAAAAAAGGAGATAGGACTCATGATTACAGCAAAGCAGCTTAAAGAAGATATATTAACCTATGATATTATTAACTTTGTAGATGAGAATGGACAGAAAATAGAATGTGTGGAAGTGACATTGGTGGATCGTGTCATTGATGTTTACATGGATACAAAAGAGGTCAACATTGGTATTCTTGTCAAAAAAATTCTTGAAGATAATCTCTACGATGCATAAAACAAAAAGCATTGTGCCCCGGCACAATGCTTTTTGTTTTATGCATGATTTATTTGTTACGAACCATTGCCACTGAACGTTCGATATCTTTGAAAGTGACATCCCCATATATTTTAATAAGAAATTGAATTTGTTGTAGAATTTCATGAATGTTCCCTGATACGCTCATCGTTAAACTCTCCTTTGAATGACTAATGTTAAACCTAGTATAACACAAATAGAACATATGTTCTATACTTTTTTCGATTTAATACGATAAAATCTGATAAGATGGCTTGGTCACTTTTTGGAATATGTTATAATCAGTAAATATAAAAGATGATGTGTGGTAAGGAGAGAAGGATGAAACCTGTAGAGATACTGAAACAATATTTTGGATATAGTCAATTAAGAGAGCCCCAAGAACAATTGATTGAGAGATTACTCTTGGGTACGGATGTGCTGGGTATTATGCCAACAGGAGCAGGGAAGTCAATCTGTTATCAAGTGCCTGCCTTATTAAAAGAAGGTGTAACACTTGTGATTTCTCCTCTGATTTCCCTGATGAAAGATCAGGTAGATGCACTCAGAGAGAATGGCGTTTCAGCAGCGCTTATTAATAGTTCCCTCAGTGCGGCGGCCTATCAAAAAGTCATGGATGAGGCATTAGAGGGCAAATATAAGCTGATTTATGTGGCACCTGAGCGTTTGGAGAGCTATGATTTTAGGGACATGTGTCAGCGCATGACCATTAGTATGATTGCCGTAGACGAGGCGCACTGCGTGAGTCAGTGGGGGCATGATTTTAGGCCAAGCTATAGGGGAATTGCTGATTTTATAAGAATGCTCCCGGTAAGACCGGTGATTGGTGCTTTTACAGCAACGGCTACTCCGAAGGTCAAAGAGGACATTCAGGAACTGATTACACTGAAAGAACCTTTTGTTTTAACCACCGGATTTGATAGACCCAACCTTTATTTTGAAGTGCATCACCCTAAACAGAAGGGTCAATGGGTCATGGAATATCTAAGGGAACATGCCAGTGAGAGTGGGATTATTTATTGTGCAACACGTAAAGCGGTAGATGCATTATATGAAAAACTTAGAACACAAGGATACGGAGTGGGTAAGTATCATGCGGGGATGGGAGAAAAAGAAAGAAATGCCTATCAAGAGGACTTTATTTTTGATCGTATACCTATTATGATTGCCACCAATGCTTTTGGCATGGGAATCGATAAGTCCAATGTACGCTATGTGATTCATTATAATATGCCTAAAAATATGGAGGGTTACTACCAGGAAGCCGGACGTGGTGGGCGAGATGGACTTGATGCAAAAGCTATATTGCTCTACAGCGCGGCAGATATTATGACCAACCGTTTGCTCATTGAAAACGGAAGTCATGGCCAAGAGGTGAACCATGAATACCATAAGCTCAATCAAATGGTGGATTATTGCAATACAGAGGGGTGTTTGAGAAACTTTATTCTCAGTTATTTCGAGGAGGATCAGGTGGTGCGTGATGCTTGTGGGCATTGTAGTAACTGCCATAATCAGCATGCCAGACAAAAGATTACAGTAGAGGCCCAAAAAATACTTTCATGCATTAAACGTATGAAGGAAAGGTTCGGGACAGGCGTTGTAATAGATGTTTTAAGAGGGTCTAGGAATCAGAAGATGAGACAGTTTGGATTTGAAGAATTATCAACCTATGGATTGATGAGAGAATATAGTAAAGAAAACCTCAAAGAAATGATAGCTTATTTGGTGAGTGAAAAATATATTGAGTTAGAGGCAGGACAGTTTCCAGTCTTGAAGGTGGGCGTGTTAGGTTATAGTGTGCTTAAAGGGGAACAAGAAGTTGAAATGCGTATTGTGTTGCAACAAGAGGATGAGATGTCTAGTCAGCAAGGTCAGTTGCCAATAGATCGTGAGCTCTTTGAATGCCTCAAAAAGCAAAGACATCAATTAGCCCAGCAGCAAAATATCCCGCCATTTATGGTATTCTCAGATATGACATTAGGGGAGATGGCCAGTTATTATCCAACCACAGAAGAAGAAATGCTTACCATATCAGGTGTGGGTCAATTAAAGTATCAGAAGTATGGCAAAGCTTTGGAACAGGTGATACAGGACTTTGTACGAGAGCATGGAATTGAAAAACCTGAGATTCACCCAAGGGTACAAGTGAAGAGAGAGTCTGGGGGGGAAGTGAAAGATACAGTGAGTGAGACTTATGGATTGTATCAACAAGGCTTAGAAATAGCAGAGATTGCTAAAGTGCGAAATTTAAGTCCGACAACCATAGAAAATCACCTAGCAAAATGTATTGAACAAGGGCTAGAGTGTCATCTAGAAAAGTATGTTAGCCCAGAAGAAGTGCAGATGATAGAAGAAGTTATTCACAAGGTGGGCGTAGCGCTCTTAAAACCTATT
>JBOFEH010000193.1:0-45604 GCA_051647765.1 Cellulosilyticaceae bacterium | reverse complement strand
CTTCCCTCGCCAGAACGACTGCGTCTCTAAGTTCAGACTTCGTTAACTCTCATCTTCACTAAGAGTACGCATGTCTCGCAATGCGTCGTGTGAGGGAACATATCCACCGGTTGTACTTGTTCTACCTGATAGCCGTTTTGTGTCAGATACCCCAGGTCTCTTGCGAGTGTCGCAGGATCACAAGAGACGTACACGATCTTGTGAGGTGACATCTTAATGAGGGTGCTTAGGAGTGCTTCTTCGCAGCCTTTGCGAGGAGGGTCAACGACGATCGTGTCGGCGCTTATGCCTTCTTCTTCAAAGAGTGTTGGAATCACTTCTTCTGCTTTGCCTGCGTAGAAGGTGGTGTTATCCATATGGTTAAGATGTGCGTTCTCTCTTGCATTGACAATAGCTTCTTCAATGATTTCTACGCCATAGACGTGTTTGGCTTTTTGGGCGAGGAAGAGTGAGATGGTGCCGATACCGCAGTAGGCATCCCATACAGTCTCATCACCTTTGAGATCTGCGTACTCTAGTGCTTTGTCATAGAGTACTTTGGTCTGAAGTGGATTCACTTGGAAGAAGGCTAGTGGTGAGATTTTGAATTTGAGGTCACCGATTGTATCAATGATGGCATCTTCTCCATAAATCACAGTTGTATCGTAACCTAAGATCACATTGGTCTTAGCTGTATTGTGGCTAAGGACGATGCTTTTGATCCCCTCTACTTGAGTAAGTGTTGCAATAAGCTTGTCTTGGTGTGGCAGTGATTGACCGTTGATCACGAGACAAACCATGATTTCCTTGCTAAAGTAGCCTGTTTTGATGAGGACGTGTCTGACAAGCCCTTGGTGGCGTTCTTCATCATAAATACTGATTTTATTGTCCAAAAGAAAGGCTTTGAGGATTTGTAAAATCTGTGTATTACGTGGGTCTTGAATATCACAGGTCTCTGATGCTACCACACGGTGACTACGGTTGGCAAAAAATCCGATCTTGAGTTCACCATTTTCCATACGGATAGGGTATTGTGCCTTGTTGCGGTAAGCCCATGGCTCCTGCATACCAAGTGTTGGCTGGACTTCTATTCCTTTGAGTCCACCGATACGTTCTAGAGCGTCCTTGACCTTTTTGGTCTTCCAGTCTAACTGGGCATCATAGCTCATATGTTGAAGCTGACATCCTCCGCACTGAGCAGCCACGTTGCAGCGGTGCTCTTGGCGCAGTGGTGAGGGGTCTACAATCTCTACAACTTTGCCAAAGGCAAAGTGTTTTTTGACTTTGAGTATTTTGACGCTGGCTGTATCGCCTGTTACAGCATCTGGAACAAATACGGTGAAATCATTCATTTTGCCAATACCTGCGCCATCTGAGCCAATATCAACAATTGGCATTGTATAAACTTGATTTTTTTCTACTGGTGTCATGTGATACCTTCCTAGTGTATATTTTGAATCTCTTCATCTTCTTCTGATAAGAGTGCCTGAATAGCCTTAGCAATGGCTTCTTCAGAGGTTTTAGCCATCTCTTCGGCTATGTGACGCTGAATCATGCGATCGAGTAAGTTGATCATGTGATTATTCCTCCCATTCACATACAGTCTTTTGACAAACACAGTTGCGGCATTTGGCAAAAGAAGGGGATGCTTGTAAGGATGAATGTCCTTCAAGCATTTTGTGCATTTGACGCACAGTGTCTTTGAGACTATGGCGTAGTCCCAGTGTATTACGGACTTTAAAAGTCTTGTTCTGATAGACAAGTTTCCCAAAAGGTGGCTTCTTGCCATAGACTTCTTGGATAATGACAAAATAAGCTACAAGCTGCATCAAATCTCCCTCATGGGGCTCAGTGTCTTTGCACTGACCACTTTTGATTTCAAAAGGTACCAGTCTATGGGTAAAAAGTGTCTCAAAAATAAAATCGGGCTTACCTTGTAATCCGTATTTGTCAGATACCAGGAGTTTGCCTCCTACTTCATCAGAATAAATCATTCGTCCAAGTGCCATACCTGACACGGCTTTGTTTTTATAAGAAATACTAGGTCTAAGGAGTCTGATTCCTAAGATAAGAAGAAGACCTAGTAGGACTAATCGTATCAAAATGGCCACGTCATCACCCACTTCGCACCCATCATAAGCACTATAAGCCATGAAATCACCTGAATCAAGCGTCTTAACTTGTACTTGCGGTAATAGGCTGTATGATGCTTGGTGCCTTTGGTATAAAACGATTCATGATTGCTTGTAGTAATCCCTAGCTCTTTGTAGCGCTTGGTGAGTTCTTTGTTGCCGTAAGTACGTTTGTAGTACCATTGGTAGGGGCAATACATGAATCGGTTGATCTCATTGGCTGAGATACGCCCATTGTTTTTCATAAGTTGGCTTTTCGGATATTACGTGTGAGGATTTTGTGATATCCCACGTAAGACTCCTCTCCTTGATAGCTTTGGACCATTTCTTCAAGCATCTTGACTTTGGCATCTGCATTATCTGCAAGATGAACAATCATAGCCTCGATACATTTTGGGCGTTTAGGTGATCCAAACTCATACTCCCCATGATGTGAAAGTACGATATGTTTGAGTAATAGCTCGATTTCATAAGGGAAGTCCGTAATGGCACGCGCCGTATCGTGGATTTTCTCTGCGCCCATAGTAAGATGCCCTAATAATTGTCCTTCATCAGTGTAATCATTGGATGGGAATGCTGAGAGTTCGTAAAGTTTGCCTATATCATGAAGCAAGCAACCAGCCACCACCAGGTCTTGGTTGACGCCCGTATAGAGTTCACTCATATATTTGCCAATCTGAGCTACTGTAATCGTATGCTCAAGGAGGCCTCCTAAGTAGGCATGATGCACAGCTTTTGCTGCCCCGTGACTAAGGAACTTCTCATAAAGGTTATCTTCATAAAAGATAGCTTCTAAAAGCTGCTTGATATAAGGATGAGCTACCCCATCAATCAGAGCCATTAGTTGCTTTTGAAGTACATCCATATCTTTTGAGGTATGTGGCAAAAATTCTTTGAGGTTGTAGGTCCCTGGTTTGAGTGGATGAATCTTATTGACATTGAGCTGAAGGTTATCTTGATAAGAAATTACATCGCCTTCTACATAGACCACATCATCTACATTAAACTGAGTAATGCCTGGATGAATGGCCCAAATCTTACTATCAACAAGGCCTGTATGGTCTTGTAATTTGAGGCTATAGTATTCTTTACCATTTTTATTTTTGAGCACTTGTTTGTATTTACACAGATAATTACCTTTGACAGGTGTATCTGCTCTTAATTCTGAAATGTAGGACATGTCATCGCTCCCTATTATGATCTTCTATCGTTGTTCTTAGTTTATAGTAACAAAAAAGTGTGCTTTTTTCAACGGATAAAAGCACACCTTCGTATTTTGGTTAAATTTAGCCTTGTGTTGTACGGGCACTTGGCATTTCTTGAAGTTTAACTTCTATGGTTTGTTTGGTATTACCACGAACCATTTTGAGGGTTACGGTATCTCCTACTTGTTTTTGGAGTAAGATAGCTTTGAGCTCTTCCATGGAGCTGACTTTTTGTCCATCAAATTCTAGAATAATATCTTTTGGTCTAAGCCCAGCAAGCTCTGCACTACTGCCTGGTACGACTTCTACCACCATAATCCCTACAGGGATATCATAGATGCCCAATGCTTCGGTCATATCATAGCCTTTGATCCCGAGGCTTGGTCTTGAAATATGTCCTTTGTCCATGAGCTCTGAAACAATAGGTTTCACATCATTGATTGGTATAGCGAAGCCCATGCCTTCGATTTGGCTATCCACCAGTTTGATCGTATTGATCCCAATAATCTCACCTGTTGGTCCAACAAGTGCCCCACCACTATTACCTGGGTTAATGGCTGCATCTGTTTGGATGAGTTTCATCGTCTTGTCTGTGAGCTGCACCTCACGGTCGAGTGCACTAATAACACCTACTGTCACGGTATTGTTAAAAGCTTCTTCTACTGGGTTTCCTATCGCTACAGCAAGATCGCCTACACGAAGGGCATCATTATTCCCTAGCACAGCGGGTTTGATATGGTCTCTTTGGTCTTCAGGAATATCTGCTTTATTGACAGCAAGTACAGCAATATCTGTAATACTATCGGCACCAACTAGAGTGGCTGGCACTTTGGTATTCCCCAGGAAGGTTACCACAAGATTTGATGCGCCCTCTACCACATGGGCATTAGAAATAATATACACTTTCTCACCGTCATCTTGGAAAATAACGCCTGACCCAAGTCCAGACTCTGTAAACTCTCCTGCCCAAGTGGCCACTGTACGGTTATTTTTGATAGAAACCACAGAAGGCCCTACACGGTCTGCAATATCAGCAATGGTGCTATTAGCAGATAGTGGCGCGACATGGACTTGGTTAAAATAATCCTCATTAATAGGAGCCGTCTGTTCTGTCTTCTGCTGAGCACGTGTATAATAGTTCTCCATAAGAGGGGATACTGCGGCAAATCCAGCCCCGATAGACGCGCCACCTGCAATACTGACAATCAATGTGCCGACTACAAATTTTTTGAAAGACCCTTTGCTTTTGCCAGTGCTTTCTTTTTTGATTGTTTCATGATAGTACGTATTTTGAGGGGTAGGTGTCACATCTATGACAGGTGGCATCGGCTCATTACTATTTCTTTGTATGCTATCATCATTTGGGTTTAATCCATTTGGGTTCATATTATCGTTCATCTTGTTTCCTCCATCTCAGCTTTCATTTGATGTTGATAGTATAGCCCTCGTTTTTGAATAATATATGTCTTGATTGTTAAAGAAACGTATATTATTTTGAACAATTATGCTGTTGGAAGTGTGAAGTAGAAACATACCATTTCATCCGGCTGGGAGGTAACCCCAATGGCTTCACCATGTTGCTTCATAATCTCTTTGACAATCACCAGACCAATCCCCATTCCCTTCTTATCCATGCCTCTTGAGCGATCTGATTTGTAGAAGCGGTCCCATATATGATATTGATCTTCTTCAGAAATAGGTGGTCCACTGTTACGGATATATACCCATACTTTTTGTTGTTTCACCTTGGTCTCAACAACGATAGTGCCGTTCTGATTAACAAACTTAAAGCTATTATCTAACAAATTTTGAACAACTCTTACGATTTTGTCTGGATCAGCAAAGACTAACTGCTGTTTGGTCTCCATCACAAGATCTACAGTGAGAGATTTCTCAGCAGTGAGGGATTCAAAGTTATCGAGTAAATCGCGTATCATTTCGTGGATGTCAAACTCCATCTTCTTGAGAGGCATCTTGCCCTCTTCCATCTTGTTTAGTTCTAAGATACCATTGGCCATTTTCATGAGTCTTTGGCATTCATTATGAACAATATGCAGATAGCGTTCTTGATTCTCAGGTGGAATGGTGCCATCTAGAATGGCTGTGACAAACCCTTGGATAGACGTAATAGGAGAACGTAAATCATGGGAGACATTGGCTATAAAAGCTTTTCGGTTCTCCTCAATCTTGTCTAGTTCTCTTGCCATATCATTAAGAGATGATGCCAATTCCCCAATCTCATCTGTACCTTCTAGTAAAATACGTTTATTAAATTCACCATTAGCAATTTGCTTAGCCACTTGATTCATTTCTTTTAGAGGCTTGGTGATTTGTCTTGAAATAAAATAAATAAGGAAAAATGTGAGTAGTGAGGTTAATCCTACCACTTTAATAATAATAATCCGTACTTCTTCGATAGTTTTAAGGATCTGTGGCATAGGCGTATGAATAAATAAGGCGGATTGTACTTGCCCATTAATCTCAATAGGATATCCTATAGTCAGTACAGGGGTTGAGAAGTATTGCTCAAACCCTGACTGATTACGTACGACCTGCCCTTCAAATACGTCAGCAATGGCTTGCTGTTGTGGAATCTTACGGCTTAGCGTACTTTTGGGGGATACCACTAGCATATTGTTATGCCTGTCAATGACCCACGTTGTTGCATCTAAATAGCTTGCCAAAATCTCTATTTTAAAGAAAATACGGTCTCTTACAGCATCAAGGGGTTCTCGAAATTCCCCTATTTGTTGGTATTCCTCTGCTATCATCTCGGCTTGTTTAATCATCAGATTCTCGGTATATTCTACAAAATAAGATTGGAAGGCATTGGAGAAAACCACAAGAATAAAGATTAATAAACCAATTAATATGCTGATATACACTGTAAACAACTTACTAAAAAGTGTTGGGAATAAGGACTGTTGTTTTTTATTTAGCTTTCGAATTTGTAACCTACGCCCCAAACTGTTTTTATGCTCCATGGATGATCACCTTCAAATTTATCTCTTAATCGTTTGATGTGCACATCAACTGTGCGTGTATCTCCTACAAAATCATATCCCCAAATCTTATCAAGTAATTGTTCTCTTGTGAATACTTGCTTTGGATGACTGGCTAAGAAATACAGTACTTCTAATTCTTTGGGTGGCAGCTCTAATATTTTACCTTCGTAGGTCACAGAATAATTATCTTTATCCACAATCAAATCTTGTAGCACGATTTGGTTACGGCTTGGCACCTCTTCTTCAACAGCCTGTGAGCGTCTTAGAACAGCCTTGACACGTGCGGTTAGTTCTTTAGGATCAAAAGGTTTGGCAATATAATCATCTGCGCCTAATTCTAGTCCTAATACTTTATCAAATACATCACATTTTGCTGTGAGCATAATGATAGGGGTTTTGCTAGTACGTCTAATGGCCTTACACACATCATAGCCATCCATCTCAGGCAGCATGACATCTAATAATACCATGTCTGGCTTGTAGGCTTCAAAGGCATCAACACCTTGTTTGCCGCTATAAACCTCCTGTGTATCATAACCCTCTTTTTGAAGATACAGAGAGATCAGCTCTGCAATATTTTGATCATCATCTACAACAAGTATTTTTGCCTTTTTCATTTGTAATCCTCCTTCAACTTGTTACTTGATTTCAACCACAGTGACACCCATTTCACCCTCACCATATTTTCCAGGTCTATAACTCTGTACGTGAGGATGCTTTTTGAGCATCTGTGAAATAGCCTGTCTAAGGGCTCCTGTCCCTTTACCATGAATAATAGTGACGTGTTTAAGACCAGACAAATAAGCATCATCTAAGTATTTGTCTACAACAGGTAGGGCCTCATCTACCATCAGCCCACGTACATCTGTCTCAGTACGAATATGAGAGGTCTTGGAAATGTGATGGCTCACTTTTGGTGTAATTTTTGATTTTTTCTGAGTCACAATAGGTTGTTCTTTGGCTTCTGCTCTTTGGAGACTTGAAATATGCACCTTGATTGGTAAAATCCCTACACGTACCATTAAGTTCCCTTGACTATCAGGAGCCTCAACCACAACCCCTTGTTGCATCAGACTAGTCACCATGACTTCTTCGCCCACACTAATATTTTTAGGGACTTTTTTGTAGCCTTGTTTTGGACCAACCACTTTGCCAACAATATTATGCTGATGATTAAGTGTCTCTGTCGCCATATGTTTTGCTTTTTGTAAGCTGTTTTCATCTATTGTCACTTGAGCTTTGCGGGCAGCTTGACGCACTTCTTTGAGTACCTGTTCTGTCTCTTGCTCTACTTGTTTGAGTAGCTCATTGGCTTTGGCATTTGCTTTTTCAAGAATTTTTTGTTTGGACTTTTCTATTTTTTTGCGTTGTTCTTTGATTTCGGTTTGTAAACGCTCTGCTTCTAATCTAAAGGACTTGGCTTTTTCTTTTTCGATATCAGCGATTTTGCGGCTATACTCTAGCTCTACCAAGATATCTTCCATTTTGACATCTTCTTGCTGCAAGAACACTTTGGCATCTTCTATCAGGTGATCTGGAAGTCCTAATCGCTTGGAAATGGCAAAGGCGTTACTCTTACCTGGAATACCAATCATGAGTTTATACGTTGGTCTTAGGGACTCCACATCAAATTCACAACTTGCATTCTCAACAGCATCTGTTGAAAGAGCATAAAGCTTGAGTTCACTATAATGGGTCGTGGCAACAGTACGAATCTGCTGCTTGCGAAGGTGTTCCAAGATAGCTTTGGCTAGGGCTGCGCCCTCTACAGGGTCTGTGCCTGAACCAACCTCATCGAGAAGAATGAGTGAGTTAAGAGACATTTTTTCTAATATGGTCACAATATGTGTCATATGAGATGAAAATGTACTAAGGCTTTGCTCAATACTCTGCTCATCTCCTAAGTCAGCGAATACTTCATCAAATACAGCAATCTCACTCCCTTGGGCAGCTGGAATCTGCATCCCTGTTTGGGCCATAAGTGTAAATAAGCCGACTGTTTTGAGGGTAACGGTTTTACCCCCTGTATTAGGACCTGTAATGAGTAATGTGGTGAAGTCATCCCCTACATGCACATCAATGGGAACAACATGTTCTTTAGGAAGCATTGGATGACGTGCTTTTTTGAGACGTACAATACCCTTGTGATTAAGTTTTGGTTCACGGGCATCAATCTTGAGTGCAAACTCTGCCTTTGCAAAAATGACATCAAGCTCTGTAATACGCCCAAATGTCTCTATGAGATATGGCGTAAGTGGCTCAATAGCATTGGTAAGCGATGCTAAGATTTTTTCGATTTCTTCGTGTTCTTTACTAAAAAGAACGCGAAGGTGATTACCTAGTTCAACCACTGCTGACGGCTCAACAAATACCGTAGCTCCTGTAGACGATTGGTCATGGACAATCCCTTTGAAGGCGTTTTTGTACTCTACTTTGATAGGAATACAGTAACGGTCTTGGCGTAAGGTAATAATAGGTTCTTGGATCATATCTTGGAACTTAGATCCATGTAGAATATTTTGAAGCGACTCACGAATCTTCTGATGGCTTGACTTGATTTGCTTACGAATCTGAGCAAGCTCTGGTGTCGCATCATCGGCATACTCATCAGGGCCTAAGATACAACGATTAATCTCATGCTCTAGCTGAGGATTCGTCTCTAGAGTTTCAAAATGGTATGCTAATGCAGGATAAGATGTGTCTTCCTCATCTTCCTTGTAATAGCGTTTGAGTACTCTCGCCGAGCGTAAGACATTGTTAATGTTTAAGATTTCATGACTACTGAGCACGGCCCCTACCTCAACACGTTTAAGTGCACCGCGAATATCATGAATAGCGCCTACAGGCAGACGACCTTTTTTGACAGCCATGGCCAAGGCATCTGCGGTTTCTTGTTGCCATTTGCTGACTTGTTCAAAGTCAGCACTCGGTAAAAGTTTGTCTATATTGTCTTTTCCTATAGAAGTGACCGCATGTTTTTTGAGCATGTCACGGATTTTATGAAATTCAAGCTTAAGTAAAGTTTTTTCGTTCATAACTAACC
Source organism: Cellulosilyticaceae bacterium (assembly GCA_051647765.1). Lineage (GTDB taxonomy): Bacteria > Bacillota > Clostridia > Lachnospirales > Cellulosilyticaceae > JBOFEH01. The sequence goes on along the minus strand of JBOFEH010000193.1, from coordinate 36,240 downwards.
TCTTTGTATATAATGGTTTAAATCTATCTGTTATTATGACACAAATTTATGTTTTTGAAAACACTCTGAAACAAAAGTAACGTTTGGATAGAGTATGGCTCCTCAATGACTACAACAAAGCGAAAAGGCCATAGCAACTTGCTATGACCTTTATCCTTGTAGTAATCGGACGCCTTTAACATAATTACGTGTATAGTAAGGGCTTGATAGATTACTGATTGCAACCCCTCTTGTACTATCTGAATGAATAAACTGATTATCTCCCATATAAATACCCACATGAGAAATATTGCCCTGATTGACACCTGATGTATCAAAGAATACAAGGTCTCCACATCTTAGCTCTGATTTAGGAATAGTCTGACCATCGTTAGCCTGCATATACGAAACCCTACTAATCTGGATATCAAAATAGTCAAAGACTTCTTGGGTAAAACCTGAACAGTCTACACCTGTTTTGAGGTTACTACCACCCCATACATACGGGGTCCCTAGAAACTGCATGCCATACTCAATAATCTCTTCACCCTGGACTTTGGCATAAGGTATAAGCTCAGGGCGTGACACCTGAATATAGTCCTTGTAAACCCATCCTTGATTTTTGAAAGTAGCAACCTTGTACCAATCCTCGTGTTTGCCAACAACACGTAAGGTAGTTTGCCCCACGCGGTCAACCACCTGACTTTGCAAATCAGGGTAACTCCTCAGATTGACTTGCTTGCCTTTGACAGTGCCTTCCATCCCTACTGTTTCTGGAAATATATTATAGCCATATGTGGTGTGTGCACCTAAGACCATGATTATAAGCATCACGTACACCCATAATTTCTTTTGTTTTTTGTTGAAACTCATACAATCCTCCTCTTAAGGGTTATTACTCTTAAGATTATGGATTGTTTTTTAGTTTTTTATACATCACCTAAAAAGTTTTTAATCATTTACCATTCGTAATGATGTAATTGACCATCACTCTTAAGATGGCTAAAAGCATTTTGTCTTAGGGCTTCATAAATAATAATAGAAACAGAGTTTGATAAATTAAGTGATCTTGCTTCTTGGCGCATAGGGATTCTAACAGATGTTGCTTTGTAGTTTAATAAGATTTCTTCAGGAATCCCTGCACTCTCTTTTCCAAACATAATATAGGCATCTTCTTCATAGCTCACATCTGCATAAGTTTGTTTAGATTTGGTAGTTGCCATATAAATGTTAGGATTGTTGTTCTTTTCTACAAATTCTTCAAAGTTCTTGTAGGTACGCACATCGAGAAGCTCCCAATAATCTAGTCCTGCTCTTTTGAGTTGTTTTTCATCTAATGAAAATCCTAATGGCTCAATTAAATGGAGTGTTGCACCTGTTGCAGCACAAGTTCTTGCAATGTTTCCTGTGTTTTGTGGTATTTCTGGTTCATGTAATACGATATGCATAAAAGTTCCTCTTTTTCTTAAGTTTTGATACTGCTATTTTATCATAACTCAAAATGCAATCCAAGTAGCTCCTCTTCTTTTAAGGGTTTACTAAAAATATAGCCTTGAACTTTATCGCACTTTGCCTCTATGAGAAACTCTAATTGCTCCTGTGTTTCGACGCCCTCTGAGACAACAACGCACCTCATTTTATGACAAATATCAATGAGTGTAGGGACAATCCACTCTTGCTGGGTGCCAATTGTATCTATAAACACTTTATCGATTTTAATCGTATTGATAGGCAGTGTAATCAAATAGCCCAGGGCAGAATACTCTTTCCCAAAATCATCAATGGCAATACTTATGCCTTGTTTACTAAGTGTCATGAGTTTTGTCACAATCATTGACTTGTTCTCTAAAAACACGGATTCTGTCAGTTCAATTTCAATCCAATTCGGTGGAATTTCAAGATATTTTATAATTCCAAGTACTTGTGGGACAAATTTCTCTTGTAAAACTTCGATGATTGATACATTAATAGCCATTGTCATAGGGTATTCACTTGTAGCATTAATACGTTTGATGGCCATACAACTTTCATAAAAAACCCAACGTCCTAAGGGAATAATAAGACCTGTTTTTTCAGCAATACGAATAAACAAATCAGGTGAAACTTGCCCAAGTAAGTGGTTATGCCACCTTAGGAGAGCCTCATACCCACTTATTTTTCGTTGGGGTACGATAACCTTCGGTTGGTAGAATATCAAGAATTCTTCATGTTCTAGCCCGTATCTTAATTCCCGTTCTATGATAGACTGTTGTGCTACTTCGTCTAAGAGCTGTTGTGTAAAAAATTCATAATGACGAATCCCTTGTCTTTTGGCCACATACATACTCAGTTCTGCCAACCTGACCAGTTCCTTAAAATCCCTTGTATCGATAGGATACAGTGCAATCCCAGCACAAAAACTAGTAAAAAACCGTGTCTCCCCTAGCATAATAGGTGCCTCTAATGTTTCAAAAAGTTGTAAAATCAACTTCTCAATCCATTGTTTATCATTCGTATGCTTCAAATGAATGGCAAACATATCTCCTCCAAAATGGTAAAGTCTCTCATTTTCTTGAATACACGACGTTATACGTTGTGAAATATGCAGGAGAAGTTTATTGCCTTCATCGTAGCCTACCAAATCATTCACGAGCTTGAACTCATCTATATTTAAGATAATCATCCCTTGTGCTTTACCTTCTTTGGCTGCTTTACCTAAGTCATTTTCAAGTGCCGACCGGTTTGGTAAAAGACTTGTAGCATCTACAATACGACATGTGACTAAGTTTTTTCTGCAGTTTACTAGCTTATCGTTTTGATACACATAAAATCCCAAAACGATTGTCATAAGTATACTCGTTACAATCCAAAAAAGTAGCATACTCATACAATTCCTCCTTTACGCTGCTTCTTGGTACGATACATGCAGTCATCAGCACAATGAATCAGTGTATCATAAGTCAGACCTTCTGCTGGATACGTTGCATATCCAATACTACAGCCTACAGAAAACTGCTGACCTGATAAATCATGATATACAATGTCTTCTAGAAGCTGTTGCAACTGCTTAATCCATAAGTCTATCTCTAGAATACAGAGCTGGCTAGTGAGACAAATAATGAATTCATCCCCACCAAATCGTCCTACAAACCCGTTTTTTCCTACATAGCTTGTAAGGTTTTTGCCTATTGTCTCCAAGACCACATCACCCATTTTATGACCATAATCATCATTAATTTGTTTAAAGCAGTCTATATCTATAAAAAGTAGTACCATCAGTTCCCCACGTGTCTGAGCAGTCTTCAAAGAGCACTGTGCTTGTTCTTCAAAGACGCTTCTATTGTAAACATTAGTTAATGCATCATAGGTGGCTAACTTAATGAGTTTGTCTTGACTCACTTTAAGCTCCCCAAGTGTGGTTGTTTGCTTTTCCATAAGTTGGTTAAAAGACCTTGCAATTCCCCCTAATTCGTCTTTGCCAAAGTATTCAAACCTAGCGTCGAGGTTGCCTTGTTCAATTGTCTTGATCGTTGTAATAAGCTCCTCTATGAGCTCAAAAATACTATCTAGTGAATGTTTGAGTAAAATATAAATCACGATAACCGATAAGGCCATAATAATTGTCATTTGTTTAATAAGAGGCAACGTATAAAGCGTTCCATGATGGGTCGTCATGGTCGTAATCAGCATCCAATCACTAGAATCTAAATAGTGATGAACCCCTATTTTTTTTATATTATAACGGTAGTAGTAATGGGGCGTCTCATCGTTTCCATCCAGTCTGTTTTTTAAATACGTGTAGCTTGGTGGATCCGCTACGTCATTGATTTCATTTAACGTGGTCTCAGGATGTCCTATGATTTTACCATTTGAATCCATAAAAAAAGAATAACTATCTTGTAGGGTTAAATAATCCTTAAGTAAATCACGTAGTAAATCACTATCAAATACACTGACCCAATAGCGATTTTCCTGTGTCTTATCTCCCTGAATCTTATCAATCATCATAAAACCATCTACAGCCTCTATATAGGGCGTCATACGCTGCGTATGCTCTAATTGCTCTTGTGAAATAATATTTTTACCAATAGATGAAGTCGAACCTAAATTGGTTACCAATAAGTTTCCTTGGCCATCCACAATGCCACATAATGTAAGATAGGGTGTTTGTTGGGTATACGCCTGTAAAAATAAAGGATTGTTGTTATAGGGCGACCCACTCATGACGTGCACTTGTTCAAACAAATGATTTAAAGCATGCTCGAGATCTGTATGCTGCATATCTGCACATTGAACAAGCATATCTGTATATAATTTTTCAGTATTATCTTTGAGTAGCCATACATTTCCTATACTCATAATAATGAGCGGCATAAACGTAAAAAACAAACAAATTGTACTCAGCCTTCGTTTAAAAGACATAACCGTCCCCCTCCATATACTATATTATTAGCATATGCCATAGGCTAGGCTTGTGCGCATTAAAAAAGCCCTAATCAAAAGATTAGGAGCTCTATCAGTTTATTTTCTTTTGGCAAGTTCTGTGGCCACATCATTCCAGCTGACATCACTCTGAACTAAGAGTACCGTAAGATGATATAACAAGTCTGCTACTTCAAAAGTCAGTTCTCCTTTGTTGGCATCCTTGGCAGCAATAATCACTTCGGTTGCTTCCTCGCCCACTTTTTTGAGAATCTTATCGATACCTTTGTCGAACAAATAGTTGGTATAAGAGCCTTCTTTTGGAAATTTCTTACGGTGCTTAGAAACTTCATAGAGGTGCCCTAACATATTAGCCATATCTGTTTCACTATGTTGATGCATAGCAGCCGGTATATCACTGACACCTACTTCACGGTAGAAACAAGAAGAATTCCCCGTATGACAAGAAATACCATTAACCTGCTCGATTTGGAGGAGTAAGGCATCCCCATCACAGTCTATACTTATTCCTTTTAGGTATTGGATATTGCCTGATGTTTCACCTTTGAGCCAAATTTCTTGACGTGAACGGCTATAATAATGGACTTTTCCTGTCTCAAGTGTCAGTTTGAGGGACGCTTCATTCATATAAGCAACCATACGTACTTTTTTTGAATGGTAATCTTGGGCAACTACTGCAACCAAACCTTGCTCATTGTATTTGACTTCATTTAATAACATCTCGTAATCCATAGTTTCATCCCCCTTAGATACGCACAGGTACCTGATTTGTTTTTAGGTGTGTTTTTAAATCATTAATAGCAAGCTCCTTAAAATGGAATAGTGAAGCGGCTAGGGCTGCATCTGCCTTTCCTTCTTTAAATACTTCCACAAAGTGATCCTTATTCCCTGCGCCACCTGAAGCAATTACTGGAATTGTTACAGCTTCACTAACTTGTCTCGTAAGCTCTAGATCATAGCCTGCTTTGGTGCCATCACAATCCATACTGGTTAGAAGAATTTCCCCTGCGCCTAATCTTTGAACTTCTGTTGCCCACCATACGGCATCCATTCCTGTTGCAGTACGTCCACCATGTATGTAAACCTCAAATGTCCCTATCTCTGTACGTTTAGCATCGATAGCCACTACAATACACTGGCTACCAAACCGCTCAGCACCCTGAGTAATGAGCGCTGGATTTTGCACTGCTGAAGTATTAATCGATATTTTATCAGCACCGGCATTAAGCAGCATACGAATATCTTCAACACTTCGTATGCCACCCCCTATAGTCAAAGGAATAAAAACTTCACTTGCAGTGCGTTCTACCACATCTAGTAAGATATCTCTGGCATCAGAGGAAGCTGTGATATCTAAGAAAATAACTTCATCTGCACCTTGATCGCTATAAGCTTTGGCTACTGTAACAGGGTCCCCCGCATCAATCAGATTTACAAAGTTAACCCCTTTGACCACACGTCCACCTGTCACATCAAGGCACGGAATAATACGTTTACTTAGCATATGACGTCTCCCCTCCTGTCTCAAAGCGTGCCACAGCATCTGGTAGTGAAATGGCATCTAAGTACAAGGCTTTACCAATAATCGCACCATGAACCCCTATACGTTCAATCTCTTCAAGATCTTGCATAGATGACACACCACCTGAAGCGACAATTTCAAGGCCAGTACACTCCGCTAATTGCTGGGTTTCTTTGAGATTAGGTCCAGACATCATGCCATCTTTTGCGATATCTGTATAAATCACTGTTTGAACCCCAAGTTTTTTGAGTTCCTTGCAAAACTCTAATGCTGTAAAATCTGTGACTTCAAGCCAACCTTCAATAGCTACTTGGCCACCTTTGGCATCAACACCTACTACAATTCGCTGTGGACCATAGGTTTCGATGGCTCGGCGAACAAGTTCTTTGTCCCTTACTGCTGCACTACCTAAAATCACACGACTTACACCAAACCCTAATACTTTTTCAATATCTTCTAAAGAGCGAATACCCCCTCCGAGTTCTGTAGGGATATTGATACTTGCAACAATCTCACGAATAGCCGCTTCATTGACCCCATGACCTGCTTTAGCACCATCTAAATCTACAAGGTGCAGGTAGGTTGCCCCCTGAGATTCCCATTTTTGAGCCATTTCAGCAGGATGGGTTCCATACACAGTCACTTCATTGTAATCACCTTGCATTAGTCTCACACACTGTCCATCTTTCAAATCAATTGCTGGATAAAGTTGCATCATATTCCCTCACTTTCTCTACGAAATTTTGGAGAATTTGGAGTCCCACTTCCCCACTTTTTTCTGGATGAAATTGTACCCCATAAACGTTTTCGTGTTGGGCAGCAATAGCAATTCTTTGGCCATACTCCGTATAGGCACTGACCACGTCTTCTGACGTGCTCAAATAATAAGAATGGACAAAATACACAAAGCTTTCTGGCAAAATGTTCTTAAATAAAGGAGCTTCTTTTGTAATCTCCAAAGTATTCCATCCCATATGGGGAACCTTGAGAGGTACCTCTAATTTGACAATCTCCCCAGGCAAAAGCCCTAAGCCGTCGTAAACACCATTTTCGTAGCTTTTTTCAAACATGAGCTGCATCCCTAGACAAATGCCTAGGAAAGGCTTACCCTTTGAAGTACAGTCTCTAATTGTATCAGATAGACCTGTCTCATCTAATGTAATCATGGCTTCTTTAATGGCCCCCACCCCTGGTAGGACAACGCCAGATGCCTCTATAATTTCCTGTGGGTCATTGGTGATTTTGCACTTGACCCCAAGCTTCGCAAAAGCCTTTTCAACATTTCTCAAATTACCCATTCCATAATCAATAATCGCAAGTTGCATATTATACCTCCAACATCCCTTTTGTAGAAAGAACACCCTCACTGTTAGGATCAATAGCAATAGCCATCTTGAGCGCTCTTGCAAAAGCCTTACACATGCCTTCTATGATGTGATGATTATTTTTACCACGTAAAACCTGTATATGGAGATTAATGCCCCCCTGTGTCCCAACAGCTCTAAAGAACTCCTCGACCATCTCCGTATCAAAATCCCCTACACGGGACATGGTAAAAGGCGTATCAATCTCAATATATGGACGCCCTGATAAATCGATAGCACATAAAATGAGTGCTTCTTCCATAGGCACAATACTATGCCCATAGCGTGTGATTTGTTCTTTATTGCCTAATGCTTGTTTTAAAGCTTGACCTAACACAATCCCAACATCTTCAACCGTGTGGTGACAGTCCACCTCTAAATCCCCTTTAGCCGCCACACTAAGATTCATTTGACTATGCTTTCCAATATGGGTAAGCATATGATCAAAAAAGCCAATCCCTGTTTGAACCGTTGTTTGACCTTTACCCTCTAGCGCAAGTGTTAATTCTATTTGTGTTTCATTAGTTTGTCTCTTAATGAGTGCTTCTCTCATGATTGTTCCCCTTTACAAATAGCAAGTAATTGTGCGTTTTCTTGTTCTGTTCCGATAGAGATGCGATAATACGCCGTATCCCTATAGCTAAACGCTTTGATAAAGATATTGGTAGCTTCTAGCTTTTCCATAAGCCCCGCTTCCGCCTTCATCCATAGAAAGTTAGCCGCTGAAGGATAGACTGTATAACCATAAGATTTAAGGGCCTCATAGACCTGTTCCCGCTGAGCACTTACCCCGTTAATAATCTCCCTATAAGCCTCAGCATGGGTCATCACCCAAGTAGCGATTTCCTGTGAAAAACGATTGAGGTGATAGGGTGGTTTGCTGATTAAGATGGCATCAATAATCTCTTGACTTCCTATACCATAGCCCACTCTTGCCCCGGCTAGCCCATAAGCTTTAGAAAAAGTACGAAGGACAAGAAGGTTTGTGTATTTGCTAATCAGCCCAATAACAGATTCGCCACCAAATTCAATATAAGCCTCATCTACTACTACAATCCCTGTAGCAGCTTGAACCAGTGTCTCGATTTGCTCTGGTGCTAGAATACATCCTGTGGGGTTGTTTGGATTACAAATAAAAGTCACTTTAGGCTGTAAGGACACCACAGCCTCATACATTTTATCAAAATCATAAGTAAAATCCTCTTTGAGAGGTACACCTTCAAATCTCCCACCATTTGTCTTGGCCGTTAAGGCATACATACTAAAAGAAGGAACCGGTGAAACAACGACTTCCCCTGTATTTAAGACACTTCTTAATAAGCAATCAATAAGCTGGTCTGAGCCTACCCCACAGACAATATGATCTGGCGAGACATGATGGGCATTAGCAATAGCTAAACGAAGCTTGGTCGTATCTGAATCCGGATACCGATTAATCGGCATCTCTAACATCCATTTGGCCATATGCTCTCTCAGTGCTTTTAAAGGAATTTGTGTATTTTCATTGGCATCAAGAATGATCCCACTTTTTCTATGTATTGCTTTGTAAGGTACCACTTCTCGGAAAGTTTCCTTGACATAGGGATTCATTTATTCACCTTCTTTCAATCTGATTTTTACTGAAAGCGCATGGGCATAGAGTGATTCACTTTCTGCAAAAGTCACAACTTCTTCTCCAATAGCTCTAAGTGCTTGTGGTGAGAAAGAGAGTATACTGCTCTTTTTTACAAAATCATCTACTCCAAGAGGTGAAAAGAATCTTGCTGTCCCACTAGTTGGTAGCACGTGGTTAGGACCTGCCATATAGTCCCCCACTGGCTCTGGTGTGTAGTGCCCCAAGAATACTGCACCAGCATTTTTGATCTCAGCCAAGAGGCCAAAGGGGTCAGCTGTAGCCAGTTCAAGGTGCTCAGGTGCTATTTGATTTGAAAGAGCTGCAGCTTCACTTAGGTTCTCTACTAAGATAATGGCACTATAATTTTGAAGAGAGGATTGCAGAATTTCTTGACGTGGTAATTCTTCATAAAGTTTTTGAAGTGCCACAACCACTTTTTCAGCAAGCGCGCTACTGTCGGTTATCAAAATACTTGAAGCCAGTTCATCATGCTCTGCTTGTGATAACAAGTCTGCTGCAACATAGGTTGGGTTTGCTGTATCATCTGCAATGACAAGAATCTCACTTGGGCCTGCAATAGAATCAATACTGACATAACCATAAACTTCTCTCTTAGCTAGTGCCACATAGATATTACCAGGTCCAACAATTTTATCCACTTTAGGAATCGTCTCTGTTCCGAAGGCTAAAGCGGCAATAGCCTGCGCCCCGCCTATTGTATAAAGTTCCTCAATACCCGCTAAGTACGCAGCACCTAGTACGTTATCAGGAACGTTCGTTGCACTACCCATAGATTGTGAAAGTGGTGTCACCATTACAATACGGGAAACCCCTGCTACAGTAGCTGGAATAGCATTCATCAGTACAGATGAAGGATAGGCGGCTTTGCCACCGGGAACATAAATACCAACACTTTCAACAGGAAGGACACGTTGCCCTAAGATTTCACCATTTTCCTTAAGGTCAATCCAAGTATTTTGTTTTTGTTTTTCATGGAATGCCTTGATCCTTTGTGCAGATAATGTCATCGCCTCTCTAAGTTGCGGATCCAGTCTCATAAAGCCTGCTTTCATTTCATCACGAGATACTTTGACAGTATCAGGGGTTACCGTTTTTGAGTCCCATTTTTGGGTGTACTCGAATAACGCTTCATCCCCGCGTGTACGGACATCTTCTACAATTTTTTTGGTAGCGATAGCATAGTCTCCTGTATCTAAACTCCCTCTTACAACAAGTTTTTGCAGAAAAGCTGCTCTTTCTACATTACTTTTAATAATTGGAATCATAAAGCGTCCCCCTTTATTTGTTTTTCAAAATGTGCTAATAACTGTTCTATTTCTTGGTGTTTCACTTTCATACTAGCAGTATTGATAATACATCTTGCAGAGAGTGGCACAATAGTATCTAATACAACAAGCCCGTTTTCTTTGAGGGTAGCCCCGCTTTCTACAATATCCACAATCACATCAGATAATGCGACAATAGGACCTAGCTCAACAGATCCATGAAGTTTGATAATCTCAACACTCATATTTTTTTGATCAAAATAAGTTTTTGCAATGTGTGGGTATTTGGTCGCTACTCTCAAAAACTTACCTGACTCTAAGAGTTCTTTTTTTGAAGCTTCTCCTGCAACGACCATATGACATGCCCCAAATCCCAAATCAAGTACTTCATACACATTACGATTTTCCTCAAGAATCGTATCTTTCCCTACAATACCAATATCAGCTACACCATAATCCACATAGGTTGGTACATCCGATGCTTTAGATAAGAAAAAACGAAAGCGCCCATCATCACTTGTAAATAATAGTTTGCGATTTTTTTCGTTCATTTCTTGGCACGTAATCCCCATTCGTTCTAAAATTTCCATTGTTTTTTTTGCAAGTCGCCCCTTAGCGAGTGCAAATGTAATCTGATTCATTATTTCTCCCCCTATTACAATAGTGTCATCGGATCTAAATACTGAGGCGCTTCACTTGTCATGTCATAAACTGCAACGGTATCATTGGATTGGAAATAAAGTATACCTCCTATTTGAGCCCCTTGTGCATAAGTGATTGCCTCTTCAATCGTATAATCTAAATAGTTCTCCACAACCATTCCTTGTTTGCGGAAATGTGTTGCAAATTGGAGACCTAAGCGTCTTGTCTCTGGTGTATAGATAATTAGTGTGGATTGGGCATTGATTGAAGCACGCTCTGTCTGTTGTTGTACTTTTTGAAGTAACAAATCAAGATTCACACCAAAACCGACAGCAGGTAAATCTTTGCCATACTTAGAAAGTAACTTATTATACCGACCACCCTCTACTACAGCACTTCCTACATTGGGCAAGAATACTTGGAACATAATGCCTGTATAATAGCTTGCATAAGATAAGACACTAAAATCAAACTGTATTTTATCTGAGATGCCATAATCAGCAAGTACCTTATAGAGTCTTTCAAGATATTCTAAGGATACTTTAGTGCGTTCCCCTTTAATAGCAGCTTTAACCTTTTGAAGAAGCTCTATAGACCCTGTTCGTTGAATAAGATAAGAAATTACCTCAACCACCTGTTGGCTTACCTTGGCAGTTTCTAGTAATTGCTTAACTTTTACACCATCTTTGTTATCAATCGCATGATAAATCTGAGATTGTTCCTCACCCGTTAGTCCAATATCTTCTAGAAGGTTTTGTAAAAAAGATGCGTTGCCTAAATGAAGCGTCATGCCTTCTATACCCGATGTTTCTATAGATTGTAGTGCAAGTTTAATAACCTCCGCATCACTCTCTACACTATCATGCCCTATGAGTTCTACCCCCGCTTGGGTAAATTCATGACTTTTCCCTTGGAAACGTTCAGGATAACGAAAACTATTTGCAATGTAACAATAACGCTGCGGCAATGGTAATGAACTGTTTTGTGTTGCGACGACACGTGCAATCGCACAGGTCATATCATTTCTAAGTGCTAAAAGTTCCCCCTGTTTATTAACAAATTGATAGAGATGTGGATTTTGCAATTGGTTTTCCGCCAAGGTAAAGACATCTAAATACTCAAATGTAGGTGTTTCAATCAGATGATAGCTATATTGTGAGAACAGCTTCAAAATATGTTGTGCAATCTTATTCTTTAAGATTGCATCCTCCCAAAGCAAGTCTTTTACACCTTCAGGCGTATATAAATTATAGTTTTTCAAAATTTTCGCCCCCTTTACTTTATTGTGTTAAAGTAGTAAATTGTTAAATTAAATATATACTATTTTAATTTTAAAATCAAGTATTTTTATAATATTATAACATTAATAAAGTTTTAAAAATGTTTTTTCTCTTATTATTTATAGCATATTCTATGGCTTATCCTCATAAAATTTGTTAAAATAGGGTTTGTCTAGAAGGAGGTACTCACATGATTATCGTAAGACAGGAAGAAAAAAAAGATATTGACGCTATTAGAAGTGTTCATTTAGCAGCCTTTAAGACATCAGATGAGGCAGACTTAGTGAATGCACTACGTACAACAAGTTACTATGATAGAGAGCTTTCTCTCGTTGCTGAAAAAGATGGCCAGATTGTTGGACATATTTTATTTACAAGAGTTGTCATCAAAGAAGGCAATCAGAGCTATCCGGCATTATCACTTGCACCACTTGCAGTTATACCATCTGCCCAAAATCAGCAAATTGGTAGTCTCCTTATTACCAAGGGCCTTGAACGTTGTAAATACCTAGGCTATAAACTTGTTACCGTACTAGGGAACCCTGCTTATTACAAGCGTTTTGGGTTTGAACAGGCCTCATTACATGATATTATTCCACCAGCAAGTTTCCCAGAAGAAGCATTTATGGTTTCTCACTTATCACCAGCTGAACCTACAATCAAAGGAACGGTTCTTTATCCACGTGAATTTAATATCGTATTATAAAAAGCGAGCTTTTGATTTAAGCTCGCTTTTTTGTATATCTATTGACCTTCAGATGGTGCTGCTCCTCCTTCTGGTTGCTGATTGGTATTGGCATCACCGCCAGTACTGTAGTTAGTCCCATTGCTTTCTGTAGTACCTTGTTCCTCTCCAGTAGGTGCTGTTGCTGACCCACCCTCTGTTTTTGCTTTTTCTTCTTCGGCGCTTAGTCCATAATTATTAGCACTGGTCTCACCCTTTTTATAGTGTTCATACCCTTCTTTTGCCATATCAATAAACTCTGTAGAGGTTTGTGTTGCGCCTGTTACCACTTCAACTGCGTTAGGGTCTTGTTTGGCAACAAGTTGCTTTCTAAGGTTTTCCATGGCATCCTTGACACTAATACCGGTCTTACTCTCCATATTAGCATTATATTCTTCATCTTGAGACTTCTTAGCCGCTTCACCATTGATATATTCGAAATACACTTCTTTAAGTGTCTCACCATCAAAAGTTAAGCGTATCTGAGGCATCCAACCATATTGATCTGCTGCACCCTCTAGCTCTACTACGTTGCCTGCCTGTGCATTATTAATATTTTCTTTGTCTTTCTGGGATTGGCTACAGCCACTTAAGAGCATTGTGGTTACAAGTGAACCCACTATTACTAAACTAAATGCTTTTCTCATTTTATTCCTCCTATGATCATATCATTTACTCTCTTTCCTTAGTGTGTCACAAAACAAAAAGACTATGCATATTTTGCCATATGCATAGTCTTTTCTATCTGAATTATTCTTTAAGAGCATCTCTTAATTCTTGTAAGTTTTTGAATCCATAACGATCCATATAGGTCATGAGCTCATTTTTGATACGTACAGGTGCTGTTGGATCTGCAAAGGCCGCTGTACCTACGGATACTGCATCTGCGCCTGCTAAGATAAACTCAGCAACATCCTCACCTGTCATAATCCCACCAAGTCCAATGATTGGAATATTAACAGCTCTGCGTGTTTGGTAAACCATACGTACTGCAACAGGTTTGATAGATGGACCTGAGAATCCACCCATCTTGTTTGCAAGGACAGGTTTTTGTCTATGAACATCAATTTTCATACCTAATAATGTATTAATAAGAGAAAGTGCATCTGCACCTTCTGCTTCAACAGCTTTTGCAATCTCTGTAATGTCCGTTACATTTGGTGTAAGCTTGATGATTACAGGTTGTTTTGCCACACGTTTTACTTCGCGTGTTACCTGTGCTGCAAGAGCAGGATCTGTACCAAAGCCAATCCCACCTTTTTTAACGTTAGGACAAGATATATTGACTTCAAGTAAATCCACATCTGTATCAGCAAGTCTCTCAACAACCTCACAGTAATCCTCTACACTTCTTCCTGCCACATTGACAATCACACGTGTATCGAATTGTTTGAGGTATGGTAATTCGTTAGCAATAAAATAGTCAATCCCTGGATTTTGTAATCCTACTGAATTAAGCATACCACCATAAGTCTCTGCAATACGTGGTACAGCATTGCCTTCCCATGGGATATTGGCAACGCCTTTAGTAATCATAGCCCCTAATTCATTAAGGTCATAGAATGCACCACTTTCGTGAGCTGAAAACGTTCCTGAAGCTGTTGTAATAGGGTTTTTAAGTTCAACCCCAGCAATATTTACACTTAAATCAATCATTACCACACAACCTCGCTTCCTAAAAAGACTGGGCCGTCTTTACATACTTTTTTACTCTCTACAGACTCATCTTTTCCTTTTGTTTTACAGACACAGCCGACACATGCGCCATAGCCACATCCCATACGCTCCTCAAGAGATACTTGAACAGGTGTATCCGTTGATGCGCAGTGATCTGCTAATGCACGGAGCATCACTTTTGGGCCACAACTATAGAAATAGTCCCCTGTAATGCCTTCTTCTTTAATGAGTTCAATCACATTTCCTCTAAAGCCTACTGCGCCATTGTCTGTTGCAATATAAACTTTTGCCCCAGCTTCTTCAAGCTTTTGGATTAGGAAAGGCTCTGATCTAAAACCAACGACTGCTACAATCTCACCTTCAAGGCGTTTTGCAAGTTCCACAAGTGGTGGTACTCCAATTCCCCCACCAACTAAGACATGCTTTTTGACAGCTTGTGGTTTGAATCCAGTTCCTTGAGCAGTACTCACTCTTACAGTCTCCCCTGCAAGATACGTACTAAATTCTTTAGTTCCTTCCCCTACGACTGCATACACAAGAGTAATCGTTGTTTCACCTATTTCTGAGATACTAATAGGTCTAGGAAGTAATGTGCTTTGTGAACGTGGGTAGATGTTCACAAACATCCCCACGTCACTTGATTTTGCAACTTCATCTGATTCAATAATCATCTCAAAGATGCCATTTGATATTATTTGGTTAGATAGGATTTTACCTTCTACAACTTTTTTATGCATCTTGTTTTTCTCCCATATTGTAAATCTCTGTTTGATCTACTGTTAAGTCATTTTCAGCAATATCAGCCATCGCTCTTAAAGTATCAAGAGATGTTAGGATTTGAAGAGAAGATTCGATAGCATGACGACGCATTTTGAAACCATCGCGTGTTGAGTCATTTCCTTTTGTTGGTGTATTCACAAGAAGGTCTACTCTACCACTTCTAATAAGGTTGATGATTTCATCACTACCTTCTGAAAGTTTACCAACGCGTTCAGCTATAATACCATTTTCCTCAAGTTTGTCAGCTGTTCCAGGTGTTGCAATAAATTTGTAGCCAAGTCCTGCAAAACGTTTTGCGATTTCTACAAACTCATCTTGATCGTATTTTTGGATTGTTGCAAAGAGTGTTCCTTGCTTACTTGGAAGTTTCTTGCCTGCTGCAATAAACCCTTTGTAAAGTGCTTCCTCTATTGTGCTACCTACGCCAAGTACTTCTCCTGTTGATTTCATTTCTGGCCCAAGACTTACTTCTACTCTTGGAAGTTTTTCTGTAGAGAATACTGGGACTTTAACTGCATAGAAGTTCTGTGGTTCTGGATAAAGACCTGTGCCATAACCAAGCTCAGATAATTTTGCCCCTAACATCACGCGTGTTGCAAGGTCAATAATTGGAACTTCTGTTACTTTTGAGATATATGGTACTGTACGGCTTGATCTTGGGTTAACTTCGATAATGTAAAGCTCACCTTTGTATTCGATGTACTGAATATTAATCATACCAAGGACTTCTAATTCTTTGGCAATTTGTCTCGTACACTCGATAATTTTTGTTTTCATATCATCTGAGATATTCACACTTGGGTAAAGTGTTGTACTGTCTCCTGAGTGGATACCGGCTCTCTCAAGATGTTCCATAATACCTGGAATGAGGATATCTTCACCATCGCAAAGTGCATCAACTTCGATTTCACGTCCCATGAGGTATCTATCAATGAGTACAGGGTTTTCTGGATCTCTATCAAAAGCATTTTCTAAGTAGCGCTTAAGCTGAGCTTCTTCGAATGTAATTTCCATCCCTTGACCACCAAGAACATATGAAGGTCTTACAAGTACAGGGTACTCTAATTCTGCTGCTACTTTTAAGCCTTCCTCAATATTCCAGATTGCTTTACCTTTTGGACGAAGAATATTAAGTTTTTCGAGGACTTCATCAAATTTCTCTCTATCTTCTGCTGCATCCACTTGTTTTGGTTGTGTACCAAGTACTGTGATACCCATTTTGTCACAGAATTTAGCAAGCTTGATTGCTGTTTGTCCACCGAACTGTAAGATAACCCCTTTTGGTTGTTCTTTCATAATGATATGGTAAACATCTTCATCTGTTAATGGTTCAAAGTAAAGTTTATCTGATGTATTAAAGTCTGTACTTACTGTCTCAGGGTTATTATTCACGATAATTGTCTCAATACCAAGACGTTTAAGTGCCATGATGGCATGTACTGAGCAGTAGTCAAACTCAATACCTTGACCGATACGGATTGGGCCTGATCCAAGTACCATTACTTTTTCACGATCTGAAACTTCAACTTCATCGATTTCATCATAAGTTGAGTAGTAGTATGGTGATTGGGCTTCGAATTCTCCACCACATGTATCTACCATTTTGTATACTGGCATAATGTTCCACTTCATACGAAGCTCGCGGATATCATCTTCTGTTACACCAATGAATTCTGCAATCGCTTTGTCAGCAAATCCACGGCGTTTGAGTTTACGAAGGTATTTTGGTGTAAGTTCTTCGTACTCCATGTCTTTTAATTTTTCTTCTTGGTCAACAATCCATTTGAATTTCTTCACAAAGAAGATATCCATGCCTGTTACTTTACACACTTGCTCTTCTCTGTAGTGCATACGAAGCATTGCTGCTAATGCGAAGATACGCTCATCATCTGCTGTGATCACGCGCTCTTTGAGCTCTGCAAGTGAACATTCAGCAAGTTTTTTGTGCATGAAACTAAATTGGCCGATTTCTAGTGAACGAAGACCTTTAAGGAATGCACTTTCAAAGTTATTTCCGATAGCCATGATCTCACCAGTAGCCATCATCTTTGTACCAAGTGTACGTTTTGCTGTGTAGAACTTGTCAAATGGCCATTTTGGGATCTTAACAACTACATAGTCAAGTGTTGGCTCGAAACATGCATAGGTTTTACCTGTTACAGCATTTGTAATCTCATCTAATCCGTATCCAAGTGCAATCTTTGCTGATACTCTAGCGATAGGGTATCCTGTTGCTTTTGATGCTAGTGCTGATGAACGGCTTACACGAGGGTTGATCTCGATAACTGCATATTCAAAGCTATCTGGGTGAAGGGCAAGCTGTACGTTACAACCCCCTCTAATATCACAAGCTGAGATAATATCAAGTGATGCTCTTCTAAGCATTTGATACTCTTTGTCAGAAAGTGTCTGTGATGGTGCTACAACGATACTATCTCCTGTATGGATACCAACAGGGTCGATATTTTCCATATTACATACTGTAATTGCTGTGCCGTATTGGTCACGCATTACTTCGTACTCAACTTCTTTCCAGCCTTTGATACATTTTTCAATCAGTACTTGATGTACGCGGGATAAATGTAATCCACTTGCACAGATTTCTCTTAATTCTTCTTCTGTTTCAGCTATACCACCGCCAGTACCACCTAGTGTATAGGCTGGTCTTACAACAACTGGATATCCGATTTTTCTTGAGAAAGTAACAGCATCTTCTACTGACTCTACGATCTCACTCTCAATAACAGGTTGGTTGATACGGTTCATTAAATCTCTGAATCCTTCGCGGTCTTCACCTTCTTTGATTGCAGAGATTTGTGTTCCGATTACACGTACATTGTATTTTTCTAAAATACCTGTATCATGAAGTTCTACTGCAAGATTAAGCCCTGTTTGACCCCCTACTCCAGCTAAGACACTATCAGGTCTTTCTTTTGCAATAACTTTTTCAAGGAATTCTACAGTAAGTGGCTCTATGTAAATTTTATCCGCAATTTCTTTGTCAGTCATGATTGTCGCAGGATTACTGTTTACAAGAACAACTTCGATCCCCTCTTCTCTAATCGCTTGACAAGCTTGTGTTCCTGAATAATCAAACTCCGCTGCTTGACCGATTACAATTGGACCTGATCCGATAACTAATACTTTTTTAATACTCATATCTCTTGGCATTATAATTTACCTCCTTGCATTACCTTGATGAATTCGTCGAAAATGTGTTCTGTGTCTGTAGGCCCTGGGCATGCTTCAGGATGGAATTGTACGCTGTAGATATCTAAATCTTTGAAGTACATCCCTTCAACTGTTTGGTCATTTAAGTTTTTATGTGTCACTTCAGCCCCATCTGGAAGTGTCTCTACATAGTAGTTATGATTTTGTGATGTGATATACACACGGTTTGTAATAAAATCTTTTACAGGATGGTTACAACCATGGTGACCAAATTTAAGTTTGGCTGTGTTCCCGCCAAGTGCTAAAGAAAGAAGTTGGTGACCAAGACAGATTGCTGTAATTGGTTTTTTGCCCACAATCCCTTTGATTGCTGCAACAACTTCTGGTAAGTCTTTTGGATCCGCTGGTCCATTTGATAAAAACACACCGTCTGGATTCACTGATAAGATCTCTTCTGCTGATGTAAAGGCTGGGAATACTGTGATTTTACAATCACGCTTTGCAAACTCTCTAATGATGTTTTGTTTGACACCACAGTCAAGCATTGCAATATGAAGGCCATTACCGTCTACTGTGTAACGCTCTTTTGTTGTCACTTCAGATACAGCCATTTGGTTACACCAGCTATCCATTTTAAGTTTGATCTGGCTAGGTGTTAACTCACGTACTGAGATGATTCCACGCATTGTTCCTGAGTTTCTAAGTACTTTTGTAAGCGCTCTTGTATCGATGCCTTCAAGACCGATGATTTTTTGATCTTTAAGGTATCCTTCTAATGTTAATTCACATCTAAAGTTATTTGGATAATCACATTTCTCTCTAACAATAAACCCTTTAACATGTGCTTTTTTAGACTCCATATCTTCAAGGTTGATCCCGTAGTTCCCTACTAGTGGATACGTCATTACAACCATTTGTCCATAGTAAGATGGATCTGTTAAAATCTCTTGGTATCCTGTCATTCCTGTGTTGAATACCACTTCACCGATTGTTTCTTTGAGATATCCAAAGGCTTTACCTTCAAATACCATACCATTTTCTAATATTAATTGTGCTTTCATATTATGCCATCACTCCTTGTAAGTCTTTGCGCATTGCAAGAACCGCTTCGCGAGATGCTTTTGCAAAGTCTTGTTCTGAAAACTCTCTATTTTGCTTATAAGCAGCGATAATTCCTCTTGAAGAGTTAACGATGCTTCCTAAACCATTTTTATCAAAATAACCTTTAAGGTCTTCGCCTGATCCACCTTGTGCACCATATCCTGGCACTAAGAAGAATGTATGTGGCATACGTTTTCTAAGTGCAATACCTTGCTCTTTGTATGTTGCACCAACTACTGCACCCACTTTACTATAGCCAAGTTCACCCATAGCCAGTTCACCCCAACTACTTACAAGGTCAGCTGCCTTATTGTAAATAGGGTCCCCTTCTACGAGGAGATCTTGTATCTCTTTCCCGCTTGGGTTACTTGTTTTAACAAGGATAAATAATCCTTTGTCTTTTTCATTACATGCACTAATGAATGGTTCAATACCATCAAATCCCATGTAAGGATTAAGTGTGACAGCATCTTCTGACCAAAGATCGAAATGTTCACCTTCAACATCTACTCCTGCAATGTGTCCTGCATAGGCTGCTGCTGTTGAAGCGATATCTCCACGTTTAATGTCTCCGATAATAACAAGACCTTTTTTCTTAGCATACTCTGTTGTTTCCATATAGGCACGAAGACCCTCTAAACCATATTGCTCATACATGGCGATTTGTGGTTTCACTGATGGGATGAGGTCATGGACTTCATCAATAATCGCTTTGTTAAATTTGATAAACATTTCAGCAACTGCTTTAGGTGTCTTGCCGTATTTTTCTAACATTTCTTCTTGGATAAACGCTGGAATCATGCTATATGTTGGGTCTAATCCTACCACTGTAGGGTTTTGTT
The DNA here is from genome assembly GCA_051647765.1 of Cellulosilyticaceae bacterium. Classification (GTDB taxonomy): domain Bacteria; phylum Bacillota; class Clostridia; order Lachnospirales; family Cellulosilyticaceae; genus JBOFEH01. Next base: position 15,835 of record JBOFEH010000193.1, on the reverse strand, counting down.
TGTTTTGTATTTCGCGAATTAAACGATCGATCATGATGCATCTCCTTTTATATCTTATTTAGTTTATTTTACACAATTACGAATTTTTATGCAACAATTTTAATAATTATACTATGCTGAGTAAATAATTTTACCGTTTGCTAAGGTGCATGACACCTCACCATAGACTTCCATGCCACCAAACGGTGTGTTTTTTCCTTTTGATACAAAAGTACTTGGGTCAATGCTATATTTTTTATCCACATCAATAATAGTAATGTCCGCAACTTTTCCCACTTCAATGGTCCCTTTATCAAGACCAATAATCTCAGCTGGTTTTGAACTCATTTTCGCAATCAGCTCAAGTGGTGAAAGAATTCCTGCTTTAACTAAGTGTGTATAACTTAAGGCAAAACTTGTTTCGAGCCCTACAATACCAAATGGCGCTTTATCAAACTCTACATTTTTTTCATCATAATGATGTGGTGCATGATCTGTTGCAATCACATCGATCACACCTGATTTTAAAGCTTGTTTCATGGCTTCTACGTCTTCTTTTGTACGGAGTGGTGGATTCATTTTTTTGTTACTATCATAATCACCTACTATACTATCATCTAAAATGAAGTAATGTGGTGCTGTTTCTGCTGTCAGGTTAACACCCCATTTTTTACCCATCTCAATGAGTTCGATGCTTCCTTTTGTACTCATATGTGACAGATGGAGTTTGCACCCTGTATAACGTGCTAAGATAATGTCTCTTGAAACAATCACTTCTTCAGCGTCTCTTCCGATCCCCTTAATCCCAAAGAGTTGTGCGTTTTCACCTGCATTCATAGACCCACCTGCTAGTGTATGGTCTTCTGTATGTGAAAAGATCGGAAGATTAAAAGGCTTTGCATAAGCCATCGCTTTTTTCATAAGTGATGCATCCATTACGGTACGGCCATCTTCACTGATTGCGCAGATACCATGTTCTGCCATCTTGCCGATATTCGCTAGACTTTCACCCTGTTGACCTTTTGTAATAGACCCAACTGGTAAAACATTAACCCCATTTGCCTTTGCAGTCATCGTATTGATATATTCTACAACACATTCATTGTCTATAATCGGGTTTGTATTTGGCATACAACAGATTGTTGTAAAACCACCTTTTGCTGCCGCATCACATCCTGATGCGATTGTTTCTTTGTGTTCAAACCCTGGTTCTCTTAAATGAACATGAAGATCAATCAGTCCTGGTACAACCCATTTCCCAGCCGCATCTATTGTCTGATCTGCAAAGTCATTTCTATCTTTTTCAATGGCAATGACTTTTCCGTCTTCCACCCAAATATCTGTTACTTCTTGTGTTTGTGTTTTAGGATTGATGAGCAATCCATCTTTGATACAAATTTTCATCCGTTCATTCTCCTTTCATTTAAAAGAGCAAGTATTGCCATTCTCACTGCAACCCCATTTGTTACTTGTTCATCAATAACACTTACTGCGCTATCTAGTAGTTCAGGCATGAGTTCAACACCTCTATTAACTGGTGCAGGATGCATCAAAATGGCATCTGAAGCTGCATAGCTAAACATCTCTTGATCTATCCCATAAAGTTGGCTGTACTCTCTTAAGTTAGGGAATAAGCCACCTTTTTGGCGTTCCATCTGTATACGTAATCCCATGACAACATCCGCACCTTTAATACCTTCTTTGATATCATTGGTTACCTTTACCCCTAACGCTTCCATACTTTTGGCTGTTAACGTTCCGGCTCCTGCTAATGTTACATTTGCGCCAAGCTTAATCAGTCCAAAAATATCTGATCTTGCCACACGGCTATGGGCGATATCTCCTACGATTGTAACCTTAAGTCCTTTAAAATCGCCTTTTTTCTCTCTTATGGTATAAAGGTCTAATAGTGCTTGTGTTGGATGTTCATTCGCACCATCCCCTGCATTGATAATTGATGCTTTAACATTTTTAGCAAGAAGGTGTGCTGCACCGCTCATGCTATGTCTCATGACCATAAAATCAATACCCATACGGTCAAGTGTAATCCCAGTATCCACCAGTGTTTCACCTTTTTGAACACTACTTGTTGCAACGCCAAGATCAGTAACTTGTGCACCTTGGTATATACCTGCCATATTGAATGATACTTTTGTTCTGGTGCTATTCTCATAAAAAAGCGTGATTAATGATGTGTTCTTGAGTGTTTCTTCTCTCAAATCAGGGTTACTGATTTTTTGTTTCATATCTTGGGCCAGGTCTAAAATACTCATCATTTCACTGACCTCTAATGTTCTGATTCCTAATAAGTCTTTGCTTTTTAACATATGACACCATCCTTTTTGAGCAAAATAAAAGGCAATGAAAAGAGTACTCTCTTTTCATTGCCTTTAAGCTTTAAACCATAAATTTTTACATGTCAAAAGACCCACCATCTCCTCTTGGTCTTAACTCATAGAGATGTAGCTAGTTCTCCTATCGACTATGCTTTGTTTAATGATTCTATAAAATTGTATTTTAAAAAATTATTATATGTTCATTGGTGTTTTCCTTTTTGGCCTCACAGGACCAAGCTTAAAGGCAATTACTATTCGATTTGATTTTCTGCTATTGATACTACCACAATAATTAACCTCTGTCAATATGTGTACTTTTATTATGTATTTTTTTTTTAATATGGGTACATTATAAGAGTAAATTTATTATATTTTAGGAGGTTACGTATGTCTTCACATACAACTACGACCAAAAAACTATCTTTATTTGCCCTTGTCTTAATGATTTTCACTTCGGTATATGGTTTTGCTAATATGCCAAGGGCCTTTTTCCTTATGGGCTATGCCGCTATTCCATGGTACTTATTTGGAGCAATTGCATTCTTCTTACCCTATGCACTGATGATGGCCGAATACGGCGCGGCATTTAAAAATGAAAAAGGTGGGATTTATTCTTGGATGGAACGCTCTATAGGACCACGCTACGCGTTTATAGGGACTTTTATGTGGTATGCTTCTTATGTCATCTGGCAAGTGAACGTGTCTAATACCATATGGATTCCTCTTTCTAATGCCTGTTTCGGAAGGGATATTACAGGAGAACTTAACTTCTTTGGATTACAAGGTCCTAAAGCCTTAGGTATTCTTGCAGTGATTTGGATTATTATTGTCACCTTTGTCTCTACACGTGGACTTGATAAAATACAAAAAGTTACATCTGTAGGAGGAACAGCTGTTACATTACTCAATATCGTCTTGATTATTGGTGGTATTGTTGTGCTGATTTTAAACAAAGGACAGTTTGCACAACCTATAACAGATGGCTTACGTACATTTACATCTTCGCCGAATCCTAATTATCATTCCACTTTATCCATGATTTCTTTTTTAACCTTTGCTATTTTTGCTTATGGCGGAATTGAAGCTGTCGGTGGGCTTGTAGATCAAACAGAAAATGCACAAACAACCTTCCCAAAAGGTGTTACAATCTCAGCAGTGGTTATTTCTATTGGCTATGCATTAGGGATTTTTATTATTGGGATGTTTACCAATTGGGAGCAGATTTTATCACAACCTGGTATCAACAATGGTAATGTCACTTATGTGATTATGCAAAACTTAGGTTACTCTTTATCTCGCAGTATGGGATCAGCAGAATCTACAGCCCTTACTGTTGGGACATGGTTTGCAAGGTTTGTAGGGATTTCCATGTTCTTAACGCTTACAGGTGCATTCTTTACACTGATTTACGCCCCACTCAAACAGCTCATTGAAGGGACACCAAAAGGTCTTTGGCCTACAAAATTTAGCCAAATCACTAACGGTATGCCTGTTAATGCTATGAAAATCCAGGCAGGTATTGTTATTGTCCTCATTATTCTTGTGTCTTTTGGTGGTGAAAATGCAGCGGTATTCTTTGACAAACTTGTTATTATGACCAATGTTGCTATGACTATTCCCTATATGTTCTTAGCTTCTGCTTTTCCTTTCTTCAAAAATAAGTCTGAGATTGAAAAACCTTTTGTGATTTATAAAAACAATACTGTGGCACTGATTGTCTCTATTATCGTCACATGCGTCATTGGTTTTGCTAATATTTTTGCTATTATCGAACCAGGACTCGCCAAAGGCCGTTGGCTAGACACAATTCTAGCAGGTGGAGGCCCTGTATTATTTGCCCTCATTGCTTTGGCTCTGTATGCACGTTATCAAAAAAGAGAACAACACCATTAAAAAAAGGCAAATCCTTATGAGGATTTGCCTTTTTGACGGTTATTATAATTTAACAACGTTAGCAGCTTGAGCGCCACGTGGACCTTCAGTAATATCGAAGCTTACTTTTTGGCCTTCTTCTAATGATTTGAATCCATCACCAGTGATTGCTGAGAAATGTACGAATACGTCATTTCCATCTTCTTTTTGAATAAATCCAAATCCTTTTTCTGCATTAAACCATTTTACTGTACCTTTGTTCATGAGGGTACCTCCACAAAATTATTATTCGTAAAAAGCATCAAACAACTCAATCCACCTTTATACTAAAATAAATAGTATACCTAAATAATATTTTTGTCAATAGTTGCTCAATAAATACTAAACAGAAAATATAAAATTTTACATTTATTGTAGGTTTTATTGATTCATTGGTTTCCATACATTCATATAAGCTGATTTATCCACACCGGCGTCTTCAAAAGTTCCCATTGTTGACAAGGTAAACCAAGCCATATCCATCAGTTGGAACATAATAGGACAACCACTTCCTTCACCTAATCTCATATCAAGGCAAAAGTGGGGGGGTAAGTGCATCATCTCTAAGGCACATGCCATACCCACTTCTTGGGAAAGATGTGATGCAAACATATACTGAGCACAAGCAGGATTAAGCTTATAGGCGATTAATGCTGCAGCAACTGAAATAAAACCATCAATTACAACTGGTCTACTATGGTGTGCAGCAGCTAAATAGACACCTACTAAACCCGCAATATCTAGGCCACCTACTTTAGCTAATACATCTATAGGGTCTCTTACATCCGGTCTATTAACCTCTATAGCCCTTTGAATGGCCTGACGTTTATGTGCTAATGTTTCATCACGTGCACCAGCCCCTTTGCCTACAATAGCTTCTACAGTATTTGATGTGAGCAGTGTAATCACAGCTGCTGAGGTGGTTGTATTCCCAATCCCCATCTCTCCTGTTCCAAACACCTGTGTGCCTCCTTCAATGAGTTTTTCAGTCTCCTCTATACCCGTCCAAATAGCTTCTAGCGCTTGTTCATAAGTCATAGCAGGGCCTTTGGTCATATTTCCAGTCCCATAACTTACTTTTCTATTATGAATCAATGGATGGTCATAGTCTGCCTTAACCCCAATATCCACAATGTGAAGCTTTGCCCCTGCAAATTCTGCAAGGCGGTTCACGCCTGTAATACCTCTTGTAAAATTATAAGTTACTGTTGCAGTAACCTCTTGGGGACACTCACTAATCCCCTCTTCATACACACCATTATCGGCGCACATAATCACAATGGTTTTAGATTTGATGTCGATTTGCTGATTTTGCTGTATACCCGCTAGACGAATGACAATATCCTCTAACTTTCCTAATGCACCCACTGGCTTTGTCAAACCATCAAGGACTTTTTCTTTTTGCTGACTGATCTCAGCGTCAGGCATATCTATTTGTTGTATATATGTTTTTAAGCATTTCATTGTATCAAACTCCTATAATCAGGCATGTTAAAATCACCCATTCTAATAACTGATTAGTCGCTCCAAGACAGTCTCCTGTGATACCACCTAGTTTTTGGGTAAAGTACCTTCTGAGATAAAATGTCACACCAATCACCACACTGACTAATACAAAGGTAGGTATAACCCCTACAAGCAATATGCCAACGACTATTGCAGTAGCACCATTTAACCACATCCCTGCATTATCAATATTCTCAATCCATAGTGCACCCAAACCAGCCTTGGCATTTTTGCCTACTCTACAAAGGAGTGCGACACTTAACTTTGCAAATACAGGAACCATAATCACCACTATAGGCTGATCTTGTAACATTTGGAACCCTATGATATGGAACATTAAATCCATCACAATGGCTAATGCGCCAAATGCTCCAACGCGGCTATCTTTCATTATCTCAAAAGTACGTTCTCTACTGGCATTAGCCCCAAATCCGTCAAAAATATCAGATAAGCCATCAAGATGAATCCCCCCAGTGACAACCACACCGGCTAATGCCGCTAAAAAAGCAGCAAAATCACCCGGTACAAGGTAAGACATTCCTTGGAATACAATATATTGAATAAACCCTACAATCAGACCTATTACGCTAAAAAAACGAATAGCCCCTTTAAAATCTTTGGGTTCACAAGGAACAGGCTTTTGGGTGAGCGGAATACGCGTCAAAAATTGAATGCCTAATATTAAATGATTGATGATTCTCATGGTGTCATTTCCTCCACATACCAATAGCCGTCGTCACAACTTGTGACAACAAGCCCACCTGGTGTCGTTTTAAATTTCCAAAATGCTTCGATTTGGTCAAACATCATATAGGCTAGTGCCATTTGCATGGTTCCGCCATGACTCACAACGAGCGCATCTTCTCCTTGCTGTTCGAGCATGTTCACAAATAGCCTGACACGCTCATATTGCATCCTTGCACTTTCTCCCTCAGGGATGCAATAATCTTGCCACTGGCTATGCCAATCCATCAGCTCCTGGGGATTTTGCTGCTTAATCTCAGAATAAGTCATTCCTTCCCAAATGCCCATATGCCTCTCAGCTAAGCGTTCGTCTAGGATGGGGGCATCATAGCCTATGATTTGAGCTGTTTCTATTGCTCTTTTTCGCGGGCTACTATAAACAGCTAATGGCTGCTGCCAAAAACCTTGATACTTCTGGATGCTTAGACGCCCCTGCTTTGTAAGCATTGCATCAAGATAACCATAGTAGGTACCTTTTTGGTTCTCTATGGTTTCACCGTGCCTAAGCCAATACACTTTCATCTTACATGCCTCTTTCTATGATTTCATAAATACGCTGCATATCCATCACAGCTCTCACGCCATCTGCTAACAAATCATATTGAGACTCTTTGTAACTCAGAAGATCCACGCCATGAGCTATATCTGCATCAAACCCTTTATGTTTAAGAAGCTCTCTCACAAGAGTCTCTGCAACCTCTTGTTCATCAAACAATCCATGGACATAACTACCATAGACGTTCTTCCACTGGGTCCCATCCACATGGATACCCTCATCACCTTGTAGTGTCATGAGTTGCTCTGCGCCCTGCTCTCTCTGAGTAGTACCCATATGAATCTCATAGCCTGTGATAGATTTGCCTGTAAGTGGTGCAAATAGCCCTGAGACTTTTTCAAACCTTCCTGTAACTTGCACAGTTGTTTTTTGCGCCTCAAACACCGTATGGATAGGTAATAATCCAAGACCATTAACACAGCCACCAGCTTCAATTCCGTATGGATCAGATAAGGTTTGGCCCAGCATCTGATACCCACCACAAATTCCAAACACAGGGCCTCCACGATGGGCGTACCTTTGAATCAATGACTCAAATCCTCTCTCACGAAGCCAATTGAGGTCGCCAATAGTATTTTTGGTACCAGGGATAATGATCAAATCAGGATTCCCTAACTCTTTAGGATTTCTGACATATCTCACACCAGCACCTGAGACTAGCCCTAAGGTATTAAAGTCCGTAAAGTTTGAGATATGTGGGAGTTGAATCACAACAATGTCTATGAGTTCCCCACACTTTTGATTTTTTTTGACAGCAAGGCTATCTTCATCATCAATATCCACTTTAAGCATAGGCACTACTCCTAGCACGGGTACATTAACAATTTCTTCTATCATGGAAAGACCTGGCTTTAGGATATCTACATCCCCTCTAAACTTATTAATAATCATGCCTTTCACACGTTCGCGCTCTTCTGGGGCAAGTAACATCAGTGTTCCTGCTAACGCAGCAAATACGCCCCCACGGTCTATATCTCCTGCAAGAAGCACTGGACTATTAATGAGTTCTGCCATGCCCATATTCACCAAATCACCTTTTCTCAGGTTGATTTCGGCAGGACTCCCCGCGCCTTCAAGCAAAATGACGTCGTACTCACTTGCTAAGCTCTGGTATGCTTTTAAGACTTCATCTACTAAATGGTGTTTGTACGCAAAGTATTCTTTTGCCTCCATATGATTAAGTGCCTTACCATGTAGAATCACTTGAGCGCCCATTTCTGTCATAGGCTTAAGCAAAATAGGGTTCATACGCACATCAGGCACAAGTCCCGCAGCTTCAGCTTGCATCACTTGTGCCCGCCCCATTTCCAGACCATCTGCTGTAATAAATGAGTTGAGTGCCATATTTTGAGACTTAAAGGGTGCAACTTTGTAACCGTCTTGTTTTAAAATACGACATAAGGCTGCCGTAATAAAACTTTTCCCTGCATCCGATGTGGTTCCTTGAATCATAAGTGGTTTTGCCATGTGCTTAATATCCTTTCTAGTGACTGCATTAATTTTTGGTTGTCTGAATGTGTTTTGACCGCCACTCTATAATAATGAGCATCCAATCCCCGATAGTTACTGCAGCTGCGAATGAGGATGCCTTGTTGATAAAGAAGTTTATCAATCGGTACTTCTGATAAATTCTTAAAGAAAATATAGTTGGCCGTGGAATCAAAAACAGTCATGCCGAGTTGTCTAAGCTGGTTCTTAAGATACTGGCGCTCAGTAGCAATGAGCATTTTTGTTTGCTCTAGATAAGTTTGGCACTCTAGAGCTGCTTGGCCTGCTCGTTGGGCGATAACAGATACTCCCCAGCATTGCCCTTCCTCTCTCATCTTTTGTAGCCATAGGCTATTACTAGAAAGGACATAGCCAAGTCTTATCCCTGGCATGGCATAGATCTTTGTAAAAGCCTTAAGAAGTATAAGCTGCTGACAGTCTTCTATCATAGAAATGCAACTTTGCTGCTCTTTGTTCTCTAAGAAATCATTAAAACATTCATCTATCATACAAGGAATGTTTAGCGCTTCACATTTTGCGATAATAGCTTCTAATAATCCGCTGTTTAAGAGGGTTCCAGTAGGATTATTAGGGTTACATAAAATTACCATCTCTAAATCCTCTACGATATAGGAGAGATAGTCTTCCTGCACTTTAAAACCATGCGCCTCAGATAAGTCATAGTAGCTTACTGCACACCCTACTGTTCGAAGGGCCAGTTCATATTCTGCAAAAGTAGGGGCAAGAAGTAATGCCCGTTGAGGTTTGATAGCTCTTATAAAGCGATAAATCAAATCTGCCGCCCCATTCCCACAAAGAACCTGATCTGATGTCACTTGCTCATGTTCAGCAATGCGAGAGACCAAATCTCTACATAATGGGTCAGGATAATGCTGACACATGGGTAAACTTTTGATAATAGCATCCTCTACCTGCTTAGGCAAGCCTAAGGGGTTGATGTTAGCCGAAAAATCGATCATCTCCTGGGCATCAAGCCCTAGCTTTTGACTGGCTGAATAAATATCCCCGCCATGAATTAACTCTGTCATTTTTTCACCTGCTGTCTTATAATATCCATTTTATCATCATGATGCCCAAAAGCGTCATGATGGCCGTGATGGTCATCAGTCGATTGACCACCCTAATATCTGTAGGCGCTACAGGTCGGAGCGCCTCCCCAATTGTTGGTTTACTCAGTTTTTTGCCGAAGTAATAAGCATCCCCCGCAAGTTGTATACCCAGCGCACCAGCTGCTACAGCTTCCGTATGGGCACTATTGGGACTTTTGTGGTTATAGCGATCCCTTTTGTAAATCCTGATAGCATTTTTAAAGTTCAAGCCACATAGCAATGTACTTAAAATCATTATATAGGCAGATAGACGTGCCGGAATAAAATTCAAAACATCATCGAGCTTAGCTGCAAACGTCCCAAAATAACGGTATTTATCATTTTGATAACCAATCATAGAGTCTAGTGTATTGACGGCCTTATACATAAGACCCACTGGGGCACCACCAATGGCACAAAACAAAAGTGGCGCAATCACACCATCTGACGTATTTTCAGCGACTGTCTCAATAGCTGCCTTAGCCACCTCTACCTCACTTAAGTGTTTGGTATCTCTTCCTACAATCATAGAAACAGCATATCTTGCACCCTCTAAATCATGAGACTTTAAAGCTTTATAAACTTTCATACTTTCTACTTTTAAGCATTTGGTCGCTAAAATCTGATAGTACATGATACACTCAACTACAAATCCTATAGACCTATGTATCCCATAGGCTAGCCATAAAACAAAAACGCTTGTTACCCCTGTCCCTAAAACAATCAATAGGGTTAAACACATGCCACCATAATACTCTCCCTTTTGGGTTTGCGGAAACTTAGAACGAACCAACCGCTCACCTTTTGTGATACTACTACCAATCCACCTAATAGGGTGTGGCATCCAATAGGGGTCTCCTATTATTAAATCCAAAATAAATCCTATGCAAAGTCCTAACGCTGAAGTCACCTTTTTCGTCCTTTCTTTCTACTACATGAACAGTAACAAGCTCAATATGTCCATATAATCGGTTGATGTATAACTAATCGTATGTTCATCACACTGCTGCACCCCTGGATAGAAGGAATACTTGTACGCATCTTGGTGGTCACTAAAAGATACCTTTAGAGTATATGTCTCTTCTTCATATATCATGTATTTCCCAAGGTCCGAAATACCTTGCATCACTGCTTTTTCAATACGCTCCGCAGCAAGGTCTGGATGAATACTAATTGTAGCCCCACCAAATCCTTCTTGCACCGCAACTGTTGCAATCTTCGCATCAAACTTTCTTACGGTTCTCACAAGAGCCCCATCACCACTTACCATGACCACAGGCACTTTCAACACATGCGCACAATACGCGTAAATAAGGAATTCACTAGCGGGTTGCTCATTTAGCCATATACCTTTAATCTTATGTGGGGCTAATGTATGGGCTAAGTTTGATCCATTGGATAGGGCATCACTATGATATCCCACAAAAATCACCCCATCAAAACTTTCATCCAATCCCTCTACCATATTAAAGGGATGATTACTCCACCCTGATATGAGCTTAACCTGCTTAGGAAGCATCTCATGCATAATGTTTTTGCCTAAACCGTGAGCGTCTTTGACAACAATCTCATCTGCCCCCATCTTTAATGCCCCTTCACAAGCTGCCAAAACTTCTTTTGTCATTTGTAACTTTGCCTTCTCGTTGGCATCGTCTGCTGCTTCTGTCCAAGTCGATATCCCTGTAATACCTTCTGCATCTACACTGATATAAAATTTCATAACCATTCTCCTTTTGGTTCATAATAGTAATGATATCCTTGAGTGTAGTATAACAAACTAAATTCATAACATCAATTATTCTAAGTTTTATAGTATACTATTTAGTATAGTCAGTTTTTTATAGGAAGGATGAGATTATGTCAAAAAACACTGTAGTCCAAAGAAAAGATGTTTTATTAGAAGACACTTGGCGTTTAGAGGATATTTTTGAAACGGATGCCAAAGTCAATGAGACAATGACTTTAATCAAAACCAAGATAGGAGAAATGAGTCAGTTCAAAGGAAAACTTCTCTCCTCAGGTTCGCTGCTCTTTGATGCCTTAACAGCAGAGGATCAGCTCAGCATCTTGCTTGGCAAAGTCTATGTCTATAGCCATATGCGTCTCCATCAAGATGGTGGGAATAGTTTTTATCAAGACTTAGCGAGTCGTACAGAAACATTGATGATTGAAGCAGGAAGCCAAACTTCTTATATGCTACCCGAACTGAAAGCTTTAACGACAGAGATGCTAGAGTCTTTTATGCATGCTTTCCCTAAGTTAGAAATCTACAGAAGACAACTTCTAGAGATTCTACGACAAAAAGAACATATACTAGATGATGCTTCTGAAAGCCTCTTATCTCAGTTCCAAGAAATTGCAGGGGCACCCTCTAATATTTATAGCATGTTTAATAATGCGGACATCACTTTCCCATCTATCAAAGACGAAGCTGGTGATGAAGTACGCCTAACCCAAGGCAGATACATTCAATTTTTAGAAAGCCAAGACAGACGCGTTCGTCAAGATGCTTTTGAAGCACTCTATAGTACTTATGCTCAGTACCGCAACACTATTGCAAGTATATTTTCTAGTAATATCAAACAGTTTGACTTATTTGCCAAAATAAGAGGGTTTGAAAGTCCTCTTGTAGCAGCATTAGATAGCAATAATATTCCCACAACGGTTTATACCAACCTTATTGAAACGGTGCATACACATATGGATTTGATCCATGACTACTTTGCAATTCGCAAGGAACATTTGGGGTTAGACGAACTTCATATGTATGACCTCAATGTCCCATTATCGTCTCAGTTTGAGAAAAAAATCTCCTTTGACGAGGCCAAACAAATCGTATTGGATGCAATGGCACCTCTAGGCGCCGATTATCAAGCTCTACTTAAAGAAGCCTTTGAAAACAGATGGATTGATAAGTATGAAAACCAAGGCAAACGTACAGGTGCCTATTCATGGGGAACTTTTGCAGCGCCTCACCCTTATGTTCTAATGAACTATACAGATAACGTCAATAATCTTTTTACATTGGCACATGAAATGGGTCATGCACTTCACAGTTATCTTTCTAATCAGACCCAACCATACCCTTATGCTCAGTATTGTATTTTTGTTGCTGAAGTTGCCTCTACCGTTAATGAAGCATTACTCATGCAACATCTTCTAAAAACTGTAACAGATCCTGAATTTAAGCAGTATTTAACAACCTATTTTATTGGTCAGTTTAGATCCACACTCTACAGACAAACGATGTTTGCTGAATTTGAGAAAAAGATCCATGACATGAACGTACAAGGCGTTACACTGACCGCAGATCTTCTCTCTGATACCTATTATGAATTAGTAAAACTTTATCACGGAGATGCTGTTTGTGTGGATCAAACGATTGCTATGGAATGGGCACGTATTCCTCATTTCTATACACCATTCTATGTGTATCAATATGCAACAGGTTACTCTGCTGCTATTGCACTTTCTCAAAAAATCTTGACTGGTGGAGAATCTGCCGTATCCGCATACAAAGACTTTTTAAGATGCGGTTCATCAGCAGACCCTATTGACCTTCTCAAAGGCGCAGGTGTCGATATGAGCACACCACAGCCTATTGTCGATGCACTTGCAGTATTTAAAGGATTACTAGATCAGCTTAAAAACACTTGATTCTAAATCAGCATGAATGCCGCATCCATAATGCCATAATACAAATAAACTCCCTAGGAGTACAAGAAGTAGGAGAACTCTTTGCATCACATAGAGCCTACTTCTTTTTTTTGTCCAAAAATAGGCAAGACTGATTACTGCCACAGGCAGGAAGACATAGGCATTCATCCATAATGCAATTTCTTTATGATGCCACCAATCTAAAAACTTATCTTGCATAATATTCATCCCAAAAAAACCAGTGACAAAAGTTGGAATCACTAATGCTGCACCAATAACTGTGGCCATATCCATCTTAAACCTTGCTTGACTTTGATCCACAAGTGCCGCATATTCATGTATTTCTTGCATTTCAAAATCTAATTGGCGGAGCTCCTCTTGTATTCTCAGTTTACTCGTAAGTAGTTGATAAATTTGCGTTCCTTCTAAATCAAGGGTGATCTCTGTAAAGTACATCTGATTAATAAACTGAATATAAATCTCATAGACACTTTGGATACCTGCTACCAATTGGTGCTTTGGTAAGGTAGAAATGGTAGCAATTTCAGAAGAAAAATGTAATAAGGTGACCCTTTGTACTAGTGCGAGTGTCACTAATTGATCATACAATCTCCCATCCACACCATCATGACTAATACAGGCAAAAGCGCTTTTACTCATGCCGTATACTTTTCTTTTTTGATTAAGGTACGAGATATTTCCATATTCACAAAGCCTTTTTTCTTCTTCTGTCACAAGCATCAGTTCGCCTAATAGCAGTTCAATTTGTTTTTCTTCCCCTAAATCACCTCGCCAAAGATCATGATTAAGCATACAAAGGGTAAACATTTGCCCCCCTAATAAGGGTTCAATAGTCATTTTCCCCTGCCTTTTGATTTGCCCCTGGGCGAAGTCATTCCCTAATACATGCATCATAAACTGCGAAATACAAATAGGAAGTTTACGATAGTCTTGATGAAATAAGTCTTCAATGACACAATGCTCCTTGTCATAAATGCGAATCCAATCAGGATGATAAGATTGCTTAGCAGCTACTAATGGTAAGACTTGCGGATAGATGCAACGACTCATCCCATTAATACTCAAGAGGTCTTCTTTTGCATCATACCGGGTATTATCAATATAAAAACTCACTATACCAATCCCCGTTTTATAGAGCTTTAAATGTACCTGTTCAAGTTGTAATGTATATTCTCTTCCATTGACACATAATACCAGTGTTTGAGCCTCTTGACCTAACCATTTATGGCGATAATTAAGGACGAGATGTGGCATATTTTCTAATGTATACAGGACTGGACGAACCGGTTTATAAAAATAAACAAATTCGTTATACTCCTTATCTGTGCCCAATGAAAACACATGAGGCTCCCAATTTTCAAGGTGCTTCAGTTGTTTTTTGTTAATCTCCTTATGCTGTGTTAATAGGTAGTTTGCTGAAGATTTGTCCATTTGCCAACTAAACGGAAACATAAATATATGTTGACTAATGATTGTTTTTTCCATTATGCAGCCCTCATTTTAGATCATTTTTATCGCTGCTCCCTATCCCCTATAAATGATAGAACTTCGATACTTCTTCTCGCTTTGCCACCTCGACATCAATATCTGTACCTATTCTTATATTTTGTTCTTCTAAGGCGTTTTTAGCACATAAATAAGCTAAGTCCGGTAAATTGTTTTCTTTACTCAAATGCCCCAAAATAGCCCATTCTAGCTGATCATGATAAATATAGGCCAGTACTTTGGCAGCTAATTCATTGCACAGATGCCCTTCATCCCCTAATATACGTCTTTTAAGAGGGAAAGGATAGCTACTTGCCTCTAACATATTCACATCATGATTAAATTCCAACAAAATTCCATGTGATCCTTGAATTTGATTGATAATATAACGATCCACTTTTCCAAGGTCTGTGGCAAAACTCATTTTTTTGTTGTTGTACTCAAAGACATAGCCAACTGGATCTGTCGCATCATGATAAATTTTATAAGGTAATACACGAATGTCTCCAATAAGTAAGGGGGTATCTTTTTCTAACATACGTATGCAGTCATCAGCCACCTTGCCAATCATATTTTTTTCAAGCAAAGTCTCCCAGGTTGCAGATGTTGCATAAATAGGCAAATGATATTTACGGCTCAGTATACCTACACCTTTAATATGATCACTATGTTCATGGGTAATCAAAATGCCATCTAATGTTGCTGGGTCTATATCAATTTTTGTAAGCCCTTCAATAATTTTTTTGCCGCTCAATCCTGCATCTATTAATAACTTAGTTTGCCCTCCCTCAATAAACGTACAGTTTCCACTACTTCCACTCGCAATTGTACACATTCTAAACGTCATCTTGTTGCCTCCATTTATCTATAGTCTTTGTTGTCTAATAACTATTATACTATTTTTCTTCTTAAGGCACATAGTTTTTTTCAGCCTAACTTCCATGATGCAAAAAACTGAGTAGGCATCTTAGACACCTACTCAGCTTCTTAACCATTTTCAATGAGTACTTTTTTGGCCTCATTACATATAATTTTACGTGACA
>JBOFEH010000192.1:0-11788 GCA_051647765.1 Cellulosilyticaceae bacterium | reverse complement strand
CTACCATCTCTTGTATACATCTGTCCATTAGGTGTCTGTACTACAAAGAATCCAGCCCCATGTAAGGCCACATCTACCATCCCATCTGTCTTAACAAGAGAGCCCTGCACAAACTGTGTTACCACGTCATCTACTTTTGCACCAAATGTCATTTTGCCTATTGTCTTATCATTGGACATACCATTTTGTCTATCTCCAATACGTTGGGTCAACATCTCTGGAAAAGATGCTACGACCACTTGGTCTTTTTTGTATCCTGTTGTATTCACATTCGCCAAATCATTAGAAATAATGTCCATCTTTTTGGACTGTACATTCATACCCGTCGCCGCCGTATACAATCCTCTAATCATAACTGTTCCTCCTCTTATTCGAATATTTATATTCTACGAATAAACCCGTTCCTATAGCTACACAAGATATTGGGTTTTCTGCAATCACTGCATTAATACCCGTTCTCTTTTCGATTAGTTTGTCTAACCCATAGAGCATACTCCCTCCACCGGTCAAAACAATTCCCCTATCATATATATCGGCAGCTAATTCTGGAGGCGTAGACTCAAGTACTGAATGAACTGCTTCTACCACATTAGAAACAGAGTCAGATAATGCCTCTAACATCTCCTCTGATGTCAAAACAATCCCCTTCGGAAGCCCTGTAATTAAATTACGTCCTCTCGCATGCATCTCTACAGGCTCTTCTCTTTTGAAGGCACTTCCTATCGTCATCTTAATTTTTTCTGCCGTACACTCACCAATGAGTACACCATGTTTTTTACGAACATATTTCATAATCGCATCATCAAAATCATTACCCGCTAATTTAATAGATTTAGAAACAACACCACTACCTAATGAAATAACAGCAATATCTGTCGTCCCACCACCAATATCAACAATCATACTGCCACAAGGTCTACTAATATCAATTCCCGCACCAATAGCCGCTGCAATAGGCTCTTCTATAATATCAACACGTCTTGCGCCTGCTTGTCTCGTAGCATCTTCTACAGCTTTTTTCTCAACCTCTGTGACACCACTTGGCACACACACAGCAATACGTGGCTTGATTAAACGTGGCCCAATAGCCTTATGGATAAAATACTTAAGCATTTTTTCTGTAGCATCATAATCCGAAATAACACCCTGTCTTAATGGACGAATCGATGTAATACCCACAGGTGTTCTACCAATCATTGCACTGGCTTCTTCCCCCACTGCAATCACTTGATTATTTTTTTCATTAATAGCCACAATAGATGGTTCTTCTAAAATAACACCTTGTCCCTTAATATAAACAAGTACTGATGCCGTTCCTAAATCAATCCCTATGTCTGCGCCTCTTCCAAACATCCCGCTTCTCCTTTGTAATGACTTATTTTCTCGTTATTTTCATTATACATTAGCCCTATATTTTTTGCAAAAATTTTTAGGGATTGTTGTCAAATACAGACAAAATAAGTATAACACCTCCCTATGAAGGTGTTATACTCATTAAATTTACATTGGTGCTGAATATTTCTCTTTAGTGGCTAATCCCCCTCTGAGGTGTCTCTCTGCTTTATTTAGCTCTAGCACTTTTCTTGCCTCCATCGCAAGCTTTGGATTTATTTTTTCTAATCGCTCAGTGACATCTTTGTGAACTGTACTTTTACTAATACCAAACTTCTTGGCTGTTTCTCTGACCGTAGCATTTGAACTAATAATAAACTTTGCTGCTTCAATGGCTCTTTCTTCGATATAAGGTTTCAAGAAAAGGCCCCCCTTAACACACTCTTGCTTTATACATATGCTGTCAAGGCCTTGTTTATTCCAAATCCCCCTAGCCTTAGAGCTAATTTATTAAATTTTTAATAAATTTATTAAACACAAAAAAATAGAGGCATTAACTGCCTCTATTCATTAAATGCAAACATATCTGTTGGGTCGAGTGTTTCTCCCTTATGTTCTAATTGGATATACACACTACCATCAGTTCCTGCAAATGGACCTGTCCCAGACCCTGCAACACCGATTTCTTGTCCTGCTAATACAACTTGTCCTACTAAGTCTTCAGATACTTTACCGCCTTCAACACCAATTTTACAAGTGTAGTTGTTACCAAGATCCATCACAATGATTTGGCCTACATTACCCACATACTTGATAGAATCCACTGCTGCTGAGTTGTCTACAACTTCTAGTACTTTTGCAGTGGCAGGTGCTTTAATACTCTCACCGTCCTTAGCTGAAACAGCTACACCATAAGTACGCATTGTTTGCTCAAGTGCATCACTATACCAGTGTTTTGTTGTATCATCTGTATAAGGTACAACAACTTTTCCATCTACTGGTAATAAGAGTGTATCCCCTTCTGCAAAGAATGGTGCTTCTTGGTTATCAAGTGTTGTTGAGTTAAATGTCTCAGCTGCAATGGCATCATCTGATGCTGGCTGAGCTGCCTCTGGTGCTGGTGTTTCTGAAGTTTCTTGTGTATCTGCTATCTGCTCATCATTAGTTGCAACTTCATCCACATCTGCTGAGTTCTCTACATCATCAGTGATTTGATCATCTGGCATCTCTACCTCATCAATGACGCGGCCAATAGTCTCCTCATTTGGTGCATAAGGATTTGCCTGGCTTCCAATATTGCCCTCTTGGTTTGAAGTGATAATAACGGCTGTAATAGCCCCTACACTAATAAACCCAACTGCTAAATAAAAACCGTATTTCTTTGTAAAGTTCTTTAATTTATTCATATTCATACTTTACACCTCCGACGACTAGATTATCGCCGCAGTCATACGTTTTTATACAATACAAAACCTTTATTATTTAATTTTTTTTGGAACTTGGGGTGATTTGAATATCTGTATAATAATATTTCAAAATCTCTTCGTAAGTTTTGCCTTTAACGGCCAAATCATTCGCGCCATTTTGGCTTAGTCCCACACCACTTCCAATCCCTTTGACATAAAAGATGAGCTGGTCTTTAGTATAGCCTATTTCAAAACAACTAGAATCCAGCCCTAGTATTTGCGCCAGTTCTTCTCCTGTTATGGCAATATTCCCTATCTGCAAACTTTCAATATACCCACTACTGTCTTTTGAGATGATTTGTATTTGTTGCTCTATGAGTGGGGCCTCTGCCATGAGGTCTTTATACACTGTATGAAGCTTAGCAACTACTTCTTCCTTGGCAAAAGGCACTTTGGCTTCTATGATTGTTTCTTCACTCTTGATAGGTTGTAAATAGGGCAAATCTGTTCCATAGACAGCTTTTGCCTTTCTCGTCATGCCACCAGAGGCTTCATGATAAATAGGCTCAATCAGCTGATTTTGATACATGATGACCTGTTCATCTGTAGCCGTTACAGCTGACATATAACGCTCATAAATTTCTTCAAAATCATCTTTCCACAAGTTTTTCATTTGCTCCATGGAAAGTTCTCCTAATGACACTTCCGTCGGTGTTTGAGATTGGCGCTTCCCAAGATATGTTCTGACGATAACAGCTTGTGCCTTAAGTGCTTCCATTTCATAATCAGCCGGAATTGTCTTGGCAAGTGTTCTCACAATGGCTTCATTAAACGCTTGCTTAGCTATTTCTGTCTCATCACTTGGGTTAGAGGCATTTAAGCCTTCAAGCATATTAGGAGTGTAGTACCCGCCTACCATCACAATGGATGTAGGTATCAGTACAACACTCCCTAATAAACATGCTAATATGATTACTATCTTTTTCATGTTGTTCCTCCTTGTCCCACTTTCACCTTTATACATATATATGAAAGTGAGACAAGTTTAGAACAGTCTCTTATGGTAATACTTGTATCATCCAATCACATAATTCACTGTATGATACGGGTTGTCTCGGATTAATCCCTTGAATCAGCCCAATAGCATAAGCTTTTTGGATGCTTTCTCTGTAAGCAGCACTCACATCGCCTACAGATTTGTTAGATGCCTTGATTTTAGACCCTGTCTTGAGCTCATACAATCTCACAACCCCACTAATAGCTTGTTCTTGAGTGATATAGCCCTGACTATTGCTAATATACAATTTGGATGTATTCGCTTTTTGTTTCATGTCAGTTGAAACATAGCTATTAAGGTCAATGGTTCCTTTGTTTTGTGCAATCCCTAACATCATCAAGATATATTGGTCACTATGCACTTTGTCATTCTTACGGTATTGACTACCTAGTCCTGTGATTTCATAACGCTTCATAAGATTTGTCATACTCGCACTTGCCCCTGATGGTGGTGTGTAATCCGCTACATAATACAGGCCATAAATACCCAGTCTTGGTGTAGAGAATCCTATATAAGCCCCATCATCCTTAGTCTGAACAGAAGAAGCTTCCTTAATCCAATTCCCACTCTTCTCATCATAGGTATGAGCCTGAATATTTTTGTAGAGGTAGTCTGTCTCAAAGTCAAGTTTCATCTCCACACGCATCATCCCATCTAGCTGTGCTACTGGTGCCATACGTCCATCTACCCAGACAGATAGCTTCTCACCTTTTCGCATATTATAGGGGTCAGACTTTGCAAAATCTAATATATCGTATAGATAAATTTTACTAAACTCAAGCTCTATCATTTGGTCCGCTTTAAGTTTATTGGTTGCATAGGACAATGTATTAGCTGGAATCTGATAGACACCATAAGAAGTAAGTACTTTGACTTCCATACGTTGCCCTACAAGTGCATCCCATACAGATTTTGGCAAACGTACTTTACGTACCATAGCATCATATCTATCTCGGTACAGTCTCATATCTATGGTAAAGAAATAGTCCTTTTTGGTAACAATCTCTGAGATGATTGTTTGTGCATCTAGGATTTCCCATGTCCAAGTCCCATCTACATAACTTTCTTCAATAGCCTCTGGATAAATTACGATATTGTCATTATCTCCGCCATCATACTCATCATCCGACTTCTTAGTCAAAATACGTACTGTTTTTGAGAAATCAGATTCTTTACTGAGTTCTTTCTTTGATTCCTTATCTACGAGTACCACTCTTGCTTTAATACGCACATAGTAAGGATAGTTGCTAATGAGCTCATTGAATTTGACAAGGTTTTTGGCAAGAATCTCAACTTTTTTGTCTGCCCCTTGCCCACCTTTGTCATCTGTTACAGTGACAGAAGTGGCATCTAAGAACTCCACATTATCTGCAAATTCTAAGACATACTCATAACGCCTCTCCATACTACCTTCTACTTGAATACCTTGGTCATTAGGATCTTTGGTCCATTCTACTGTAATATAGTCTTTGCCTACTGGCTTAAAATCAAGTCCTATATCCACGATACTTTGGTAAGCAGCTGGCCCTAGACCACTAGGTACATTAGGCGCTTTAATGGTATCGGTCGTTTTGGTAACAGGGTTACTCCATGCTGAGACCTCAGTTCCTTTTTTCTGTTTGGCACGAATCCATACATTATAAGTCGTTTCTGGGAAAAGTCCGTTGATTGTGACCACAGCTTTTCCACCATCTGGCACATAATCTTTGCTTGTTGGATCATCTGAAATCTTAAAGTCCCATACTGTCGCTGTATTGGGATCATCTTTTCTGCTATACACAATCTCATAATCAAATTCTTTGTTATAGGTGAACCATACCCCAATAGCCGTATCCGTTTTGTGGTCGAAGTATAAATCTGGTACTTTTGGTGTTGGCTCTGGTCTCACATGGTCTGTGAGTGTGGTTGCAATCACATAACTTGGGAACGTCTGATTAAGTTTGTCTCCATCAACCATACGATACGCTCTTATCATAACCACATACTTTGTATTAGGTTTTAGACCTTCTACAGTATGGTATTTCCAATCTTTGTTCTCCCCTGTTCCATCTTTAGGAGAAATTTTGTTCCAGTTTTCTGTCTGCCCTTGTTTGGCTACCCATTGCTCAATCCCTTCACCCGGACTAAGTTGGCCTAGTACGTCATTGTATGGAATGATTTGTGTTTCATAGCTGACATCATCCCCTAAACTGAGTTTCCTATGGTAGTAGTCTTTGTTATAACGTGCTATCCCTACTTTATCTCTTACCTCTATCACACGATCTTCTTCATAGAGTGTATACTCTTTGCGTCCATCCTCGTACTTAAATCTAATGGCCGCTCCTGTTGTTTGGACAGGTTCATCTAGATACACCCTACCACTTCCCATTTGTGCAAGTGTTTTTTCGTCTGGGTCTGAGTACATACTGATGTCTTTTGACAAAATCTCATACCACTGCTCTTTCCACTTGATTGTAGCAGTATTCATTGTGGTGTTATCAATCTGAAGCGGTGGTTTACCTAGTACCGGTGGTCTCGCAATATCACCATTTTTGTCTATGGTAATAGAAACAATCGTTGGCTGTGATACGGCATAATCACTACCATACAGTCTCTTAGCAACAATCTTAATATAATAGGTTTTGTTCGGTCTGATTGTCTCCGTCTTGCCACTTGCTGTCATATATTCATTAAATGTCCACCTAAAACCTACTGGTACCTTGTTTTCCCATGTTAAGATGCTCTGTTCAAGGTTCCCCTCATCAATTTTGATATTCTCATAGATAGGTTTAATATTGTTTTCAATCATGTTTTTGTCATCTGTTAACCACACATCATACCTTAAATCATAGTCAACAACCTTTTGACCATTCACTGTATGTTTTGGTGCATCCCATACCACTTGAATCCCTTTGCCATCGCTTACTTTAGAGTGGAATGTATTGTCTTTGAAATTAGGGTCTGCTAGTGGTCTTGTACTATCTTCTGTTACTAAGTACTCATTTTTGTTGTTTTTTTCTTCTATGTCTGGTTTCATATAGTCCCCATAAGGTTTTGGAATACTTGGCTTAAGGGGTTCATCTCTCAGAATAAATGGTGTATAGAGTACCACCTTACTTTTGATCGTATACATATTATCTGATTTATCTTTGAACACAAAATCAAGGTAGTAGAATGTTTCCTCTTTTGGTTCATCCAAAATAGCTGATTCTACTGTATTATTCGTACTTGGTATTTCAAGTTTTGGAGTATAAATATTTTCATTAATACCCTTACCATATACAATAATTTTTTGTAAACTTCCATCTAGTCCTACCCAAGACTGGAATTTCCAGCTAATTTTAATACGTTCATTCCCAATATTATTGATTTTAATCTCAATAGCAGGTATCCCTTTAACTACTTTTGGTCCTTTGGTACCCGTTGTTTCATTGAGAATAGGTTTCTTGGAGGTTTCTCCTGTTTTGTAGTTTTTGACTACGACATAGGATGAATAAATCTGCCCTGGTACAATAGGATTAATCGTATATTTAACTTTTGTCTTCCCATCCTCAACCACTAAATTCTTTTCGGCAACTTGTTGTGTCACCACATCCCTAATGACTGGTATATCGCCACTAATCCCTTGCCCAAACTCTCCAACTGTTTTTTTGTCAGCCAAGGTATAGGCTACTTCATAATCAGCTCCCGGAATATACTCCCACCTGAGTGTGAGTCCTTCTTCTGTATCTTGCATATTAGTATCAAAGTCTGTGATAAAATACATTGTCTGTGGTGGGGCTGTTGGTGCATCATAACGTGTATCCAATGTTCCATCTGGCTTTTGAACATTATACGAATAGACTGGGATAATCTCTAACTTATACGCCTTACCATTTTCTATAGTATAAATATCACTCCCTGGCTTACTTCCTGAAATATCATAGCCAAACTTAACATTTTGGAGCTTGGCTGTCGTTCCTGTAATACGCTCACTCAAATAACTCTTCTTCCCATCACCTGCCAAATCCGTCAAACGAATTTGGTAGTGAGAGAATTTATAGGTGATGCCACCTGAGATGACATCACTGGTATCAGCTGGTTTCCACTTAACTTCAACATCAGGTGTAATACCCTCTCCATTCTGGCCTGGATTATTCATCACGGTGATTTCGATTGTGCCATCTACGGGTTTTAAAGCATTATTGGCGAAAATCTGGGTTGGCATGAGATTCATAACCATTACAATCAATAGTACCCATGCCATGAGTTTTCTTTTATTCATGCGAACCTCCTACTTCGTTATAATCTTAGAGAGCATTTGTAAAAACTCTCTAGTGGTCACCCCATCACTTGGTGACACTCTTTGATTCTTAGGTGTTACCACACCTAGTTGTACTGCCGCATACACATACTGTCTATATTTAGGCTGGAATGCACTAATATTAGATACACTTTGCTTATTCATAATCATAATTTGATTCACTGACTTATAGGTGATTTTTTCATAAGCCTGCATCACAAGATAGAGCATCTCATCTTGTCTCATCGCCTGCTCAGATCCTATGCGATTGATATCCTTAATCCCTCTTTGCTTAAGATACTCTACATAATCCACACCACGGCTAGCGCCTAATACTCTCGCTACTGATCCATAAGCTTGACTCTTAGTCACATACCAATCTAATCTCTCTGGTCTTGTAGAGATAAAATCTGTCAGCTGGTACTTACTGATAAGGTCATCTGCCCCTGGGATACCTGGGACTGTTGGCATACTTGTCCCTTTGCCTGTAAAGATGTAGGTTCCTAAACGATTGGCTTCTACTGAATAGCCCATACTGGTCTGCATGACATAGACTTTTTCCCAACTGCCATCACTATAGTAGGCTTCTACCCCATTTGCTTTAAGCTTTTGGGTAAGCAGTATTGGCTGATCAACTGTTGACACAAAACGGTCTCTGTCAATCACACCTTTCATAATAGACTTCACACGGTCTCTATGCTTATCTATAATATTGTCAATCTCTTCTTGGATAATGGCATCCAAACGCTCATCTTGAATCTTACCTTTTTTGATTTCTCTTTCTAGATCATCTATGACATTCAGACGACCTTTATCAATAAGCTTGACTAGCGCTTCCATAATATCATCTTCTACAATACGGTCTTCCTCATCACTATAGATCAGTTCTAAATCTACTGTAATTTGGGGTGAAAGTGGCTTGGCGCCTCCTATTGTCTGTGACGTATTATATAACAAAATTTCTACAGCTATATAATAGTCTTTAATCTTCTTATCTTCGATACGCCCAACAGCATCCATCACATCTTTGTTCTTGTCTGTTAGTGTTCCTGGTCTTAGGTGAACCACTGTATCCTCTAGCTGAATTTCTAAGATTGTCTTGTTTTTTTGAGCTTTCTTAAACGTACTAGCTGGCAAATAGTAATAGGCTTGACTGGCGTTTTCAGCTACCACAAGCTTATAGGTATTGCTTCTCATAAGCTCTGACTCTAAGTAACTTTCACGATACTTATAGATTCCTCTATATTTTTCATGACCCACTTCCCAATACGGCTTACGCTTTAACTTCTCTGCTTCTTGGTCATATTTTTTAAGGTATTCTTCAAATGCTTCATCTTTTTCTTGTTCTTCATCATCAAACTCTGTACGGTATACCACTTTGTCACTAAAGAGTGATGTCGGATAATCACCACCTTCTGGTATTAGCTTCGTCTTATCTTTGATACGTACTTTGATATCATAGCGTGTACCTGGTTTGAGTCCCTCAATACGGTAAACATATCTTTTGTAAAAGGCATCTACAGGCTCTTCTTTGACCTGTACTACTTTATAATCCAGTTTGAATTCATCATCTTTTTCACCTTTTACTGCAATATCAAAACTATACTCTTCAGGTACTTTTCCATTTGGAGGAATAGGTGCCCAAAAACTAATCACTGTTTCTGTTTTAGGGTCATACTTATAATTCTCTTTGGATTCCACTTTTAGCTTAATAGGTGACTCTACAGGTGTCGTTGTAACAGGTACCATAATCCACTCTGACGCCACATCTTTCCCTTGGATCTTTTGTACAGTTCTTACATAGTAGTAGTACACCGTATTAGGCGCTAAGCTATTATCTAAGAGCCTCAAATCAACTGCTAACTGTTCAGGATTTTTGAGTGGTACAAAATTGCTACCATCATATTCATGAATCAGTGGTTTTTCTTCACGTGGTGCATAAGTCTTGAATGCTTTATAGTGTTTACTCTGCTTTAATAAATCCAGTAAACTTTTTTCCCTTATAAGATCCTTTTCTGGAATTTCTGCATCTGTACTACGTATAAATTCATAAAAAACTTCCGTTTTTTGTTGTTCATCTAACGTTGGTGGTTCCCAACCTAACTTAACAGCTGTATTGTTAATGATTTCATCAACAAAGAACTTATCCGGTGCTGGTGGCACCTGCTCATCTGGTGTTGGTGGTAAAGGCTTGGTACTCGTTGTAAACGAATGAATCTTAGAAAAGAGTGAGTACCTTGCCTGCTCAAAGTTAGGCCCCACAATATCTAATCTCACTTTAATTTGTACGTAATAGACCTGATTCGGCTCAAGCCCTACGATATTTACATTTCCTTTTTCATTGGCATCATTGGTATTGCTGCTGTATTCCATCTTCAAGGCATGCTTGCCTTCACGTAACAACTCCAAATGCTCCTTGGTAGCCACAAAGTTTCCTTTGGCATCTTTGCCTAGCTCTGTAAACTGTTTGAGGTCATTTTCATTCATTGATGGGTCTTGGTACAAATAAATCTCATAAGTCCTACCTAGTGGATTCCCTTTAAGCTCCAATCCTACAGGATCTAGCATATAGCGTACATACTTGGTAATATCTACATGATTAAAGATAATTTGCTGTGCAATCTGTTCTTCTACACTACTACTAACACTATCAATATATTTTGTTGTTGGAATCAGTTCATTGACAAGGTCTAATGCAAATGATTTAAGATTAGATGGTTCACTGACAGCTAATCTTGCAGTGTCTCCTTGTGGATCTGCTACTGCTCTCATAGATAAATAATAAGTTCCTGGTACTTTATAAGGTATCGTGTGCTGAGTATCTAAGTTTTGTGGATACTCCCCTTGGTTTAAGTAGTCCTCTGGAAGTCCTGTAATAGCCTCCCATCCTGTCTCCCCATTATGCTTAAGCTTGACATTCTGAATACTAAACAGGTCTTTTCTTGTATTATACGTTCCCTCATCACTACCACCTGCATGAGGTCTAATCGTTACGACTTCTTTCCCATCACTATTAGGTTCCATACTTACTTTGAACACTTTAATAAGCTGTGACTCTGTACGCCCCTCATTATGTAGGTAGAGCTCATAATAAAGCGCTCCCTTATCTTTTAGAAATGTCTCTAACTCTGTTGTAGATGGTGCTCTAAAATTAAGGTCAAATCCAATAGCCGGTGGCTGCTCTACTTGTGGCGCCTTACTATCTGGTACAACATACACATTTTCTATACTAATAATCTCTGGAAGCGGTGGTGGTGTTGCTTCACCACTTGGGTCATACTTTAAAATCTGTGAATCATATGTATAAGTTTCATTATCCTTACCACCTGTTGTAACGGTGATTTTATAAGAAGTATTGGCTGCCTTTGTTGTCAAAGTTAATTTTTTATCTTTGCTTGAACCATTTGGGTAATAAACAGACGGGCCTGCTACCCAGTTACTCCCTGCACCAGCTTCTTGGTAGTGAAGTTGATACGTTACGGGTCCATTAATTTGGTACGGTGTAATTTCAAAGGCAATGTCCCCGCCCTCTATTTTTCTTCCCTTGTAATAGAGATAAGTATATGCTAAATTAACTGGTCTAAATGTTTTTTGGGCTAAGTCCTCAAAACGACCACCTTTTAGTGTCAATAGCGTTTGCATGAGCATCCCTGATTTCATCTCTTCCCACTCAACAAGCTCCCCTGCAACCGGTTCTTCTATATCAGTTCTTTCATTAACCACATATAAACT
>JBOFEH010000191.1:0-8572 GCA_051647765.1 Cellulosilyticaceae bacterium | reverse complement strand
CTGCGGGCTAACCCCCGTACCGGTTCGATTCCGGTCTTGGGCATATATCTTGGAGAGGTGTCCGAGCGGTTTAAGGAGCTGGTCTTGAAAACCAGTGACTCCGAAAGGGGCCGTGGGTTCGAATCCCACCTTCTCCGTAATGAGATCCGAGTTTTATAACTCGGATTTTTTTGTGTTTTAAATTAAGTATGAGGAGTAATTATATGAATAAGTATTTTAAAACCAATCTAGAATATCGTGAAATCCAAAGAGATCAAGATATAGATTATTTTATAGAAACAGATTCATATCCTATCAATATGGAGCATGAATTACCCTTTATGTCACGGATCCAATTCCCTAAGTCACGTGCAATTTTAGTGCGGACATGTCCAGATAGTTTGATTGTTACGATTCATATTATGAGAGATATAGATTTACATTCTAGCTTTGCAAATTTTGTAATAGATCTTAAAGATAGAGAGCTTAAAATTTGGAAATGTGATGGCTTTATAAGCGTTGCTTTATAATTGACAAACTTATTCTTAAACTATAAACTAATAATGGTTTAATATTAAAGAATAAGAGGGTAGTTTATGAAAAATATGAAAATGAAAAATATCATATTTATGTTTGTGAGTATTATCTTAATCGGACTAGGCATTGCTGTTTTTGTAAAATCAGGCACAGGATCAGACCCTTTTACGGCGTTAACTATTGCAATGAGTCATAGGCTTGGAATGAGTTTAACCTTATTTCAAGGAGGATTAAATTTATTAATTCTTATAATAGTGATGTTTTTTGACCGCAGTAAAGTGTTTATTGGTACAATTGTAGCCATGTTCTTTTTGGCACCAGTGATTGAATTTTGGGATGCCTTGCTTAATTTATTGATTGTAGGTAATCAGGGGATTATGTATAATCTTGTTTTAATGTTTATTGGGTGTATTATATTTGTTCTTGGAGCAGGGGTTTATTTAGGAGCAGATGTAGGTGTTGCACCCTATGATATGATAGGGGTAATTATTTCGGAACGTAAGGGGATTGCATACAAGTGGGTGCGTATGTCTACGGACCTTGTGTGTGTCTTGATTGCAGTAGCATTTGGTGGAGTCATAGGACTTGGAACCATATGTACAGGATTATTATTAGGTCCTATCGCGGGATATGTAAAAGATAAGGTGGCTAGATACCTTTCAGCTTAAAGAATAAGAGGATATGGATTTATAATACATAGCAAAAGGACAGTATTTTCATGAGAAAATACTGTCCTTTTTATTAGTTATGAGAGTAAGGAAGTTTGATGACAAAAGTGCAACCGCCACCAGGGGTATCTTTTAATGTAATACTTCCGTGATGTAAATGGATAATTTCTTTAGCAATGCTTAGGCCTAGTCCATAGTGATTTTTATCTTTTCTAGATTGGTCTACCTGATAAAACCTGTCAAAAATATGAGGTTTATGGATAGATGAAATACCAGGACCATTATCTATAATTTTGATAATGGCTGAGGTGTCTGTTGACTCAAGCGATAAAGTAATTTTACCCCCTATAGGGACATAGTGAATCGCATTATCGACAAGTATGCTAATAACCTGCTCAATCCTTTCTAAATCTCCCCACAAAATAGGAATAGTGATATCTGGAAGGTTAATGCTTAGGGACTGTTGTTTTGCATGAGTAGTTGGTAATAGTGTATCCATCATATCAATGAGTAGGGTGTCTAGATCAATGGGAGATTTATGGATAGACCATGTTTTGGCATCAGCGGTAGCTAATAAGAGAAGGTCTTCTACTAAGCGGGACATCCGTGTACACTCTTTGTGGATAACTGAAATAGGTTTGGATGAAGCTGTATCGTTAGGATTTTCTAAGATAGAGGCATTCATCTGTATGACAGCAAGAGGCGTTTTGAGCTCATGAGAAGCTGCGGCAATAAATTGAACCTGTCTATGTTGATTAAGTTTGATAGGTCTAATTGCTCTACCTGAAAACCACCAGCTAAAGTAACCTAGTGATAGCATACCGAGCAAACTAATAGATAAAAATAAAATACGGTTAGTAATAATGCGATAGATTTCTTCTTCCATATCTTGAAGTAGAATAAGTGAATAGCTTCCTGTTTGAGAAGGAATAATTGCCATGGCAACACGATATCGCTCAATAGGTGTTTTGCTTAGTTCAAAAAAGAGGCTTTCAATATGGAGTTTGGTTGCTGGGGTCGTATTAAGGTTAAACTGATATTTTTGGGAAGATTTATTTAATGCTAACTCAATGAGTTCAGAACGGGGTGTTTTTGGAGTCCAGCTTCCCTTAAAAAGTAAGGGGTGATTATTATCTTTTATAGAAATGATAAGATCATTATTAACTTCCATTTGGGCTAACCAAGAATGACTAATAGTTTGTCCAAATTGTAATTGGTAGGCAATGGTATTGAGATGACTTTCAAAGGCCAGGTGGTTCCGTTCATTAAGTTGAGATTCTGTAAGTTGTAGAGAAATCATAGTGATCGTAAATAAGATAGCACCTGTTACAAGTATGCAGATAAGGGTAAGGTGTAGCCTTAATTTTTCTAGCATGTGGGTACTTCTAGGCAATAGCCTACTGCCCTAATTGTTTTGATTTGAACTTTGCTTCCGGTGGTTTTGAGTCTGCGACGAAGAAAATGAATATAGTTATCGAGATTACCATCTTCTACAGGTGCATCAGGTCCCCAAACTCGGGATAAGAGCAAACTCCGTGGGAGGGTTTGAGTGGGGTGTTTGAAAAAAACTTCAAATAGCTCGGTTTCTTTTTTTGATAAGTTAGTAGTACTTACAGGTCCTATGAGTTGTAAAGAGTTTATATCCAAACTTATATCATTTACTTGAAGCTGTGTAGGGTTATCCCAATCAGTAGGACGGCGGCTGAGTGCACGGACTCTAGCGAGAAGTTCTTCTATTGCAAAAGGTTTGACGAGGTAATCATCGGCACCAGCATCGAGTCCAGTAACTCTATCACCAATACTATTAAGTGCTGTTACCATAATGACAGGGGTAGTAGTACCTAGTGAACGGAGTGTACGAAGTATAGTAAGACCATCAATGGATGGGAGCATACGGTCTAGGATAACTAAATCATAAGCACTTTGTTTGATAAAGTGAAGTGCATCAGCACCATCATGGCAAGAGTCTAGGGTATAGCCTTCTTTTTGCAAATGAAAGGCCATGGCTTCACATAAAGCAATATCATCTTCAATCAGTAGAATACGCATTGTAACAGTCCTTTCAAAACATTGATTTTAGCTATTAGTATAGCATGAAATTTTTAATATACTACAAAAAGTTTTTAAATTGTTTAAAACCTTTAGAGGTTGTTTAGAGATTCATATGTTACTTTAAATGATATAAAGAGAGATTAATAAAGGAGAGAAATGATATGAAAAAGCACTTACATAAAATATTAGCAGGTTTATTATTAGCAACAAGTATTGTCTCTATGACAGGTTGTGATAGCAAAGAGAAAGTGTCAGGAGATTCTCAGGTAGAGACTAATAAGGATGTAGCAATGGGGCGTTATATAGAGGAAGATTTAGAAGTACCTCAGGATATTAAAAATGTAACAGATTTTATAATACATGAAGATGGGGTTATTGATGTATATGGAATGGATGATAAAAATTTAATCATCTATACGAGGCAAACAACTGGAACATGGACCAAAGTTAATGCAGAGTGGGTTGTAGGATTTAATGAAAAAGGCAATAGGCTTAATAAGGTAGCATATGGTCAAGATGGTCGAACCTATGTACTTTATATAGATTCAGCATATGAGTCACATATTGCGGAAGTAATCCCAGAGGGAACATTGAGAGAGATTGCTATAGAGTGGGGAGAGCAACAAGGTTATGCTGTAGATATAGAGGTTTTGGCAGATGGGGACATTTTAGTGGGAAGACAAAACATGGGTATCACACGATTTGATGCAAATACAGGAAAAGTCAAAGAGCAGTATGATGGATTATTAGGCGAAATTTCTGTAGTAACTAACAAGATGGTTATGGTAGATATAGAGCAGCAACAACTGGTGGTATATGCCCTTGAAACTGGAGAGGAAATACAAACGATACCATATGAAGGGTTAGACTGGGATTCTAGAGTCATTATTGAAGAAAACGGTGGGCTTTATCTTATTAATCAAAAAGGAATTAATCACTTGGTGCCAGACGGTAGTGTGTGGGAGACTGTTTTAGAAGGCAATCTCAGTTCGTTGGGGATGCCATCAATGTATATGAGAGAGATTAAATTGACTAACCAAGATGAATTTGTTGTTGCATTTGGAAGCATGAATGAGGGGAACCAACTGGTGAAATATAGTTATCAGGCAGATGTTCCAACAAGACCAACAACTCAAGTTAACGTCTATATGCTAGAAGAAAATATGACTGTGAGACAAGCAGCAGCTGAGTATCAGCGTAATAATCCGGGTGTATTTGTCAATCTGCAGATTGGAATGAGTGAAGGCGATGGTGTAACCAAATCAGATGCTATCCGTAGCTTAAATACTGAATTATTAGCAGGTAAAGGTCCAGATATTCTCATATTAGATGGATTACCAATTGATTCTTATATTGCTAAAGGGGTACTACAAGATATGAGTGATTGGGCAAAACCAGCAATTGAAGCAGGTGAGTGGCTAGAAAATATTGCTACAGCCTACGAAAAAGATGGTGCTATTTACGCATTACCAACACGTTTTACACTTCCAGTAATGTGGGGAAATAAAGATATTATTGAGTCGGTAAGGACAGTGGAAGAGCTTGCGACATGGGCAGATGAGCATTCAGACAAGCAAGTGTTTTTGGATATGACGCCACAGGATTTAATTAAGAGAACTTATGGTACCAGCGCAGGGGCGTGGATTGATGATAAGGGTCAAATTAAACAAGAGGAATTTGCACAGTTTTTAGAGGCCATCAATGTATTAGCTGATGTAGATGCAGAGGAAGAGTTACCAGAACAAGCTGGATTAATAGAAAGTCGTTCAGCAGAATATTTAGCATACAAAGATATTGAGCTTCATCTCCAAGAAGCGAGGGGGTTTATGAATATTATGCTGTCATATTCTGCAATGCTACAAAGTGGTAATGGGTCATTTGGTTTATCTATAGGTGGAGTGGAAGGGATATTTGAACCTGTAGGCATTGTGGGAATCAATGCAAATAGCAAACATCAAGATATTGTCAGGGATATTATAACAACAGCTCTTTCATCAAAAGTACAAGATGTTGATTTGGGTGATGGATTTGCGGTGAATACAGAGGCCTTTGACAAACAAGCAGATTTATCGGATATGCAAGGGACTGTCATGAGTATTGCAATGTCAGCGCCAGGGGCAAGACAGGTAGAGATGAAAATGCCTGAACAAGATACTTATACAAAATTAGCTGAGTTAGCTAAGTCAGTCTCTGTGCCTGCCATGAAAGATGAGGTATTGTTGCAGATGATTATAGATGAAACGAAAGGATACTTCGATGGTGAAAAAACTGCAGAGGAAGCAGCAGCGGCCGTTAGTCAAAGAACAAAAGCATACTTGGCAGAGTAAGAAAAAGAGTGAATTAGGGATAGCAGTTGTCTTTCTGCTCCCTAGTTTATTGGGGGTATTGTTATTTGTACTTATTCCGTTTGTAGATGTTGTAAGAAGATCGTTTTTTAGTGCAATGAGTGGTGTATTTGTGGGAACCCGAAATTATAGTATGGTTTGGCAAAATGAGGCATTTAAATTAGCCGGTCTTAATACGATTAAGTTTATTTCTGTATGTATTCCGTTATTAGTCATGTCTTCGTTATTTTTAGCACTTCTTGTTAATGGCATCACCAA
The DNA here is from genome assembly GCA_051647765.1 of Cellulosilyticaceae bacterium. Taxonomy (GTDB): domain Bacteria; phylum Bacillota; class Clostridia; order Lachnospirales; family Cellulosilyticaceae; genus JBOFEH01. The sequence goes on along the minus strand of JBOFEH010000191.1, from coordinate 2,733 downwards.
AAAGAGTGAGTTTTTTAAAACCACCTTTTTGGTACCGATGGCAGTTCCCGTTGCATCAGTTGTGTTAGTCTGGCAAGTGTTTTTTCATCAGAATGGGCTGCTTAGTAAATGGATGATCGATATGGGCGGAAAAAGTGTTGATTGGATGAATACGGGATGGGCATTTTGGATTTTGGTAGGAAGTTATATTTGGAGAAATATAGGTTATGACATGGTGCTGTGGTTAGCAGGGCTCAGTACTATATCACCAGATATTTATGAGGCGGCAAAAGTAGATGGCGCAGGAAGATGGCAGTGTTTTACTAAGATGACCTTGCCTAATCTTATGCCCACATTTTTTATCATCGTCGTGCTGTCATTGCTCAATTCATTCAAAGTATTTAGAGAGGCGTACCTTGTAGCAGGAGACTATCCACATGATAGTATGTATATGTTACAACACTTATTCAATAATTGGTTTACATCTCTAGACATAGACAAATTGTCAGCAGCAGCTACTATTGTGGCTATTGTGATTCTTGTATTTATATTGCTTCTGCAAAAGGCATGGGGAAGTGAGGAGGAGTCATGAAAAATAATATAAGACTTATCGTCACAACACTTTTGACCTTAGTTGTATGGATCCCTGTATGGATGCTGATGAGCGGTTCTTTTATGGCAGCAGATGAAATAAAGGCTTCACTTGGTCCTGTATTATTAGGAACTAAGGGGATGGCAGAGTGGCCACTCATTCCTATGTATCCAACACTAAGGGCATATATAGCGTTATTATTAGATTCACCTGAGTTTTTTGCGATGTTTTGGAATTCAGTCAGGCTTGTAGTACCTATTTTGATCGGTCAAGTTATTGTGTCTACACCTGCAGCATGGGCTTTTGCAAGGTTTAAATTTAAGGGTAAAAATATATTGTTTACACTTTATATTGCATTGATGCTCATGCCTTTCCAAGTAACAATGGTATCAAATTATTTGGTATTGGACCAAATGAATTTGTTAAATTCACGTGGAGCAGTTATTTTACCAGCTATATTTTCGACATTTCCAGTATTTATGATGTACCGATTTTTTAGAGCCATTCCAGAAGCGATGATAGAAGCGGCTTCTTTGGATGGAGCAGGCTATTTTAAGACGTTTTATTACATAGGGATACCACTTGGTGTGCCAGGCGTGATGTCTGCAGTTGTTCTAGGATTCTTGGAATACTGGAATATGTTAGAACAGCCCTTAACGTTTATACAGGATAAATCGTTATGGCCACTTTCACTTTATTTACCTCAGATAGGTGCAGATAATATAGGAATATCTATAGTGGCATCTGTTTTAATGTTGTTACCAGCATTATTGGTCTTTTGGTGTGGTCAAAGTTATTTGGAACAAGGAATCCGCATGGCGGGTATGAAGGAATAGTGAAATAATAGAAAGGTGTATTCTATGAAAGATTTAGAGTCGTTTAAGGAAAGAAGATTTGCCCTAAAGTTACTAGGTGGTTTTCTGATTATCATGATTGTATTAACTGTATTATCTCGTGTGGCAGATTCCATAACAGTACCCTTTGTTAAGGTAAGTACACCGAAGAGTATACGTATCAATCATGATATAGAAGTAGAAGGGAAGTTAGAACCCAAAGATGAATTAGGTATTGCGTCTGTAAGTGGGTTTATGATTAAGAAAGTTCATGCACAAAAAGGTGACCGTGTGAGTGAGGGGGACTTACTTATAACTTTAGATGTAGAAGCTTTGGAAGATAAGCTCCTTCAAGCAGAGATAGAACTCAAAAAACTAGAAGTTCAAAAGAAGCAATTAGAGTTAGACAACAAGTTACCCTCAGATGAAGATTTCATTGCCCAAGCAGAATTAGCTATCAAACGGATTAAGGAAGATAGAGAAATGGCTATGGGAGATGAGGTTCAAAAAGTACAAAGAGCAGAAGAAGATCTAAGTCTAGCAGAACAGGATCTTAAAGATGCACAGGAGAAGCTTGAAATAATGAAAAGTAAAGACCTAGAAAAGCAGCTCCAAAAAGCAGAAGAGGATGTTCTTGAGGCTAAAAAAAATCTAGAAGATAAAAAGTATGAGAGAGATAAGGCACTCAAAAGTGCTCAGCTAGCTATAGATGATGCTTATGCCAATTATAATAATGTGACGACAGGACCGGTTTATATAGCACAGCAAGCTATAGAACGTGCAAAGCTGCAGTATAAAATAGTAGAAGAAGATTGGAAGAGGGTCATCAAGGACTCAGAAGAAGCACTCAAGAAGGCAGAGGATACACTGGCCAAAGTTAAAAAGGGTGAGATAGATCAAGAACAGATCAAAGCGCAAGAGCAAAATGTCCAGACGGCAAAGCGTAACGTGGATGCTAAGCAACGAGTCATAGATGATATGATGCAAGGGCAGAGTGCAGAGGTTATTAAGATCAATAGACTATTAGAAGATGCACAAATACAACTGGAAAAAGCAAGACGTAAAGAGACAGATGCTAAGCTTACAGAGGAAAACCAAGAGATTAAGACTGAGCTCCAAAAAAGTTTGATAGCACTTGATGAGCAGATTAAACTTAAGGAAGTCCATAAGCTTCAGCAAATGAAAGCAAATGGTGGTTTGATAACTGCTGACCAGGATGGCATGATTACAGAGGTTAAGGCGGTAGAAGGTAACCAAACAACAGGTGGCACCCTGATGACACTAGTCTCTGATGAAACAACTTATGAATTTGTAGGAGAAATCACAGAG
>JBOFEH010000190.1:0-2832 GCA_051647765.1 Cellulosilyticaceae bacterium | reverse complement strand
ATGCTTCTTACAATCTATTTTATTCATTGGAGGTTCATATGATCGTATTAGTCATCATCTTTATTCTAACTATTGCAACCTGCTTTTTCATTGGCAAGAGAGCCGCTAATAACCCAATAGGTTATATACGGCAACACAAGACTCTTACCCAGTCTATCCTGATGGGTTATCTCGTCTTTGCAGGATGCTTTATGTTCCCTATAAGCAGTAAGCCCTATCCCTTAGACTTTAGTAAACTCTATATGCTCATCCTTTCCTATGGCATCATCGGATTAGGCTTTGCAAAACTACATGATAAGTCAAAAGTCAAGTGGCTCTATACTACGACTCTAGCTTTAACCCTTGTAGGTATGATAGCTAGATATCTTCTAGAATACGGTGAAGTTTCAAATACCTATAATTTCACATCTCGTAATATGCTACTTTATATCATCCTTATTCCTATTTATACAACGCTTATATACGCCTTTACAAACCTATATAGCCCAAAGAATCATTCCTAAAACTTCAAAACAATAGCACTATACTAAATCACCTCATATTATGCTATACTTAGGCCAAATGAATCACTAATCTTAGGGGGGTAAATAATGGAAATAAAAAAAATGGACTATGATTTTTCCGTATGTAAGGTAGAAGACTTCTCAGAAGTAGATTTTAATAGTCCTTATTGCTTTATTGGCAAAACAGATGAAGAAAATTCTCTCGTATGTCCTACTGAGTCTGTCCCAAGTAATGTGACGCACCAAGATGATGACTGGAAAGCCTTTAGGATACAAGGGGTACTAGACTTCTCTCTCATTGGTATTCTGTCTAAAATATCAACCTTACTGGCAGAAAACCATATTGGTATTTTTGCTATATCAACTTATAACACAGACTATATACTCACAAAATCAGAACACTTCCAGAAAGCATTACAAGTTCTTGAAGCAGCAGGCTATAACATCATTTAGCTTGGAATGTGACTACGCCCTTCTAAAAAACAAAAAGCTGATTAGGCTACATACTCCCTATATATAGCCCTACCAGCACTCCCCGTTAAAAAACTCAATCAAAGCAAAACTACTTTTCTTAAATAATACTACCTGAGCTTACTGACAACTTCATAAATTAAGCGCGCTGTTATTCCCCAAATAACGCCTCGGTGTGTTTCATACACAAATACATTGTATTCAAATCCCCCCCATGGTTTTGTATATTTCTCTGATAACCCTAACTCTTCGGCTGGAAATAAAACCACTTCTTCTTTAGTCTTTGGATTTACCTTTGTAGGTTGAATTTCTATCCTAACAGAATATTTCTTAGGATCTTTAAAGTCCAAAACAGGTAAAATAATGACTTCTTCCACCTCATCTTCATTGACTTTTATTTCTTGAAAGGTTTTTTCATCTATATAACCTAAAAAGGCATCAACTGTTGCTCCCATCGGTGCAACAACAGTATTCATTTGGCCTAGTATATATATTTGGGATTTAGAAATGCCAAGCTCCTCCTCTGTCTCACGAATCGCTGTTTCCATCACATTCAGATCCTTCTGCTCAATCCTCCCTCCTGGAAAACATATTTCTCCACCTTGTCTAATATTCATACTTCTTTTTTGAAACACGAAATAATCTTTGCCTTTAATGTTTGCAATTAAAACCAGCACACTAGAATTAAAATATTCTGACTTCCCTTGTATACTAGGTATATCCGGTAATACCTTTTTGTAATCCATAAATGCCAAAATTTTCACCTCTTTTTTAAAACTCTATCTAGCATATTTAATGTATATTATCATATGATGTCCCTCAAAAACTCATGCCAAATATATCCTTCGTTTTTCAAATAATAATAAATTAAAGACCGGTACATTCACCTATTAAATGAATGTACTGGTCTTTAAATCATTGCTAAAATCCACACTACAATAGCAATCTGCACAATCAGAATACTTGGCATCCCAAACTTGAAATACCAATGCTTGGTCTTATGCCTAAAGTGATTCATGCCCCAAGTGGTCCCGAGGCTTCCTCCGAGTAATGCTACTGTGAAAAGTGTTTTTTCGCTAATACGGTACTGCTTTTTCTTTGCTTTTCGTTTGTCTATCCCCATCACCATAAATCCTACTAGATTGATGATCACGAAGTACGTTATGATCAGATACATCTTTTGTTATCCTTTGCCTTGTTATTTTTTGAATGGTCCCCAGAGTGCTGGTGTCTTGTCTGGTTCCCAGCCCGGTAGTGATTTATGGGCCTGAATACAAGAGTAAGTCTGCCCATTATAAGTCACAATATCTGTCACTTTGTACTGCACTTGTACGTCCCATACGGTGCCATTGGCATCCACTTTGCCACCTGGTAAGACTGTCCACAACGCTGGTGTTTGTGGTGGCTGCCAATCGCCTAATGCTCTATGGGCCATAGCACAGCTATAAGTCTTGCCATCATAGGTTACTGTATCCCCTAATGTATAATCAACCCCTGGTTGCCATGTGCCAGAAGGTACCACAGTCGGCGGAGTAGGCACATCTGCGCCTTTGCCTTTGGTAGTGATTGGGAAATGCTTGCTCTTACCGATAGCTTTGCCATCCTTGTCTATACTCTCAATCACATAATAATAGGTAGTTCCTGACTTTAACTGACTATCTGTATATTCTAGCGCTTCTGTCTGCCCTATCCTGACCCCATCTCGGTAAATCACATAGCTTTTGGCATCCTTTAGTTTTTCCCACTCAAAATACGCCGTTGTCTCTGTCACGTCATTGGTTCCTATAGGTAAAACTTTGATTTCATTGGCAATAACCTCTTCCGCTACCCCTGCAAAGATTTTGGTATAGGCTAAAGG
>JBOFEH010000189.1:0-1986 GCA_051647765.1 Cellulosilyticaceae bacterium | reverse complement strand
AAAATATTGGGGATACTATAGTTAGTAGGCCCATTAGTCCGTGGCAGTATCAGGCATTATTAGGACGAGGGATGGATGTAGACTGGTCCAAAACCAGTGCAGGAAGAAGCAACTATAATGTGCAGGCAGTTAAGGACTTTAAGGCGCAGGGGATTTCGCATGTGCGTATTCGTATCAAGGATGAGGCCGATGAGGCGTTATTTGCGGCCCTTGATAAGCAAATCAAGGATTGCTTGGACTATGGGATTATTCCGATTATTGCCTACCAAGGCGACGAGCTCAAAAACAATCCTACAGACAAAAATATCAATAAAGTGGTTAAGTGGTGGGAGACTGTAGCTAATAGGTATAAGGATTACTCACACCTATTGAGTTTTGATGTATTAATTGAGGTAACGGATGCACTGAGCAAAGAGCCAGATCAGCTTAACAGAGTGTACGAAAAAGCGGTCACTACAATTAGAAAGACCAATCCTACACGAATCATTATGATTTCGCCACGATTACGTTCAGATGCAGCTTACCTAGGGGAGCTTGCTATTCCGACTCAGCACAATGGCTATCTCATGGCAGAGTGGCATTTTTATGCATCAGGACCTAGTAAGGATAATGCTAGGAAACTATGGACGGTAGGAACACCGGCGGAGAAGAATCTTATCAATGAGAAGATAGACTTAGCCCTAGCATGGCAGCAGCAGACAGGAATCCCAACTTGGGTAGGCGCATGGATGCCGGGGAACTATAATGACGGAGATGATTATACGGTACAAGAACAGGTTGTGTTTGCGGATTATATGACTGAGCAGCTTGCAAAAGCCAAGATTCCTTTTGCAGTTAATTCAGATACCAAATTTTATAATAGAGAGACGAATACTTGGGAGACTCATATGATTTCAGTAAGGGATATTATTTGGACTAAGCCCTAAAAAATATTGACATTTATCTGGAATGCTTTTATAGTTTAAGTGTACTAGTTGAAATAGTACACTTAGTACACAGGTAAGACACTTAACATAGAATGCAGTGACTAAGAGTAGAGGAGGTGGCTTATGTTTGTTGTGGATGTGAGAAGTACTAAGCCAATCTATGAACAGATTGTGGATCAGGTCAAGGAACAGACGCTCAAGGGAATCTTAAGGAGTGGTGATCAGTTACCCTCAGTGAGACAACTGGCGGGGATACTTACGATTAACCCGAATACAGTGAGCAAGGCGTATCAGGAGTTAGAGAGACAAAAGGTGATTGAGACAATAAGAGGTAGAGGTACATTTATATGTGCTATTCAAGTCAAAAGGGTGGATGAGGAAAAGATGAAAGAGTTATATCAAACACTAAAAAACATTTGTATCGAGTTACACTATATGGGGCTTGAAGAACAAGAGATTATAGAGCAAGTGGATAAGGTATTCAAGGAACTGAAAGGGGAGAATAGCTAATGATTAAAATAGATCGTGTCTCTAAAGGTTTTGGCCAGTCTAAGGTTGTGGATGAGGTGACAATACATGTTAAGCCTGGTACGATACATGGCTTAATCGGTGAGAATGGTGCAGGTAAGACCACACTGATACAGTGTCTTGTGGGTATTTATAAAGCTGATGGCGGAAGTATTCTCATAGGAGAGCAGCCTGTATGGGAGAATGATCAGGTCAAACAAACCATAGGTTATGTGGCTGACCGTAACCAGTTTTTTAAGAGTTATAGAGTCAAAGAACTTGTAGACTTCTTTGAAGCCATGTATCCAGACTTTAGTAGGGCAGATTTTGAGCGCTACAACACCATTTTTAAAATCAAGCCAAGTAGCAAGGTAACGCAGCTTTCTAAAGGGATGCAGATGCGTGTATCTTTTATGCTACATCTTGCTTGTAACCCCAAGGTGATGGTATTAGATGAGCCTACATCTGGGCTTGATGCGATTGCTAAGAAGCAGTTATTAGACTTACTCCTTGAAGCAGTAGAGGAGAAGCAAATGACAGTTGTGATTTCCTC
>JBOFEH010000188.1:0-11865 GCA_051647765.1 Cellulosilyticaceae bacterium | reverse complement strand
TGGCGCTTTTTCCATGGCATAACTTTCGCCAACGGCATCCAAAAGCTCCACATCATTGAAATAATCTCCAAATGCCATACACGCTTCTTTTGGCACATCTAACTGCTCTTGCAGTGCACCAATAGCCTGTCCTTTATTGACAAGTAAGTGGCCAAAATCTACCCAATGCTCACCTGATACCGCTAATTTAAAATGTTCTTCCCATCTTTCCTTCATGACGCTGGTAATCTCCTGCACATGCGTCTTATGATATACCGCAATTTTAATTGGTGCTTCTGTTACCTCTAATAAATCGTCTACATACGATCTACTATGATAGTATTTTTTAATTTCATCTTCAATTAATTCTGGTGCCGCTTCAATATAAGCACAATGCTCCGTACAAAGCACCGTAATAGCTCCCTCTACTTCTCTTAGCTCCTTGATAAGCCTTTTGACTTTGCCTTTATCTAAAGTCACTACCTTCACTGTTTCCCCTTTATATTTTACAACACTGCCATTCTCAGCAATAATGGCAATCTGCGCCACCATAGGCTCAAAATCATTTTCTACTGTCTTGGTTTGTCTGCCTGTTGCCACCGCAAAAGTAATGCCTTTTTGGGTTAACATCTCAATTAAAGCCAACGCCCCCTCTGGTAATTTCCCTTCTTCGTTCAAAAAAGTCCCGTCCATGTCTGATGCTATGAGTTTTATCATAATTGTCATCCTCCTGTCTATTTTGCCACTTCATTGTACCCCTACTACCTTGACTTCCTCAAGCATTTTTTCTTACTATCTTTACAAATGTTTGTTATACTAATAGAAAAACATTCATTAAGGAGTAGGTTACTTTGAAAAAACATCACAAACTAGTGCTTATTAGTATGGCACTTTTATTTAGCTACTTCCTAGGCAGTTACCTTGTGGCTTCTGCTAACTTCTACACTCCTTCTGGCATGACAGATTTGACCACAGTACTGGAGCAGTCTGTTTTATCAGAAGAAGATTATACACTCCTTTATCATCAGACAGGCATTGCCAAGCCCTTGATTCAGCAACTTGAGCAATCCCCTGATTTTAGAGAACAAATGCTAAACTTTCAACAACGCTATTTCAAAAAACTCAAGGTGGTTAAGACCAATATGAACCCCCTCACTCGCATTGATCAAGCCCAAAACGATATGGGCCAACGCATCCAAGCTTTTGAGATGGCACCTTATGATAATGGCTATATCTTTTTGACCAAGTCAACCTACACCGCCAACTGGCGCCATGGTCATGCTGGCATTGTGGTAGATGCCAAACGCGGCAAAGTGCTAGAGTCACTTGCTCCTGGTACACGTAGCGTGTTACAGAATGCAAGTGACTGGCAATATTATCCTACTTTTAAGATGATGCGTCTCAAGGATACCCCTCAAGAAGTTGGTGATGCTATTGCTGCCTATGCTAGCAGCGAACTTCTTGATATCCCTTACAACATCTTAGGTATGAAAAACTTTCATTCAGCACCGAACAGCACCCACTGCTCTTTGATTGTATGGCAAGCCTTTAATCAGTTTGGTTTTGATCTTGATAGTAGTGGGGGCATCTTTATTTCTCCAGAAGATATTGCCAATAGTCCTTATTTAGAGACACTCCAAGTTTTTGGCTTTGATCCTCAGAAAGGATGGTAACACTTGCGTAAACAAATGATTTTAGGAGGTGTCATCATGCTTCTGGCTATGATGACATTTTTTATTCACCATGTTTTATCCTTTAGTCCCTCCTCTGATTTATTAGTGGGGAATACCGCTTCAACCCCTCCACTCACATTACACTACAAAAGCTCACCGAGTGCCAATCTACAGTCCTTTGATATGACCACACAGGGGTTCAAACCTTCTCCCCTCTCATTTACAGACTATAGTGAAGGCTCTGTTCCTATTAACACCTACAAACACTGGACCCATCAGGTTGCGAGCTACTGTCAAGGGGCTAATCGTGATACGCCCCAATACCTTTCCCATTTTTACGAAGATGACAGGTGGTTGGTATTAGGCTTTGTAGGTACGCTCCAAGATATTTTTATCCTTAACAAGGAGACGCAAAGTGTTACGACGCCCTCTTATTCACCCTCCCAAGACCTTGGCACCATGTATCCTTTTCATTTTCAAATAACAGGGGATACACTTACTGTTTTAGGGGGTAAAGCCAATAGTTATGAGAGTTTGCTTTATACCATCAATCTAGATTCTAGCAAGGTAGCACAAGCCCTCCCCATCCCAACAACCTCTGCTGCTTCTAGGCGTACTCAGACAGCACTGACTGTCCGTTCCGAGGGTATCTTTCTAACAGAGACAGGCTTCTTGGTTACAACTCCCACCAACCCAGCCTTGGGCACATATGCTTTAGAGTTTACACCTACTGGCGTATTAGCTTCCTCTAACCAGCTTCTCATCTATGGACAAGTCTCAGGTGATTGTATGGCTTATACGCTCTTTGATTTAGATTTCTCTGTTCTAGCAAAAGGCCAACTCACATTACCTTCTGCTACAGATGACCTCATATCGGCTGTACTAACACCAGATACACTTTCACTAGTTACACGTACATCCCCTGATAATCTCTATCCAAACTATCTCGCTACCTATGACCTTTCACAGGGTCAGATGATTGGCTGCATCGGATTAGATGCATTGCCCCCGTGGTATTTATCAGGTGTCAGTACTCCTCAAAGCTAAAAGGGATGTTGCAAAAATGCAACATCCCTTTTAGCTTTGACATTCTTAGTTTACAGTTACAGTCACTTCATTTGATGAAGTTGCTCCCGCTGCATTAATTAATTCTACATAATAGGTGTATGTGCCAGGTGCCTTATTTTGAACATTATAAGTTCCCATTTGTGCACTTTGACCATTTGCAGTTAATGATTCTTCATGGACTAACATACCATTTTCATAGAGTTTCCATGATGTTCCATTTTCTCCCCACCACATATTAAATGAAATTTGGTAATTAGGAAGGTTATTCCAATTGTTATGTGCCGCTGCTGGTGCTGATGGTTTTGCTGTTGGTGTTGGTGTCCCACCACCGCCTGCATTTGCTTGTGTTACATTAATCACTAATTCGTTAGATGTTGTTTTACCTGCTGCATTCACAAGTTCAGCAACATATTTGTACGTACCATTTGCAGTTTGTGAGAGTGTGACACTTCCTGATTGAGCATTTGGCGACTTACCACTTAGTGCTGCAGTGTGTACAAGGACACCATTTTCATAGAGATTCCATGATGTACCGTTTTCTCCCCAATACATATTGAAGTTTACATCATAACTTGCTTCACCATTCCATCTGTTAGTTGAAATTTGGAATGCACCTGGTTTTACACCTGGGTCTACCACTTTTTCAACTGTAACAGTTACGGTATTACTCATTGTGCTTCCTACTGCATTAATCATTTCTAATTGGTATGCGTAAGTGCCTTCTGCTTTATTGGTAAATGCTTGTGTGATTGTACTTGCCATTTGGGCATCTACAGTGCCTTGTTTAATGACAGCACTTCCTTCATAAAGTTTGTAGCTTGTTGCACCACTTTGAGCTGGTACTGAACCAACCACATCATAGGCAGCATCTTTAACTGCTGTTGCTGTTAATGTTGCTGCTTTTGGTTTTTCTTGTGGTACATTTGTTTCTACAACCACTACCACCTCATTACTTACACTTGTTCCTACCGTATTGGTCACTTCAAGTTTATAAGTATACGTACCTGGTTGTTTGTTTTTGACAGCATTTGTTACAGTTGTTACATTAGCTGCATCTGGTGTTACGACACCTGTTTTTACTGCTACGTTATTTTCATAGAGTGTGTAAGCTGTTGCTTCACTCTTTGCAGGAATTGTCCCTGTTACATCATAAGCACCGTCTTTAACTGCTGTTGCTGTTAATGTTGGCACTTTAGGTTTACCTGATACAGCAGGCTCTACCACTACTACCACTTCATTACTCATTGCACTGCCTGCTTGGTTTGTGATTTCCATTTTATACACATAAGAACCGACTGGTTTCTTTGTAAATTCTTGTGTAATTGTTGTCACTGCTACCGCTTTAGGATCAACAACGCCTTGTTTAATTACTGTTGCTCCTTCATAAAGTTTATAGCTTTCTCCAGCGCTTTGTGCTGGAATTGTTGCTGTTACTGTATAAGCACCATCTTTGACAGCTGTTGCAGATACGACTGCTGCAAGTGGTTTTGCTACCACATCTTTGATTTCTACTGCTACTGTATTACTCACTTTGCTACCACTATTGTTTTTAAGAACAACTTGGTAAGTAAATTTACCCGCTTTTTCTTTTTGAATTGGGAATGTGAGTTTTTCTGCTGCTGCTGTGACAGCACCTGTTTTGATTGTTTGATTGTTTTCTAAAAGCTCATAAGATGTTGCTTTACTATTTGCTGGTACATTTACTGTTACAGTATAATTTTCTTTCACACCAACAGAAGCTTTATCTACACTAATACTTCCAGCTGCTGGCATACCACTTGACCCTTTAGAGAATGCATTAAAGATTTGGTCTGTAAGCACAGGATTACCTACACGCTCACAAGTTGCTTCCCAAATAATAGCCCCACCTAAATTGTTTGTATTGATATAGTCTGTTTTAACAGCTATAGATTGTGGGTCATCATAAGTATAAAACTCTTTTTTACTTTCACTGTATAAGTATGGTACTTGTGCATAGGGATCCCAGTATTTTTTGAATGCTGGATCTTTTTCTAATACTTCTACAATATGGTAGTATGGGTTGTTACCTGCTGGTACCCCACCATCAAAAATACCTTTTGCCCCATAGTAACCAAATGCATCTGGTTTAACTGGTGCATAAAGTCCTGGAAGACCTGGTACAACTTCCACTGGCTCAACGTTTTTCCATCCTCTTGTATAGTAAGGTACACCTACTACAAGTTTGTTATTTGGAACACCTTGACCTTGGAAGTTCTTAACTGCTTGATCTACATTGTACTGTGTAACAACTTCGTCATATGGATTGTACTCATCTGTACGTCCATAAAGTTGTGACTGATGGCCTGTAATAGGTTCCCATGCACCATGGAAATCATAAGTCATTAAGTTAATGAAGTCTACATATTGATGATATTTTGAAACCTCTGTTTGTTCCATTTTATCAATACCTGCACCTACAGCAACTGTTAACTCGTAGTGTACGCCATCTTCTTGACCTGCTTTATCAAGAGCAGCTCTTAAATCTCTTAACAATAATGTAAAGTTTTCTTTATCTGCTGCACTTGCTCTTGGATTCCCTTGATCATTAGGGTTATCATTGATATCTGGCTCACGTGAGAATGTTGGGTATTCCCAGTCAAGGTCAATCCCATCAAACTCATATTGTCTCATGAGTGCAATCGCACTATCTGCAAAAGTTTGACGCCCAGTAGCTGTTGCTGCTGCTTCAACGAAGTTTGCTGATTGAGACCATCCACCAACACTCATCATCATACGTACATGTGAGTATTCTCTCTTAGCTTTACGCATAGCGCCTAAAGTCCCTTTGTATTCTGAACCAAAAGGCTCTCCTGTGCCTGCATCTGCTCCTGTAGCTGCCCAGCTATCAAAGATAATAACTTCTCCTGGTTTTCCTGGCTCAAGTGTTTTACTAGGCCCTCCAATTGTAAAGAATGCATAATTCATATGGGTAATACTTTCCCATGGGATGTCTTTTGGCATCCAGCTATTATGCCCACCATAAATACCCCACTCTGGATAATACATAACAATTTTCTTGCCATTTGTATTAGGCTCTGTACGTGGTGGTGCTGGTGGTAATTTACCGGTTGTGACTTTAACCGTGATGGTATTAGATTGTGTTGCACCGGCTTCATTGCTATAAACCATATAGTACTCATATGTACCATTGTAAGTTGGTGATACTTGAACCTTTACTGTCTGACTACCATTTGCTGCAGGTGTTAACGCTTTTTCATAGATTGCAACACCATTTTCATAGAGTACAGCTTTTGTAGCTGTTGCATTACTCCATAAGGTTGCCTCCACATTAAAAGTTCCAACCCCCCCATAATTATCGTGACTCAAATTCGGTTTACCCGGTGCTGATGTCGCCGCATAAGCTTCTGCTGCTACCATGACATCTGTAAGTGGTGCTGCGTAAGTTGCCATAGTCCCCCAGCTACTTGCAAGCATCATCATTGCAGCAAGATATGCTACCCATTTTTTCTTTGTTTTTCTAAACATACTCTCTCTCCTTTCAATTTCTTTACACTAATATTGTATCATTTGTCTGAATATTTTAAATAATAAATAGTGATTTTGTTATTTTTCTCCATTTTTACCTACAGTTTCTTAATTTGATTGGTCATTTCGCCCTATAATCTATTGTATACACCACTTTTACTGTCAGTATTAGCCAACTTTGTCCCCATAAGTTTTTGGCATAAAAAAACTCTCCCTAAGGAGAGTCTTTTGATAGTGTAGGAAATCCAATTTCTACACTATCACCACTGCGTGAATCAATACGTGCACAAAGGGCACTTTTATTCTTCTAATAACGGTTGGATGCAAAGCTGTTCTAACGCTACTGGCATACAGCCTATTGTTTGTTCCATACTTTTAGCTTCTTCACCAAATGCACCATGCTCATCACTTCCTACAGTGATGAGTAAGTCATTTGCCTTGCAAAAATCAATACAAGTTTGTGTCATGAGCTCACTATGTGTTGGATAATAACACTCGATTCCTGCTATACCTTGCAACTTGATTTCTTCCAAAACCCCTTCAAGTTCTTCTCTTGAAAGCTGACTATAGTAATTAGCAGGATGGGCCAATACACTATAGCCTCCTGCTTCCTTGATTGCCGCACAAAGTGCCTTCATCTCTGGAAATTCATAAGCTATAAAATCACAACCATATTCTTTGTAATATTTAAAGCCACCAAATAAGCGGTCACTAATCCCTCTATCTAATAAATAGTGTAGACCTTTCCAGCCACCTTTACGTCGATCATAAGTATAGCTTGTGAAGTCCTCTAAGCTCACATTTCCATAGCCCTTCGCCAAGTTCTCCACCAAATCATCACTCATACGTTGCATTTCACTGTCCGCTTGATTGATGAGCTTCACAAGTTCTGCTGTATTCTCAAAACCATAGGCTAGTACATGAAATACCCTGCCATTGTACTGACAATTAATTTCTGCACCTTTAATTGGCGTAATATCTGCCTCTAATGCGGCCTTTTGGAATCTTTCCCAAGATGCGTAGCTATTATGGTCTGTAATAGCCACTATACCTACACCCTTTTCTTTTGCCTTAGTCACAATTTCTTCAGGCGTCATTGTACCATCTGAAAAATACGTATGAATGTGTAAATCAGCTCTCATATGTCTCACTCCTTAATGTCTTTTATTCGTGCAAAATCAATTCACTGGTCCAGTAAATAATGTTTTCTTCTAGATCCATTCCTTGTGCTATATAACGGTAATTGCTATCACGTGTAAGAATAACTTTTACTTCATCCCCTTCAACAAGTGATGTGATATAGTTTGTCTGTATACTACGTATCGGATGTTCAAGAAGTTCCTCGCAAGTCAATAAATCACTTGTCCATCTGATATAATGGGCATTATTCATATGGTTATTACTGTCAATCTCTCCACTTCTGACCTTTCTCACATCTTCTCGGTGTCTATAGGTCGCTAACTCTAGCTTCGGAAGTTCTTCACCTTCATACTTCTCTCTAAAAAGGGCAAAATCCCCCTCAAAAGTTTTGAGTCTTACTGGTCTATGCTGCTTGCCATCCATAACAATATAGTACCCTATAATATACCCCATCTGCTCATCCTGTTCATTATAAATATTAAAACGTCTGACTGCAAATAAGCGATCCGCTCCTACAGGATAAGTTTCAATGCGTATTTTATCTTTCCACTTAGGGTAAGTCTCTAAACACATTTTTGCACGTGATACAATCCAATAATAGGGATGCCCTTCATATGCCTCCTGAAAATCAATTCCTAATAAAGCAGCATGCTCATTAGAGGTTTCTTGCATATGATCCACTAATGCACTCATTTTCAAATAACCCTTTTGGTCTACATCTCTAAATGCAATTTCAAAATATTTATTATGTTTCATCCTAACTCTCCCTTACCCTCTCTTTTGTGTCAAACTCACTATTTTTGCTGCTATTATCATGGGACAGTTTCTCATGACTAGCATGGCTATATAATTACTCTTACCTGGTATAATGACTGCCTTATCCTTTACTAACCCCTGATAAGCGGCCTTGGCAACTTGCTCCGGCGTCATTGCCCACTTCTTGGCAAAATCTGCTTTTTTCATTTGCGCCTTACGCGTAAAAGGTGTTTGTGTTGGGCCTGGACATAAAACGCTCACACCAATCCCTATGGGTGCCAGCTCCTCTCTTAAGGCCAACCCTAGAGAAACCACATAAGCTTTAGAAGCGTAATAAACCGCCATATAAGGGCCTGGTGCAAATGCCGCAGTAGATGCTATTTGTAAGATTTTACTTCTCGTAATCATACACGGTATAAGTTCTTTCGTGAGGTGTGTTAGCGCCTCTATATTGGTCTGTAACATTTTTTGGTCTTGTATATAGTCATAACTTTCAAATGACCCAAACTGACCAATTCCCGCACTATTAATCAAAAACTGCAACCGTATCTTTTCTTTTTGTAACCATCTAATCAACCTTAGCCTGGCTTTTTGATCACACAAATCAACTTTACATGCTTTGACTTGAACCTGATATTCCAAACGGATTTGTTTTTGGAGCCCAACTAAAGCCTTTTCATCTCTCCCTACAAGTATTAATGGGTACCCTGCCTGAGCAAATTCATAAGCAAGGGCTTTGCCTATTCCACTGGTAGCTCCTGTAATCAATGCATACATACAGCACTCCCCCTTTTTCTATCGTTTCACAACTTTTCTCTCTTATTATAAGCCAAACTCCCAAAATCTTCAAATAAAAGGTCTTATATGCGCTAGGGCATATAAGACCTTTTAGGGCTGTGTATTAAGGATGAATGAACATGGCGTCTCCAAAACTAAAGAAACGATAAGACTCTTGTACTGCTGTTTCATAAGCCTTAAGCACTGGTTCCTTACCGGCTAGGGCACTCACTAACATAATCAAAGTGGATTCTGGTAAGTGGAAATTGGTAATCAGTCCATCAATACACTTAAATGTATACCCTGGATAAATAAAAATATTTGTCCAGCCACTACTTGCTGTAATCTTACCACTCTCATCTGCATTGGATTCAAGGGTTCTGGTACTGGTTGTACCAACTGAAATCACACGTCCACCCGCTGCTTTAGTCTCATTAATGATTGTTGCATTTTCCTCATCAATCATATAAAACTCGGAATGCATATCATGATTTAAGACATCATCTACCTTTACAGGTCTAAATGTCCCTAACCCAACATGGAGTGTGACATAGGCAATTTTAATACCTTTAGACTTAATCTCTTCCATAAGCTTTGTAGTGAAATGTAGTCCTGCTGTAGGAGCCGCTGCACTCCCGTCATGCTTTGAATACACCGTTTGGTAACGCTCTCTATCTTCTAGCTTTTCATGAATATATGGTGGTAATGGCATCTCACCCAAACGGTCTAATACCTCTTCAAAAATCCCCTCATACTCAAAAGCAATAATACGCTTACCATCTTCAATGATCTCTTTTACTTCTGCAACTAATATCCCATCTCCAAATACAATACGATCTCCAATGCGGGCTTTTTTGCCCGGCTTAACAAGTGCCTCCCACTGCTTCTCATCTCTACGTGTCAAAAGAAGAATCTCCACTTTGCCACCTGACCCTTCTCTTGCCCCAAACAATCTTGCCGGGATCACACGTGTGTTATTAAGTACAAGACAATCGCCCTCTTTAAGGTAATCTATAATATCATAAAAATGCTTATGTTCAATTTCACCTGTTGTTTTATCAAGACACATCAACTGAGATGCTGTACGGTCCGCTAAAGGTACTTGTGCAATTAACTCTTCTGGTAAATCAAAATAAAAATCTGATGTTTTCATAACTTCTCCATTCTGCCTCTGTATATTCCATACGCTTAGTGTGTAATTTTCTAGTTATAATAGTACGGTTTTATACAAATTTCGTCAAGTTGTCTTTTTAAAATGAGGTGTTATTCAATGATAACCCCAGGGTAATAATACTTAATAATCTCATCATATGTAAAACCTGCATTAGCCATGCCTTTGGCACCACTTTGCGACATTCCTACCCCATGACCAAATCCTTTGCCATAGACAGTAAAATCGCTATACACAGCAGACTTATCAGTCTGAACACTTTGCCCCTTAGCATCTTTTTCTAAGATTGTATTATTGGTTGCTCCACTTGCAAATACAAGACTTGGTAGTGTCGTGGTTACTACCCCATCGGTTACTTTCATAAGCGCTAAGTCTGCGGTAGCCATGCCACTAGATGTAATGACACTCACATTCTGCTGACTACTTCCACCACCTGTATTTTCTTGTCCATAAGGTATAAACTGAAACATACGACTTCTTAGAGAACCTTCTTTTGAGCTACTAAAGAAGGTTCTAACATCTTCGTTTTTAACTGTATATGTACCCATTGTTCCTAATATATTCATTTCATTCACGCGACCACTAGGCGTACGGGATACAAGCTCAACACCTGTTACGGTCCCTACATTACCGCCTTTGGCCTTCACACACTGCTCCACCTCCGCCAATGTGATCTTACGGCTCCAAGGTTTCATCTCAGGTTCTACCTCATAAGTATCAGGGACTGCTTTTAAGTATGGTACCGTATTCCCCCATACATAGACTGGGTCTTCTGTATAGCCACCACTGGTTGAGTAATAGAGTGTCTCTGCAACATTCCCATTATAGGTCGCAATCTCTCCTCTTGTGGCTTCTACAGCAGCAATTGTTCTAGGATGCTCTGCACTGATTCCTTTGTAAACCTGTGTGACCGTACTATCCGTAACATTATAGCCTTTTGCAAGATGTCTTTTGTACTGGAAAGTTGCAATTCCTCTCGCCGTTACCGCTTGTGCCTTAAGTGCTTCTTCATGCCATGAAGCGACCATCTCACCACCAACCACGCTATAAAGGTATTCTTCCATACCCACAAGACTTACTGGTGTCAATCCTTTATACTGTCCTTTTACAATTTCAATAGCTCCTCTATATTGACGTGTAGCCCCTACACCTGTTATTGGATACGAATATTGGTAATCTTCACCTTGAAATACCAGTGGTCTGGTTGTATTATCACATACAAGAATCAACTCATTAAAGTCATTGTAAACTTCATAGGCACTACTCCCTGTAAATACAGGCATGACACCCTCTTCTAATTGTGTCATATAAATCCCATAATCACCCTCTTCTGTATAGGCAATAACTGCGCCTTGGCCATATAGCCCTAATGCATTATTCGCCTCTTGAAAACTATCATAGTAGTCTCCTAACGTATAATAGCTACTGTTAACTGGGCGAATGGTAATATTGGGTGCGTCTAATTTGCCCTCTTCTCTTAGTCTCCCATTGTCCCAAAAACCTATTTTCATGTTGCCTTTGCTTGATAATTTAATCTCACTCTGATCTTTATAAACCGATTCAAGACCTACACGAATCAGCTCTGGTGCCTTTGCTAAGAGACTCGAATAGCCCATGACAAAACAGCACATTATGATTGCCAAAAATTTAAGTTTTTCTCTTACTTTCAACTGTTTTCCTCCTTATATGCTCCAACATCTTTTCTCCATTATATAAATTCTCTTTGAAAAAATCTATACAAAAGTAAAACTAAAAATAAAAAGCATCCACCTACCGGAACTGCTGCTCCGATAC